>JBBRED010000144.1:0-19480 GCA_038203335.1 Haliangiales bacterium | reverse complement strand
CTCGAGGCGATCGTGCTTACCGCGATGGCCAACGATCCGAACGCTCGGTTCCAGTCGGCGCAGGAGCTGATCGAGGCGCTCGATGCGTTCGCGGTGCGCGCGAAGCTGACCGGGTCGAACACGGCGATGGGCCGGTTCATGACCCAGCTGTTCGGCAGCAAGAAGGAGCCGTGGGTCGATACCCATCCGTCGGAGAGGACCGAGATCAGCATCGAGCAAGGTGACGACACGGATAACGAGAAGACGTCGGTCGTCGCGAGCGCATTCGCGCCGCCGAACGACGCCGGTGGAGCGCGCCGTGCGCAGACCGAGAGCGAGAACCCCGACACGATGCGGACGCCACCCGACCAGGTCGTGCCCCCGCGGATCATGCCTGCTGCCCCGGTGCAGATGCCGCAGCATCAGCACGCGCACGAGGCCGACGCGGCCGCGTGGCAGCAGGCGGACTCGACGCATCAAGCACGGCAGAGCGCGCGCCAGCAGCCCGCGCGCCCGGGTCCGATCACGCAGCCGCAGTTCCACCAGCGCCCGCCCGGCGAGCCCGACGTCGGCGCGACGTTGACCGGCGCCGCGCCGCCGCCGCAGGCGCCGCCGCACATGCAGCCGCAGCAGCCGATGTACGCGCAGCCGCCGATGTATCCGCAGCAGCCGCAACAGCCGATGTACGAGCAGCAACCGATGTATGGCCAGCAGCCGATGCCGATGCAGCCACGCGCGGCTTCCCCGCCTGGCCCGCTGATTCCCAACGACGAGATCTCGCAGGTCGGCGCGCAGCCGCTCGTCGATGATCCGCGGCTCGGCTGGAGCACCAGCGTCAATCAGAGGATCACCACGCCGGTGAGCCAGGCCGGCGGCACCTCGACCGGGCTGTCGAACGAGCTCGCCGACTACAAGATCCGCTCGAACCGGGCCTGGATCCTGCTCGCGCTGTTCCTGGTGCTCGGCGCGGCCGGCGCCGTCGTCGCCATCATGATGTACTGAGGCCACTCCACTACCTCGAGCCAGGCGTTTCCGGCTCGACGACGGGCGGGGCCAGGTGCCATGGTCCGGCCATGGCTACCGCGACCAGCACCCAGACCACCGATCGCCTGTCCAGCTACAACCCGGCGACCGGCGCCGTCGTCGGCACGGTCCCCGTACATACCGCCGCGGAGGTCGATGCCGCCGTGGCGCGCGCCCGCGTCGCCGCGAAGGCGTGGGGCGCGCTGTCGTTCGAGGCGCGCAGCGAGGAGCTGACCGCGTTCCGCAAGGCGATCGCGTCGCACGCCGACGAGCTCGCGATGCTCATGCACGAGGAGAACGGCAAGCCGCTGCTCGAGGCGTACGTCGAGGTCATGATGGCGCTGTCGCACGTGCAGCACGCCGCCTCGCGCGCCGAGACGGCGATGGCGACGAAGAAGGTGTCGTCGGGCGTGCTCGCGAACTTTCGCGCGACCATCAGCTATCACCCGCTCGGCGTGATCGGCGTGATCGGGCCGTGGAACTACCCGCTGTTCACGCCCATGGGCTCGATCGCCTACGCCCTCGCTGCCGGCAACGCCGTCGTGTTCAAGCCCAGCGAGCTGACCCCGCTCCTCGCCGTGAAGCTCGGCGAGATCGCGGCGAAGACGTTCGCGCTCCCCGATCTGCTCCAGGTCGTCACCGGTGCCGGCGCGACCGGCGCGGCGCTCGCAAAGTCCGCGGTCGACAAGATCGCGTTCACGGGCTCGGCCGCCACCGGCAAGCGCGTGATGATGGCCGCCTCGGAGCGCCTCACCCCGGTGCTCCTCGAGCTCGGCGGCAAGGATCCGATGATCGTCGCCGAGGATGCCGACGTCGAGAAGGCCGCCGAGGCGTGCGTCTACGGCGCGCTCACCAACGCGGGCCAGGCCTGCATCTCGGTCGAGCGCGTCTATGTCGCCGATGCGATCCACGACCGATTCGTCGAGGAGGTCGTGAAGAACGTGCGCGCCCTCAAGGTCGGCGGCGATGACGGCGACCTCGGGGCGATGACCTCGCCGGCGCAGGTCGCGATCGTGAAGGACCACCTCGACGACGCCGTCGCGAAGGGCGCGAAGATCCACACCGGTGGCTCGAGCGCGATCAGCGGCAACTTCATCCAGCCGACCGTCCTCACCGACGTCACGCACCAGATGAAGATCATGAGCGACGAGACCTTCGGTCCCGTGATCCCGATCAAGCGCGTCGACTCGCTCGACGAGGCGATCAGACTCGCGAACGACACCACGTTCGGCCTCGGCTCCTCGGTGTTCGCGGGCAAGTCCTCGGCGAAGACCATCGCCGACAAGCTCCGCGCCGGCATGACCGCGGTGAACGCGGTGATGGCGTTCTCGGGCATCCCGAGCCTGCCGTTCGGCGGCGTCGGCGACTCCGGCTTCGGGCGCATTCACGGCGACGAGGGCATCCGAGAGTTCACGCGCACGAAGTCGACCGCGGAGCAGGCATTCTCACTGCCGATGAACATGATGAGCTTCCGCCAGCCCAAGGACGCGACGAAGCGCATCAAGGGGATGATCAAGACCCTCTACGGCGACGGTATCGTGGCGAAGGCCGGCGACTTCTTGCGGCGCGTCCGGGGCTAACCGCCAGGGCGCTGAGAGCCGGGCCAACCGCCACGGCGCCGAGCGCCGGGCCAACCGCCAGGGCGCCGAGCGCCCGCACGCCGGCGCTTCCATGCGACCCGCACGCCGGCACTTCCGTTTTCTTACCGCCAAGCCGCGGAGCCGCGGAGGGTTTTTTCTACCTGTCGCGGACTCCCGCCCGAGAACGCGTACGTCCTGCTGTCGTCGCCCGAGCAGCCTTGAGCAAATCGACTGCAGAGCGCTCGCGATCTCGATCGGGAGTCCGCGACGCGTCGAAACCAGACCTCCGCGGCTCCGCGGCTTGGCGGTAAAAATCACGGAAGTGCCGGCGTACGAACCCTCGGCGCCGTGGCGGTCAGCTAGCGGTTACCTCCGCGCCGTGGCGGTCACTTCGGCAGCATGGCGGTCGCGTTCTGCATGTTCTTGATGATCTCGTTCACGTCGGGGACCTTCGCGTCCTTGGTGGGAGGCTTGCCGTCGGGCGTCATCTTGTCGACGGCGTGCGGCAACAGGTGCGCGAGGGCGCTGGCGACCTTGTCGGTCGGAATGCCGACCTTCGCGGCGATCGACTTGACGGTGTCGTTGCCGAGCACGCTGTTGATCTGGTCCGCGGAGATCGGGAGGTTCTTGGCGGTGCCGATCCACGACTGCACCTTGTCGCCGAGTCCGCCGGCGTGCAGCTTGTCGAGGACGGTGTGGACCCCGTCGCTCTTCAGCATGTCCTGCAGCGGTCCTGCGACCTTGCCGAGGGTTTCCGCGTCGAGGTGCTCGGTGAGGGAGTCGAGGATGCTCATCGCCGCACTTTACGTTGATCAGCGGCAGGCGGTGTCGCGATCGCGACACTTGAAGCGGACGTGGACGTGGTTGTCGTGGTTCGGGAAGTGTCGCACCACGCCGTTCGCCGAGTCGCGCCCGTGCGGGTACTGGAACACGCGGTCGAGGCGCTTCTCGCTGACGTCGTGGTCCTTCGCCCAGCGGTAGACGATGCCCTGCACGTTGTAGTCGAGGAACATGATCTGCGCGCCGCCCTCCTCGGTGGAGGTCTTCGCGAGCTCCCAGAGCAGCTTCCAGGTAGCGGCCGAGTCGAGGTTGGTCTCGGTGGCGCGCACGAAGTTTGCGGGATAGCCGGCCGGCTTCTTCTTGTAGAACAGGCCGATGTCGACGTCGCGGCCCGACTGGTGCGAGCGGTGCTCGGTGATCTGGCCGCCCGACTCGGCGGAGATGTCTCCGATCGCGAGCACGTGGACCTTCGGGAACACCTCGAGCGTGTTGGTCACGGCCTCGCGGATGTGATCCACGGTGGTGCGCGTGCCGTAGCTCCGCCACGGGCGACGGATCACGTAGCCATCGCCGCCGGGGAGGCGGGCAGGGGACGTGAGGCGACCGGACCACGGCGCGCCGATCGAGCGATCTCGATTGCGAACCGTCGGCTCGCGCTTCGTGGGCGTGGTGTCGCGTTTCGCCGGCACGTCGACGGCCACGCGTTTCTTTGTGGGCGCATGACGGCGCGGACGCGCCTCGGAGACGGTTGCCAGGCTCAGGACGACAGCGACAATGGCAAACACCCGCATCAGGAAATGATCCTGCGGCTCGCGCCCGATGTGGGCCAACTTTTGGCAGCGAGGTCCACGAGTGGAGGGCGCGCCGCAACGCGAAGCGTTGCAGAGGTCATGACGTCAGGCGCGCTTTTGACGATTCGCCGCGCAGCGCTGACCGATCAGCTTTCCGATCGGCGCGAGATCGTCCTGCAGCGTCTTCGCAAAATCGCCCCGCCGCAGCGTCTTCGCCGTGAGCACCATCGTGCGGAGGTCCCCGCACGCACGATGCGCCTCGATCAGCGCCGCGGCGCCGCCGTTGTAGACACGCGCTTCCGTAAGTGACGCGTTGTTCGGGCGGCGACGCAGGCGAAGGTCGGTGACCAGCTCGTCGATGATCTTCGCCTTCTGCACGAGCTTCTGCTCGCGCGGCACGTTCGACTCGTACAGCTTCTTGAGCTGCGTATAGGTCTCGAGCGTGCGGGCCACGCGATGGAGCTGCATGGCCTGACCAAGTGTCCAGGCCAGCTCCTCGGGCGAGCCGCGGCCGAACCGATCGATGATCCAGTGATCGGTCAGCGTGTCGGCCACGTAGGAGGCGAGGCTCTCGTTGAAGAACGGCTGGTCAGGTACCAGCACGGTGGCGTGCACGCTCTCGTGGAGGATGACGTTCGCGAGCTCGGGGAACGCGTCGTCGCCGCCGCCGAGCATGGTCGACAGCACGGGATCGGGGAACCAGCCGCCGGTCGAGTACGCGGAGGCGGGGCGCACGATCGTGTCGTAGCCCTTCGCCTCGAGCTCGAGCTTGTGCTTCACGCCATCGTCCTCGTCGAACCAGCCGAGGCCCGCGAAGCAGCCGACGATCGGGAAGCACCACTTCAGGGGTTTGAACGCGACCGGATCGGCCGCGCCCACGAACCACACCGCGGCCGGGCGGCCGAGCGAGGAGTACGTGTTGTAGTTGCGCTTGATCTTGAGACCGT
The DNA here is from genome assembly GCA_038203335.1 of Haliangiales bacterium. Classification (GTDB taxonomy): domain Bacteria; phylum Myxococcota_A; class Polyangia; order Haliangiales; family Haliangiaceae; genus JABFXX01. The sequence goes on along the minus strand of JBBRED010000144.1, from coordinate 14,380 downwards.
AGCTTCGGCCGTACTGCTTGATCGCGGGGATCTCGGCGAGCAGGACGGCCGTGCGCAGCGGCGTGTTCGGATCGTTGACCACCTTCTCGATCGGCCTGGCCTTCGAGAGCAGCTCGAGCTGACCGTACCCGGCCTGCGCGAGATAGCGGGTCATCAGGCACCCACCGAGCGCGAGCGACGCGACGGCGACGAGGATGATGCGGTTCACAGCTTGCCCGCGATCGCCTTCGCGAGCTCCCCGCCGTCGTCGAGCTTGCCGGACTTCCAGCCGATGCCGAGCCCAGTGCCGTCATCGTGCTTCGGGATGATGTGGAAGTGGACGTGGAACACGGCCTGGTGCGCGTCGGCGCCGTTGTTCTGCAGGAGGTTGAAGTTCACGGTGCCGGTCGCCGCGAGCACCGCGCGCGCGATGCGCGGCAGCACCCGACCAACGGCGGCGGCCGCGTCGTCCGACAGAGCGTCGAGCGTTGCGGCCGGCTCCTTCGGGATCACCAGCGTGTGACCGCGGGCGATCGGATTGATGTCGAGGAACGCCAGGACCTGATCGTCCTCGTACACGCGGTGACAGGGAATCTCACCGCTGAGGATCTTCGTGAACACCGTCTCGGCCATGAGCCGAGCGTAGCGCCTAGAGGGCGGCGCGGTCACCCGCGGTGGGCACGCTCCGCGCGGTCGCGGCGGTGCTGGGGACGTCGCCGACCGCGCGGGCCGCGGCGCCGATCACGACGTTGACGGTGAGCGTCTGTCCACCGGCCGCCGCGGTGACGGGAATCTGGCCGGTGGCCATGCCCTCCGACGACACCGAGATGCAGTTGCGCAGGATGTCGGACTTGCCGTTGACGCGCGTCATGCCGTTCGTGTGGAACGTCCAGGTCAGGCCGTAGATGTAGCGGTTGTTGTTCGTGGCCTGGAAGCACACGGTCTCGTGCGAGTTCGCCGGAATCGTCGGCTGCGGACCGATCACCGACACCGCATCGGCCGAGGCGACGATCTCGACCGGCAGCGTGGCCGCGGGCTTGTCTCCGGCGGTGACCAGGAGCGGATACGTGCCGACCACCGCGTTGGTCAAGCGGACCGAGTCCCACGACGTGCGGGTGGCGCCGGGGAGGTCGAGGACCATCGACGTATCCACGATGCGCTCGGAGCTGGTACCGCTCGACTCCTGGACGTCGCCGACGAGCGCGACACCGATCTCCTGGTCGCCGGTGGCGAACACGAGCTCGGGACGGTTGCTCGGCAGGGACTCGAACTCGGTCCCGACGATGCGCATCTGCTTCACGGCGGCGCCGGTCAGCGTGTAGCGATCGAACAGCTCGCCCGTCTGCTTGTCGAGGATGCGGAGGTAGTTCGAGCGGCTGCGCGCGCCCTTCACGGTGACGACCGAGCCCGAGTGATTGACGACCGTGACGCCGAGACCGCCGTCGTCGTCGGTGTCGTACGGCATGTCGAGCGCGATGCGGACGCCGTCGCCGCGGTCGTACTCGAGCGCGACCTCCTGCGTGCCGCCGATCGCGGTCGCGGCGGGGCCGTTGCCCGAGAACAGCTCGTCGGCCATCGTGACGCCGATGAAGTGGAGGCCGCGCGGCGTGGCGTCGGAGCAGGTCTCGCCGGCGGGGCACTCACCGGTGTCGGCGCGCTCGCCGGCGGTGTTGCACGCTACGAGCGCGAGAGCCAGAGGACATCCGAGGAACGAAAGCGAGAGGAGTCGAGTGTTCATGCATGTAGGCAACAGCACTGGTCGTGCCACTGGACCCTGCGGTGATTCGCGGACTTATGCCGCGCATGGTCAACGCTTGCCGGATTCCCAGGACATCCGTGTCGCGCGGGTCGCCACGTGTCAGGGATCGAACCGGTAGCCTGAACCGCGTACGGTGATGAAGTAGCGCGGCTGCTCCGGGTTCGTCTCGAGGCGCTTCCGGAGCTGGCCGACGAAGTTGTCGACCGTGCGGACCGAGCCCGCCGACTGGCCCCACACGAGCTGGAACAGCTGGCCGCGGGAGAACACCTGGCTGGGGTGCTGCACGAAGAACGCGAGCAGCTCGAGCTCGAGGTGGGTCAGCTTCACCTCGATGCCGGCGCGGGTGACCAGGCGCTGCGTCAGGTCGATCGCGACATCGGAGAACGCGAGCATGGGGCCCGCAGGATCGCGCACCGGTTGCGCGACCGCCGGCTGCACCCGGCGGAGCACGGCCTCGATCCGGGCGAGGAGCTCTGCGAGCGCGAACGGCTTGGTGACGTAGTCATCGGCGCCGAGCTTGAGGGCGGCGACCTTGTCGAACTCGCCGCTGCGCGCCGAGAGCACGATCACCGGCACGAGGTTGTCCATCGCACGGAGCGACGACAGGACCTCGAGGCCGTTCTTCTTTGGCAGGTTGATATCGAGCAGCACGAGCGAGAAGTCCTCGTTCTCGATCTGGGTGATCGCGTCCGCGCCGTCGCGCGCGATCGAGGTGGGGCGCCCCGCGAGCTTGAGGTTGAGCGCGAGGCCCGTGGCGATCGCCTCGTCATCTTCGACGATGAGGACCCGGCCGCTCACGAATGTGCCTCGGTCAGCGCCGCGGTGCGCGCGGCCGTGCGTGCGAGCATGCGCTTGCGCCGCTTCAGCCGGATCCGGAACACGGTCTGACCCTCGCGGGAGGTGACGTCGATCTTGCCCTTGTGACCGCGAACGATGGCGCGCACGAATGCGAGGCCGAGCCCCGAGCCGGGCGCGCCGCTATGGCTCGCCGCGCGGCCGCGGTTGAACTGTTCGAAGATCGTCCGCTGCTCGCCCTTCTCGAGGCCGATGCCGTTATCGGCCACCGTGATCTCGATGCGGCGCCCGGCCGTATGGGCCGTAACGGTGATCTGCTTGTCGTCTCCGGTGTACTTCCACGCGTTCGTCAAGAGGTTGACGATCGCACGCACCAGCGTGGCGCGGTCGCCGATAACGACGAGATCTGGCTCGACGTCGACGGCGATCTTCGTAGGGTTCGTCAGCGTCAGCGCATCGAACGCCGCGATCGACTCCTCGACCAGCGCCGCTACATCCACGCGATCACGCGTGAACGCGTGGCTGCTCTGGAGCCGCGAGAGCTCGAGCACGCGGTCGACGAGCGCCTCCAGGCGATCCGTCTCGCGACCGAGCAGCGACAACACCGTCGCTTGCTCGACCGCCTCGAGACGGCCGGTGCTGAGCGACTCGATCAGCAGGCGGATCGAGGTCACGGGTGTGCGAAGCTCGTGCGAGACGCTCGACACGAAGTCGTTCTGCACGCGGACCAGGGACGCGCCCTTGCCGACGAAGATCGACACCAGGATGTAGCCGGTGATGCCGCTCGTGCAGAACGTCAGCACGAGCACGCCGGCGACGACGGTGGTCGCGCCCTTGCCGAGCACGAGCAAGATGATGCCGACCGCGGCCATCATCACCGTGGGGATCAGCACCGCGAGCATCAGCACGAGCTGCGCGCGACGCAGCTGCATGTTGGCCGGCGGGAAGCGCACGTCAGGCCACGTCGGCGAACGTCGCCGGAGCTTCGTCGGGAACGGCCACGTCCTCGCGGACGTGAGCGGGAACGCCGTGGAGATCCCACACGATGCCGACCAGCGAGAGCGTGCGCAGCACGTAGTACGTGGCATCGATCTCCCACCAGAAGAAACCCTGGCGCGCCGACACCTGGTAGTGGTGGTGATTGTTGTGCCAGCCCTCACCCATGGTGACGACGGCGAGCACCGGGTTGTTCCGCGAGTCGTCCTCGGTCTTGTAGCGGCGGCCGCCCCACAGGTGCGAGAGCGAGTTGATCGTGAACGTGCCGTGCCAGCACAGGACCTGCGCGACGGCGAATCCCCAGACCAGCGCGAAGAAGCCGCCGATGAGGAACGTCACGACGCCGGCGGCGACCGCGGGCAGCATCCAGTACGTGTTGAGCCAGCGCAGCTCGGGGTACTTCGAGAAGTCCTTGATCCGCGAGTAATCGGTGTCCTCGAGATCGTTCGAGAGGATCCAGCCCATGTGCGACCACCAGAAGCCCTGCTGGATCACGGAGTGGAGATCACCGGGCTGATCGCTGAGCTTGTGGTGCTGGCGGTGATGCGCGGCCCACCACAGCGGCCCTTTCTGCGCGGTCAGCGTGCAGCCGACGGCGAGCACGAACTGGAACCACCGTGAGGTCTTGTAGCTGCGGTGCGAGAAGTACCTGTGGTACCCGCCCGTCACGAAGAACATGCGTGGCCAGTACAGCGCCAGCGCGAGCGCTACGCCCCACCACGAGAAGCCGGTGATCGCGATGCCGACGATGGCGAGGATGTGGACGCCCCAGTACGGGATCGCCGGCGCGTTGAAGTAGATGCGGCGCCACGACTTGGCGGCGGCTTCAGCGACGGACGACATCGTCAGCTTGATAGCTCGAACCCGGCCCCGGCGGAAGCATCTTCTGCTCAGGGTTGCGCTAGGGTTTGGTCATGAAATACCGCAACCTGGGGGCCGCGGGCGTGAAGGTCTCGAGCCTGTGCCTCGGCGCCATGACGTTCGGCGAGGCAGACGAGAAGTCGTTCATGCACAAGGTCGGCTCGGACGAGGATACGGCCCATGCCGTCCTCGATCGGGCGCTCGAGAAGGGCATCAACTTCATCGATACGGCCGACGTCTACGGCCAGGATGGGCTCAGCGAGCGCGTGCTCGGCAACTGGATCGAGAAGCGCAAGGCGCGCGACAAGATCGTCCTCGCCACGAAGTTCCGGTTCACGATGGGCGACGGCCCGAACCGCTCCGGGGCCTCGCGCTACCGGATCACGAAGTGCTGCGAGGATTCGTTGCGCCGCCTCAAGACCGACCGCATCGACCTCTATCAGATCCACATGCAGGACATCACGGTGCCCGAGGAGGAGACCCTCCGCGCGCTCGATGACCTCGTGCGCGCCGGCAAGGTGCAGTACATCGGTTGCTCGAACTACGCGGCCTACCGCCTGATGGACTCGCTGTGGCTCGCGAAGACGAACCACGTGTCCCGCTACGTCACGCTGCAGGCCCAGTACAACCTGCTCGTGCGCGACCTCGAGCGCGAGCACGTGCCGCTGTGCCGCGAGGAGGGCCTCGGGATTCTCCCGTGGTCGCCGCTCGCGGGCGGGTTTCTCACCGGCAAGTTCGAGCAAGGCAAGCCCCCGCCGACCGGCACCCGGCTCGGCGAGAAGGCCGAGCGCTTCGCGCGCTTCGACGTGCCGCGCAACTGGACGATCATGGATGCCGTGCGCGCGGTGGCGACGGAGACCGGCGCCACGCCGTCGGCGGTCAGCCTCGCGTGGCTGCTCGCGAAGCCGCAGGTCACCTCGGTGATCTTCGGTGCGCGCACGATCGAGCAGCTCGATGCGAACCTCGCGGGCGCGGACCTCGAGCTGTCGGCGAAGCACCTCGAGGTGCTCGACAAGGCGTCGGCGTTCGACCTCGGCTATCCGTACGCGTTCATCGGCGCGACCCAGGCGCACTGGTGATCACGGGAGCGTGACGCCGTTGCGCACGCAGATCTGCACGATGCCCGTGGTCGTCGCCGTCGGGAGCTTCGGATAGTAGTAGCGGGCCCGCGGCCCGTTGGACGACCGGCACGCCGCCATGAACGCGAGGCGCAACAGGCCGGCGTCGGGGCGGCACTTCATCGAGGCCTCGAACGAGGCCAGCGCGTCGCCGTCCCGGGAGGTCTGGAGATAGTCCTGGCCCTTGTCGCGCAGCGCATCGGCATTGCACGGGGGTTCGGAGAGCACGATGTTGTTGCGCGTGCAGATGGCACGGAGTCCGTCGCTGGTCGCCGGCGGCACCTTGCTCCAGTAGTACTTCGCCTTGACCTCGTTCTTGCTGCGGCACGCCGCCATGAAGGCGAGCCGCAACAAGCCCTCATCCGGCCGGCACTTCATCGAGGCCTCGAACGCGGCGAGCGCGGCCGCGTCCATGCCGGTCTGCAGGTGGTCCTGGCCCTTCGCCGCCAGCGCGTCCGCATCGCAGGCCGCGGTCAGCGTGATGCCGTTGCGGGTGCAGATGCCGCGAACCATCTCGCCCGCGTTGCCGGTGAGCAGCGGCCAGTAGTGGAGCGCCTTCGGCTTGTTCTTGCTTCCGCATGCCGCCTTGAACGCGAGGACGCGAACGTCCGCGTCGTCCACGCAGGCGAGGGATGCTTCGAACGCGGTGAGCGCGGCGGCGGGCATGCCGGCCTTCTCCGCGGCTTCGCCCTTCGCGCGGGGGCCGGAGGCATCGCAGCTCGTCATCGTGGGCTGCTTCGGCGCGGTGGTGGTCGTGCTCGGAACGGCGGCCTCGTATGCGTCGGTGGCCTGCATGCGATAGACCGAGTCGCTCGGGATCTTGTCGAGCTCGAGCTTCGCGATCCTGAGCTTGTTCGATCGGATCGCCTCCGCCACCTTGCGGGTGGCGGTCTCCGCCTTGTTCTCCATGATGGCCTTCGCGCGTAGCGACTTCGCCATGTCCGGATCCGCGGTCGCGAGGCGGTCGGTGCACGTCACGACGTTCGCCCACTGCTTCTCGGCCACGAGCTTGAGGCACTCGATCTTGAGGTCGTCGATGGTCGGCACCACGAGCGCCGGATCGGGCGTCGTCGGGATCTCGACGGCGGCGTCGGGGGGCGGAGTGCTCGCCACCACGCCGGCGTCCTCGCGTACGACCGCGACAGGCGTCTTCGTCTCGGACGAGCCACTGGTCCGCGTGCACACCACGCCGAGCAGCACGCCGAGCGCGATCACGCCGACCGCGCCGCCGATCAGCGTGCGGCTGGAGAGCGGCGGGGCAGCGGTCACCTTCGTCGGCGCCTGCTCGGCCTCGTAGTAGGTCGCGACCGTGCCCGAGGGCGCGGGAGCCTGCGAGACCGGCCGACCGGCCGCGAGGGCCACCGGCTGCGTAGGTGCGCGCTCGAACGCCGCGAGCGCCTCGTCGACGAACTCCATCGAGCCCGGTCGCTCGTCGGGCGTCTTCGCGAGCATCTGCGTGACGAGCGCGTCGAGGTTCACCGGAATGTCGGGGTTGACCGCGCGCGCGACCGGCACCGGAGCGAGCTGATGCTTCGCGATCTGCTCGCCCGCATCGCCATCGTACGGGCGCGCTCCACACAGCAGCTCGTAGAGGATGCAACCGAGCGCGTAGATGTCGCTGCGGTGATCGACCTTCGCGCTCGACTTGCACTGCTCGGGGGACATGTACGTCGGCGTCCCGAGCACCATCGCCGAGTGCGTGCGCACGCCGCCGCTCGGTCCGAACTGACCGTCGGCGAGCTTCGCGACGCCGAAGTCGAGGATCTTCACGCGAATGCCGTCGCGCATCGCGGGATCCGGGACCAGCATGATGTTGTCGGGCTTGAGGTCACGATGAACGATGCCCGCCATGTGCGCGGCCTGGAGCGCGGCGCACAGCTGGCGCGTGATGCCGAGCGCGATGGCGGGAGGCAGCAGGCGCTCGCGCTTCAACCGCTGCGACAGACTCTCGCCCGCGAGCAACTCCATCGCGATGTACACGGTGCCGTCGGCGCGCGTGTTCGTGCCGGCGACCTGACCGCACTCGAACACCGTGACGATGCCGGGGTGGTTGATCTTCGCGGCCGAGCGCGCCTCCTGAAGGAAGCGCATGACCACGTCGGGCCGCGTGACATGCTCCGGGCGCAGGAACTTCAGCGCCACGTCGCGATCGAGCTCGGTATCGCGCCCGACATAGATGATGCCGAAGCCACCCTGGCCCAGCTTGGACAGGACCTCGTAGCGACCGACGCGAAGTCCAGGCGCGACCGCCATGCGTGCGGCGATGATAGCCCCGTTCGGGGCTAGCTGCGCATCGGAACGCCGCCGATGTAGTCCCGTTTGCCGAGGTCGATGCCGTTGTTGCGCAAGATGGCGTAGGCGGTGACGGTGTGGAAGTAGAAGTTCGCGAGCGCGAACTGGGTGACGTACTCGTCCCCGCGCATCCACTTCCCCTCCATCCAGGGCAGCGAGATCTTGCGGTCCTCGGCGCCGGCGAAGTCCTCGGGCTTGAACGTATCGAGATACGTGATGACGAGTGCGATGCGGGAGCGCAGCTGCTCGAACGTGGTCTCGGTATCGGGGTGCGCCGGCCACTCCTTGCCCGTCAACCGGCCCGCGATGAACTTCGCGTTGTCGCACATCGTCTGGATCTGGCGATCGAACGAGAGCTGGTCCGGTGCGAGGCGGAACCTGATCAGATGATTGACGTCGAACTTCTTCTTCTCGGCGTGCTGGATCGCGGTCTCGAGCCAGCGATCCACGTTCTTCAACATCTTGATGAGCTGCGGGACCGTGAGGTCGTAGACGTTCATGCCGCGAGCCTAGCTGAAGTGATAGCGTCGGGCGATGTCGACGCTCGAGACCCTCGCGAACCACACGATCAGCAAGACCGGACTGTCGGCGGGCGAGATCACGGAGGAGCTCGCAGCGCTCGGCACGCGGTGGACGGTGGTGCCGCCCGATCTGAGGCTCGAGCTGCCCGGCCCGATGACGAAGACCGGTGCGGTCGCGGCGTACGCCGGAGCGCTCGCCGACGAGCTCGATCATCATCCGACGATCACGCTGGAGTACGCGGGCCTCACGCTCGCGATCCACACGCACGATGCAAAGGCGCTCACCGTGATCGATCTGATCTTCGCGGCGCGCCTCGAGCAGTGGCTGCGCGCGAACGGCTTTCCGGCCTGAGCTAGATCGACAGCGCGCGGATCGCGATCGCGGCGTCGCCGATCACGAACACGGTGAGCTCGTCGAGCTGACGGCCATCGACCAGGCCGGCGGCGAGCGCGCCGAGGCCGGGGATCTCGTGCGTGATCGTGGCGAGCTTCGTGAGGTCGTCGTCGAGCGTGGCGGGGACGAGCACGTTGACGTGCGTGCCGCGCCGGAGCTGCGCGGCGGCGATCGCGATCGGCGCGTGCACGCAGACGATGTCACACGCGAGCGCTTCCTCGAGCGGCACCACGTGGCCACCGAGCGAGTGGGCGAGGGCATCCGCGCCGAGCCCGCTGACCCGGAGGTCGCGCGGCGCGAACCACGTGGCGTGCGCCGCGTGCGACAGCGCCGCCGCCTCCGTGGAGTCCGCTCCGTGCACGACGAGGCCGAGGCTGCGCGGCGTGCCAACGGCGAGGTAGCGAGAGGCAACGGCACCGGCGGCGGCGACCCCGCGCGCGCGCAGATCGTCGTCGACGTCGCCGGTCCCGGGCGTGCCCGTCGCGGCGGCGACGTACGCACGCTCGACGGCCATCACCCAGTCGGCCACTAGAACTCCGCCTGCCGGGGAGCGCGTGGGAACGGGATCACGTCGCGGATGTTCTCGATGCCGGTCGCGTAGATGATCGCGCGCTCGAACCCGAGACCGAAGCCGGCGTGCGGCACGGTGCCGTAGCGGCGGAGGTCGCGGTCCCACCAGTAGTCCTTCACGTGCAGGCCCATCTGCTCGATGCGCGCGTCGAGCACTTCGAGGCGCTCCTCGCGCTGGCTGCCGCCGATGATCTCGCCGATGCCGGGTGCGAGCACGTCCATCGCGGCGACGGTCTTTCCGTCGTCGTTCTGGCGCATGTAGAACGCCTTGATGTCCTTCGGATAGTTGATCACCGCGACCGGTCCCTTGATCACCTTGTCGGTGAGGAACTTCTCGTGCTCGCTCTGGAGATCGATGCCCCACGTCACGGGGAACTCGAACTTCTCGCCGGACTTCTGGAGCTCCTTGATCGCGTCGCCGTAGTCCATGCGCGCGAACTTCGACTCGATCATGTGGTTCAGCCGCGTGAGGCAGTCCTTGTCGACGAACTTCTCGAAGAACGCCATGTCGTCCTTCCGCTCGGCGAGGAGCGCGCGGAAGATGTACTTGAGGAAGTCCTCGGCGAGGTCGGCATCGGCGGCGAGATCCGCGAACGCGATCTCCGGCTCGATCATCCAGAACTCGGCGAGGTGGCGCCGGGTGTTGGAGTTCTCGGCGCGGAATGTGGGGCCGAACGTGTAGACCTTGCTCAGCGCGAGGCAGTAGGTCTCGACGTTGAGCTGACCCGACACGGTGAGCCGGGCTTCCTTGCCGAAGAAGTCCTTGTCCCAGTCGACCTTGCCATCGGGCGTGCGCGGCGGGTTCGCCGCATCGAGCGTGGACACCCGGAACATCTGCCCGGCGCCCTCGGCATCCGACGCCGTGATGATCGGCGTGTGGATCCAGAAGAAGCCGTGCTCGTGGAAGTAGCGGTGCACCGCCTGCGCGAGCGTGTGGCGCACGCGCGTGGTCGCTCCCACGATGTTCGTGCGCGCTCGCAGGTGAGCGACCTCGCGGAGGAACTCCGGCGTGTGGCGCTTCGGCTGCATCGGATACGTATCCGGATCGTCGACCCAGCCTACGACCTCGACCACGTCCGCGCGGACCTCCACGCTCTGGCCCTTGCCCTGCGACGCGACCAGCTCCCCGGTGCAGCGCACGGCGCAGCCGGTGGTGATCCGCAGGACGTCGGCCTGATAGTTCGCGAGCTCCTGCGGCGCCACGACCTGCAGCGCATCGAAGCAGCTGCCGTCGTGGACGGCGAGGAATGACAGCCCGGCCTTGGAGTCACGGCGCGTGCGGATCCAGCCCTCGATGGTGACCTTCGATCCGACCTCTACGCTCCCCGCGAGCACCTCGCTGATCCTCGTGCTCGTCCCCGTACTCATTCGCGCGCGGCTTCCTTGCTACCGACCACCGTCATGTTCATGCCGATCTGCACCGACACGGCCTTGCCGTCGATCGAGATCACGGTCTTGCCATTGAGGTACCAGCCGAAGCTGCCGGTCGAGAACGCCTTGACCTCGGCCAGCATGTCCTGGCCGTTGATCGTGATCTTGAGCGGCTCGGCCTTCTCGGCGAAGTGAGCGGCGGTGACAGCGCAGGAGGTCTTGGGCGGCATAGGGGCGCATCTTACAGCTACGGACGGCGGAGTGTTGTCTGCGCGAGAGCGAGATGCGCGAACGCGTTGATCACGAGCGCGTGGTCGATCTGGCCGGAGCGCAGCATCGATTGCACCTCGGGCAGCGGAATGAGGTCCACGGCGAGCACCTCGTTGCCATCGAGCCGCTGGCCCGCGCCTGGCTCCGCATCGAGCGCGAGATAGCTGTGCAGGCGATTGTTCTGGATCGCCGGGTTCGGCGCGACCGTGCCGAGCAGCCGCCAGTCGCGCGCCGCATATCCGGTCTCCTCCGCGAGCTCGCGAGCAGCCGCCGCGCGCGCGTCCTCGCCCGGATCGACCATGCCGCCGGGAATCTCCATGCACACGCGATCGATGCCGGGCCGGTACTGGCGGATCATGACCACGCGATCATCCGTGGTCAGGGCGATCACGTTGACCCAGTCGACCGCCTCGATCAGCGAGAACCGGATGGTCTTTCCGCCGTGCCGGCCTTCCACGAAGTGGGTCCGGAAGATCTTGTAGTCATGGCCCCGGCTGCGGGCGCCGAGCAGCCATGTGAGGTCCTTGTCGCTGATCGGCATCGCTGGGGAAGATACCCTGTCATCCCGGGGGGATAGTTTCTGCCAAGGCTCGGATCGCTCTGGCGCGCTGAGGCGCATTCCTGCAGATTGCGAGCATGTCGTTCCGCATCGCACTTGGCCTCGTCGTGGCAGCCGCGACCACCGCGCAGGCGGGCGGATTCGGCATCCCCGAGATCGGCGTGCGGCGCACCGCGATGGGCTCGATCGTCGGCCGTCCCGATGACCCGTCGGCGATCGTCCACAACCCCGCGGGGCTGATCCTCCAGCACGGCTGGAACATCTACGCGTCCGCCGGACTCGCCCTGATCAGCACCGAGTTCCAGCTCGCGCCGTGGGACCGGAGCGACGAGTTCTTGCAGACGATGCCGGAGAGCGACGGCTACTACAAAGCGATCCGGCCGAGCCGCGCGATGGGCGTCATTCCGATGCTGGCGGTCACCGGAGAGATCATCCCCGACAAGCTCGTGCTCGGCGCGTCGCTGTTCGTCGGTAACGCGCAGGGTGCCGCGTTCGACGAGAACGCCGTCACGCACTACCACCTGATCGATGGCTACGTGATCGCGCCGGAAGCCCGGATCGCCGGCGCGTACAAGATCAACGAGGCGCTCAACGTCGGTGCCTCGGTCGGCGTGATCAACTTCCGGATCCACGGCAAGCGCTACGTGTATCCGATCATCAACGGCGCCGACCTCTCGAAGTACGCGGGCACCAAGCCCGAGCTCGTGCTCGACGGCAAGGCGTGGGCGCCGACGTGGCAGGTCTCGGCGTTCGGGCGTCCGCACCCGAAGGTCTCGTACGGCTTCACGTTCAACGGCCGCGTCGACGCCACGCTCGAGGGCCCCGTCGAGATCACGTTCTCCGACGACGCCCAGGTCCCGGGCGACAAGTTGATCGGCACCCAGAAGACCGCCCAGATGATCCCGTGGTCGGCCTACGCCGGCCTGTGCTTCGACGTCCACCCGAACGTCGAGATCGGGACCGAGTTCCGCTACTGGCTGTATCGCCAGTACAAGACCCAGCTCACCGATGTCACCGGCATCGCGATCGTCGACAAGCTGGAGACGAAGAAGAACTACCACGACTCGTGGGAGGTCTCCGGCGGCGTACGCGTGCACGACCTGCCGCAGGCGCCGAAGCTCGACCTCATGCTCGGTGCGCAGTTCGACCGTTCGCCCGCTCCATCATCGACCGTCACGCTGGATCAGCCGAGCTTCTCGCACCCGGCGCTCCACATGGGCACGCGCTACACGTTCGGACAGTTCCGGCTCGGGGCGAGCTTCGTCCACTACTTCTATCTGATCCCCGACGTGAAGGACTCCACGACGACGCCGCCATCGAACTTCAAGGGCAGCGGATCGAACAACATCTTCACGCTCTCTCTCGAGGCAAAGCTATGAGCACGATCCCGCGCATCGGCCGTTCTGCGGACGACATCCTCGCCGACCTCGAGCAGCGCAAGGCGAAGGACACGAAGTGGCGCGAGGGCCGCGTGTTCTCGCTCGTGTATCACGTACCCGGCCCGGCCGGCGAAGCGCACGAGAAGTTGATGCAGCGCGCGCACGCGCTCTACGCGAGCACGAACCTCCTGAACCCGATGGCGTTCGGCTCGCTGAAGCAGATGGAGTCCGACATCATCGAGATGACGGGCAAGCTGTTTCACTGCGCGGGTGCGGTCGGCACCGTGACCTCCGGCGGCACGGAATCGATCCTCTGCGCGGTCGCCGCGTATCGCGATCGTGCGCGCCGCGAGCGGCCCTGGATCCTGTTCCCCGAGCTGGTCGTCGCGACCACGGTGCACCCCGCGTTCGACAAGGCGGCGCACTACTTCGGCATCAAGCTCAAGAAGGTCGCGATCGGCGATGACCTTCGCGCGAATGTTCGCAAGATGGAGAAGGCGATCTCGTGGCGCACCATCGGGATCGTCGGCTCCGCGCCGCAGTACCCGCACGGCGTGATCGATCCGATCGCCGAGCTCGGCGAGATCGCGATGAAGCACAAGATCCCGCTGCACGTCGACGCGTGCGTCGGTGGGTTCGTGCTGCCGTGGATCGAGAAGCTCGGCCGCCGCATCCCGCGCTGGGACTTCCGCGTTCCGGGTGTGACCTCGATCAGCGCCGACCTCCACAAGTTCGGCTACGCCGCGAAGGGCGCGAGCGTCCTGATCTGGCGCTCGATGGACCAGATGAAGCACCAGATCTTCGTCGCCACGGACTTCCCGGGCGGCATCTACGCGTCGCCGACGCTGATCGGCACGCGCCCCGGTGGCCCGATCGCCGCCGCATGGGCCGCGCTCAACTCGCTCGGCGAGCACGGCTACATCGAGCTCGCGAAGCAGGCGCTCGACGCGGCCGATCGATTTCGCCGCGGCATCGAGGCGATTCCCGGGCTCGCGCTCCTCGGCAAGGGGGACGCGACCATCGTCTCGTACTCGGCCATCGGCATGAACGCGTACGCGATCGCCGATCGCATGGAGCTGCGCGGCTGGACCATCGATCGCCAGCACAAGCCTGCGTCGATCCACCTGACGGTCACCGCGAACCACGGGCCGGTGGTGGACGAATACCTCGCGGACCTGCGCGCGTGCGTGGCCGAGGTGCGCAGCGACCCGTCGCTTGCGAAGAGCGGAAGCGCGCCGATGTACGGCATGGCGGCGAAGATGCCGATCCGCATGTTCGTGGCGCGCCAGGTGCGCAAGGTGATGGCCGAGATGTACTCGCGCCCGGGAACGCCGTGAAGCGCATCGCGTTCGCCCGCATCGCGCAGGAGACCAACGCCCTGTCGCCGGTGCCGACGGTGCTCGGCGATTTCCACAGCGCGCACTACTTCGAGGGCGCGAAGCTGCTCGAGGTGGCGACGAAGGGCCCCGAGGTCGCGGGCTTCTTCAAGCGCGCAGAGCTCGGCGGCTTCCTCCAG
>JBBRED010000143.1:0-19497 GCA_038203335.1 Haliangiales bacterium | reverse complement strand
CCCTCGGTCGGCGGCCGCGGGTTCTTGAGATCGAGCGGCGGCTGCGACGGGCGCGGCGCGCGCGGATCGCGGGCGGCCGGCGGATCGGACCAGCGCGGATCGCGTAAGTCGACCCTCGGCGCCGGCTCGTCCTCGAACTCGAGCGACAGATCCTCGGGCGGCAGCGGACGATGCAGGTCGAGCCGCTGCCGCCGGATCCGGAAGGTCGAGGCCCTCGGAGTCGGCGCGCGAGACCCGAGCGCCGTCGACGCGATCCTGCGACATGCCCGGGACGAACGGACCGTACGGTGCGGACTCGGGGCGCGCGTACCCAGCGGGCAGGGCAGGCGGCGCGCTCGGTGCGCGCGGCTTGGCGCCGGGGACCTGCACGGTCGCCGCGCGCGGCATCGCGGGCGCCTGCGAGATCTCGCACGCGCCGCACGCGAACAGCGCGTACACCACGGCCTGCACCATGCGGGGATCGATGTCGCGATGCGCGGCCTCGAGCTCGTGCAAGCTGGTGCCGGCGCGGAGCTCGACGAGGACCGTGCGCTCCGCGTCGGAGAACCCGAACCGGTCGAGGAGGTCAGCCGCGTCGCGCTTGATCGCGAAGTACGAGCCGAAGTGACGCAGGCCCTCACCGAGATTCGTCTCAGAGAGGTTCATGCGGGCCCCGAGATAGACCACCGATCGGATATCGATCGCGTTGCCGGGAATGATCGGGAGCGTGATCTCGTCTTCGACGGTGAACGTGCCGTCATCGACGGAGAACGTGCGTGCCGCGCGCTGGGCCACCAGCTTCTCGCGCAGGAGCGACACCTGATCGTCGGTGAGCCGCGCCATCTCGGTGACGACGTCGACCTCGTCGCGCTCCGGCTGCGCCGCGATCCTCCGCGCGATCTGCGCGACCGCGGTGGA
Source organism: Haliangiales bacterium (assembly GCA_038203335.1). Lineage (GTDB taxonomy): Bacteria > Myxococcota_A > Polyangia > Haliangiales > Haliangiaceae > JABFXX01. Next base: position 18,600 of record JBBRED010000143.1, on the reverse strand, counting down.
CGAGCACAGGTGATTGGTGAGCGCGACGCGCGGCGCCGAGTCACTGGCGTTCGGCGACCACGCGCCGATCACGCCGCCAAGCTCGAACGCGATCGCGTAGTCCTTGTCGTCCGCGTGTAGCGTGAGCTGACCGGTCAGCGCACGTAGACCGAGCGCGCCGAGGGTTTGGCCCCACGGCCGATCACGCACCTGCCCCTGAACAAGTACAGCCACGCCGGATCAGGCTCCCGTGAAATCCCGGCGGACGCAAGGACCTAAATGGCTGCACCCACTCACAGATTCGTCGGATGGCCCAAATTATCGGCTGACCGATCACGGAGTGGCCCCTTTTGGCGCCTTCAGGCGTCGAGATGGCGCGAGTCGTTCAACGCCTGGGCGACACCGACGATCTGGTTTCCTTGGATCGAAATTGCCGGCAGCGCGTTTGGGCTCGGATGCGGAAGCCTCTCCTCGTTCTCGCGACGCTCGTTCCCTTCCTGCCCACGGTGGCGGCCGCTGACGAGGACGAGGCGCCGCCGCTCTCGATCTATGGCTCGGCCCGGCTCGATATTCTCGCCGACGATTCGCGGATGTCTGACATCCATGCGCCGCTGTTCGTCGAGCAGGAACCCGCGAGCGGCCACATGGATGGAGAGCTGACGATGACTCCGGCGCTGTCCCAGGTGGGCCTCGGCATCGACGAGTGGCAGCTCGACCAGAACGGTCACTTCATGGGCGAGGGCAAGCTCGAGATCGATTTCGGCGGGGGCACGGGGACCAACGTGATCCGGCTCCGCCACGCGTACGCGACCGTGACCGTACGCCACAAGTACGAGATCCTGGCCGGTCAGACGTGGGACCTGATCTCGCCGCTCTATCCGAGCGTGCAGAACGACACGCAGCTGCTGTTCGCGGGCAACACCGGCGATCGCCGCCCGCAGGTCCGGCTCTCGGCACTACCCATCGACAACGTGCGCATCGCGATCGCCGCCGCGGCCACCGGCACGCTCGACCAGCGCGACCTCGACGGCGACGGTCAGATCGACGGGATGGCGTCGGGCACACCGATGCTGCAGGGCCTGATCGAGCTGCGCCAGCCGATGCGCCGCGGCCAGATGATCCTTCTCGGCGTGTGGGGCCACGTCGCGCGGGAGGAGCTGGCCGACGGCAAGCGCTACCCGTCGCGATCGATCGGCGCGCACATCCAGGTGCCGAGCCCGATCGTGAAGTGGACCGCCGAGGTCTACGGCGGCAGCAACGCCGCGGACATCGGCGGCGCGGTGGGGCAGAGCATCAACCCGATGACGAACAAGCCGGTGCGCTCGGTCGGCGGCTGGCTCGAGTTCACGCTGCAGCCCACGGCGCGCCACCAGCTCGCCGTCGGCGGGTCGGGCGACTTCGCGTTCAAGGACGACGTGATGACCGGCGGGCGGTCGGCGAACGGCACCGCGTGGGGCGCGCTGCGCTACCAGCCGAAGTCATCGCTCCAGCTCGGGCTCGAGTATCTCTACTGGAAGACGCTGTACCGGGGAACGACGCCCGGCATCGCGAACCGGTTCGACGTGCACCTCAGCGTGTTCTTCTAGCCGTCCCGGCTAGTTCTCCGCCGCGTCGGACTGCTCGTCGATGTTTCGATCGGCGCGCAGGGATTCGTTGTCCCACCCGGCGTCGCGCTCGTCGTAGACCTGCGGATCCTCGTCGCGCATGAGGCGCTCGGCCTCGTCCATGCCGGTGCGGACCCTCTGGAAGTAGCTCTCGCGGTCCTTGCCCCACAGCTCGCCGAGATCCTCGAGCACCTGCTCCTCGTGGTCGCGCCACTTGCGGGCGAGCCGGTGCGCGGTGTGCGCGCGATAGCCGAGCTGGATCAGCGCCTCGATGCCGGTCTCGTACGCCGACGAGAACGTCTCGCGGAACACCCTCTTCACGCCGAGCGCGCGCAGCTCCCAGTAGTGCTGCCGATCGCGGCAGCGCGCGATGATCGGGATCTTCGGAAAATGCTGGCGCACGTTCTCGGCGATCTTCGTCGCCTCCGCCTTGTCGTCGACGGCGAGCACGAACAGCCGCGCGTGCGACAGGCCGGCCGCGTGGAGCAGATCGACCCGCGAGGCGTCGCCGTAGTAGACCTTGATGCCGAGCCGGCCGAGCACGTCGACCATCTCGGGATCGAGGTCGAGGATGGTCACGGGGATCCGGTTCGCACGCAGGATGCGGCCGACCATCTGGCCGAACCGGCCGTAGCCCGCGATCACGACCGGAGCTTCGTGATCGTCGTGGACCTCGTCCTGCGGGCGCTCGTCGCCCCGGTCGGTCACGCGGGGCAGCACGTAGCGCTCGAGGATGATGAACATCGGCGGCGTCAGCACCATCGAGATCGCGACCGCGGCCACCAGCGGGCTCGCGAAGGCTTCGGAGAACACGTGATTCTGAACGCCGAACGAGAGCAGCACGAACGCGAACTCGCCGATCTGCGCGAGCGAGAACGCGAGCAGCCAGCGCGCGGGCCGGTCGAGCTTGAACGTCCGGCCGAGGACGTAGAGCGCGATCAGCTTGAGCGTCATCGTGCCGAGCACGATCCCGGTGATGGTGAGCGGCGCGGAGCCGATCAGCGCGAAGTCGATCTGCGCTCCGACCGAGAAGAAGAACAGGCCGAGCAGCAGGCCCTTGAATGGCTCGATGTCGGTCTCGAGCTCGTGACGATATTCGCTATCCGCGAGCACCACGCCGGCGAGGAACGTCCCGAGGGCCGGCGAGAGCCCGACCTGCTGCATCAGGAGCGCGATGCCGATCACGATCATCAGCGCCGCCGACGTGAACGACTCGCGGAGCTGCGCGCCGGCGAGGAACCGGAACAGCGGACGCACCACGAACCGGCCGACCGCGACCACCGAGGCGACCGCACCGAGGACGAACAAGCCCGACAGCCACGCCGGGCGCCCGGCTTCGGAGGTCACGTCGGTGACCTGGGTGACCGCGGCCACGCCGAGCAGCGGGAAGATCGCGAGCGTGGGGATCACGGCGATGTCCTGCATCAGGAGCACGCTGAACGCTGATTGCCCGCCCGCCGTCTTCAACAGGCCGCGCTCGGCGAGGGTGGCGAGCACGATCGCCGTCGACGACGAGGCGAACGTCAGGCCGACCGCGATCGCCGGCTTCCAGTGCACGCCGAACGCCATCGCCGCGCCGCCGACCAGCAGCGCGGTGAGCAGGACTTGAAGTCCGCCGGTGCCGAGGATCGGCTTGCGGAGCTGCCACAGCAGCGCCGGACGCAGCTCGAGGCCCACGATGAACAGCATCATGACCACGCCGAACTCGGCGAAGTGCATGACGTGGTGGCCCTCGGTGCCGATGAAGCCGAACACGTACGGTCCGATGATCACGCCGCCGATCAGGTAGCCGAGCACGGCGCCGAGCCCCAGCCGCTTCGCGATCGGAACGAACACCACCGCCGCGGCGAGGTAGATGAACGCCTGGAACAGAATGCTGTCGCTCATGCGACCTCCCGCGGTGCCATCACGCCGTCGAGCTCGAGCGCGAGGTTCTGCGCGGCGGCCGCGCGGTCGAGATCGATGCGGTCATCGCGCAGGGCCTCGAGCAGCCGGCGATAGCGGCCGCGCGAGTCCCCGAGATCCGCGTCGCTCGTGACCTTGAGCGCGGCGTGCACCGCGAACGGCGCGAGGAACCGCATGCCGCACAGGTGCGCGGTCTGATCCCACGGCGAGAGCAGCTCGCGGATCGTGAACCGGTTGTAGCCCTCCTTGTGATACGCGGCCTCCGGGCCACCGGTGGTGATCGCGTTGAGGGTGATCTTGCCGCGCAGATGCGTGCCGCCCTTGCCGTAGGCCCAGCCGTGCTCGAGCACGAGGTCCTGCCACTCCTTGAGGATCGCCGGGCACGAGTACCAGTAGAACGGGTGCTGGAACACGACGACGTCATGCGCGAGCAGCAGCTCCTGCTCCCGCGCGACGTCGATCGACATGGTCGGATACACCTCGTAGAGGTCGTTGACCGTCACCAGGTCGCGCACCGACTCGAGGAGCCGACGGTTGACCCGCGACCGCTCGAGGACCGGGTGCGCGAACAGGAGCAGGATCCTCCGCATGCGTCGTACCTGGCTACGTTGTCGCGGCCGAGGCTGTCAACTCACCGAACCGGCAGGACAATGCACGAGGATGGATCCTTTGGTCGCCTGAGGCGTTCGAGGAGGCGTGCGCATGCTCGCGGCCCTGGTCCTCCTCCTCGCCGCGGGCACCGCAGCGGCCCACCCGCCTCCGCAGCTCGTGGAGGAGGAGCCGCACCGGCCGGCGATCGACTGGTCCACCTGGTTCCGCCTCGGCTTCGGCTGGCAGCCTGAACATGCGGGCATCACCGCGCGCAGCACCACGCCACCGCCCGAACGGACGGGGCAGGAGGCCGCGTACGAGGTGGGGTTCGGCGCGGAGGCGACGATCGCGGTCGGAGCGGGAGGCGACGTCCGCGTCGGGCCGTGGCTCGAGATCCGCGGAATCCACGACATCGTCGTGGGTGGCGAGCTCGCGATCCAGCGGGTGCCGAAGTCCATCGACATGTTCCTCTACAAGGGACAGGGCGTGCTGCTGCTCCGCGCCGGCGCGAACACCGAGCATGTCACCGCGCAGGTGGCCTACGGCTACCTCGCCCCGTGGAAGCTGTTCTCCGGGCCGAAGGGCGACACTCGCTACACGATCGGCGTTCGATTCGTCGCCTCGTACACCCGGGAGCTTTCCGATCCGCACGACTTCGTCGCCACCTTCGGTCTCGAGACGGAACCGTTCGGCGCGATTCGCTATCTGCTCGGGATCCGGTCCTGGTACTAGGGGCCACTTGTGGATGCCCGCCGTTGGTGGTTCGATGCTCCGTCATGGGGTGTCTCTTCTGCGGTGCGGGGTTGGAGGTCGGCGCACTGTGCCGGTCCTGCGCGCAGGACGTAGCGCCGTGTGATGGGTTGATCGCGGATCACGTGCGCTCCGCGGTGAACGCCACCGACGCCGAGGCCTGGGTGGTGGATGGCTTTGGCGCGGCGCACGCGCTGGCCGCGAAGACCGGCATCGGGCGAAACCACGAGGGCGAGCTTGTGATCCTCGCGACCTCGGTGTCGCGCGAGCACGCACGGCTCGAGCGCGCGGAGGGCGGCTGGACCGTGCGCGACCTCGGCAGCCGCAACGGCACGTACGTCGACGGCACGCGCGTCCAGGGGCGCGTCGTGATGCCGCCGCGCGCGGCGCTCAAGATCGGAGACGTGGCGATGTGGTTCCTCGCCGAGGCGATGCACGAGCCGACCACGCCGCCGTCCATGGAGACCGGTAGCATCGTCGGCGGCCTGGTGCGCTTCGTGACCGCGCAGGGCAACGTCGAGCTCTGCCTCGTGGGCGCGAGCGATCTCACCACGGGGGGCTCGCTGCTCAGCCGCGCGGCGGGGACCGAGAAGTGGACCGAGCACAACCTGCCGATCCTCGAGTTCCAGCTGATGCGCGCGCTGTGCGCGAAGGCCGTCGAAGAAGCGGGCTCTCCGTCCGCGGTGCGTGGCTGCGTGGCCACGAAGCAGCTCGCGCGCGATCTCCCGTTCCAGTCGAAGTACGCGAACGAGGAGAACGTGCGCCAGGTGGTTCGCCGGCTGCGCGGTCAGCTCGCGGAGGTCGGCGCGGATGCGCTGCTCGCCGTGGCTCCCGGGCGTGGCTACTACCTCGCCAGCCCGGTCAGCGCCGGCGGCGTAGATCGACGGTGAGCGTCTCGATCGGCGTGGGATTCGGATCGATCGCGATCTGATCGTCCGAGGTCCGTGCGAGCAGCACACCATCGATCGCCACCGCGATGATCGTGACGCTACCGACGATCAGGGCGAGCGCCCACGACGACAGGAACAGGATCGAGATCACCGCGACGGCCACCGCCGAGGCGAGGCGCGCGGCGAACCAGAGTTTGCGCGCAGGGGAGGTCATCGACGTCGGCTCGGGTCACGAAGGGATACGCGCGCCGTTGCCCGAGGGCATGACCGTTCACGTGTTCCTCACGCCGAGTGCTTGTCGAGGTCGACCTTGATGGTCGTCGTCCGCTGCTCGGTGATCTCGGGAGCCTCGGGAGCCTCGCGGAAGTCGCGCCACCAGCTGCGGGCGTTCGCGACGCTCCAGTCCATGTCGCGCGGAATCTCGTCGAGGGCGGCGGCGAGCTCGGTCGCGGAGGCGAACCGCGCGCTCGGCGACTTCTGGAGGCAGCGCAGGATCACGGCCTCGAGCCCCGGCGGAACGTGGACCTTCGCGGCCTCGCTCGGAGGCACGGGCGTTCGGGTCACGTGCGCGAGGCAGAGGTCGACATCGGTCTTGCCCTCGAACACCTTCCGGCCGGTGAGCAAGAAGTAGCCAACGCAGCCGAGCGAGTAGAGATCCGAGGTCGGCCCGACCATGGCCGGATCCGTGATCTGCTCCGGCGAGATGTACGCGGGCGTGCCGAGCACGACCTGCGTGGATTCGCCGGTCTTGTGCGTGAAGTCCTTCACGAGGCCGAAGTCGACGACCTTCGCCACGTCGGGCTGGCCCCCGCGCTCGCACAGGATGATGTTCGCGGGCTTGATGTCGCGATGGATCAGCTTGCGGTCGTGCGCTTCCTGCAGCGCGCCGCACACCTGCGTGAGCAGATGGATCACGCGACCGGCGGGCTGCGGCCCGAATCGCTTCACGAGCACCTCGAGGTCGATGCCGGCGAGGTACTCCATCGCGTAGTAGAACGTGCCCTCGTCGCTGCGGCCGTAGTCGTAGACGGCGACGGTATTCGGGTGCGTGAGCTGGCTCATCTCCTGGACCTCGCGCTCGAAGCGATCGAGGTTGTCCTCGCCGAGCTCGGTGCGCAGGAGCTTGATCGCGGTCGGGCGGACGAGCATCCGGTGCTGCGCGCGATAGACCTTGCCCATGCCGCCCTGGCCGATCTGCTGCGCGAGCGTGTACTGGCCGAGCTGCGCGGCCTCGGTGGCGGCCTGGCGCAAGCCGTAGATGATGCGCGAGCCCGTGGTCGCGATCACGACGGAGATCACGGCGAGCATGAAGCCGCCGACGATCGTCGCGATCGGCGGCAGGTTCGGATCCTGGTTTCCGGTGAGCCCGAGCACCACGCCGGCTGCGACCACGGGGGCGAACGTCACCGACGACATGATCGCGGTGCGCCGCGGGCTCGAGGGCACCACGAGCGCGCGCATGAACACGTTGTAGCCGCAGAAGATCAGCGACGTGTAGCCGGCCGGAGCGAAGTCGTACTGCGCGGCGGCGGCAGCACCGAGCGCGAGGCCGATCGTGATCGCGTACGCGAGATCGATCGCGAACAAGCCCTCGAGCGTGACCTTGCGGCGCACGAGCACGAGCCGCCAGATCACGGCCATCAGCGCGAGCAGCGCCGTCGATCCGGCGAAGACGTAGGTCCACTGGGCCGGCACGCGATCGAGGACGAATCGGTACGTCAGCGTCAGGAACACGATGAGCGCGACGAACGCCCAGAACATCGTCTTCGAGTAGGCGTTGAGGCGGCCCTGGAGGTTCGCGCGTGCATCCTCGTCGGTGGATCCGTCGCGTCCCAGCCTGCGCCGGGTCTGCGCTGCGAGTCGATTGGACCGCTGCGTCTCCGCCACGCTGGCCACGGTACCCGGATCTGCCAGGTGCGGCGCGCGTTCACGCGGATCTAACTCCGCGGCACATCGCCCGAACCAGCCCGGGTTTGCCAGAGAGCGTGCGGCAGCGTTCGGCGATCACGCGGATCTCACGGCACGCACGTGGCCAGTTCACGCTCCGAGGACGCATGTACATAGGCAGATGGTCCGACCACTGGCGCTGCTTCTCGCACTCGCTGCCCTGACGGGCTCGGCGGCGGCGGATCCGTCGGACCCGTCAGACCCGGTCGGCGACGGCGCCGGGCCGGCCCGCAAGCAGGACCACACGCTCCGCCAGATCTTCCGCGGGCCGTTTCGCACCTCGCGTCTGTTCACGATGCCGACCGCCGACGTGATCGGCGCGTACATGCTGAGCATCTCGGGCGACGGCAGCCTGCTGCAGCAGACCGGCCTGTTGACCTCGGCGGGTGTGCTCGCGGCCGGCTTCGGTGATCTCGCGCAGCTGGAGTACCGCCACTCCGCGGCGATCAGCGTGACCGGCGTCAACGCACCGCTGCCGGGCGTGGGCGTGCAGGTGAAGATTCCCATCCCCGAGTATCCGAACGTCCCGGTGCTCGGCGTGGCGTTCCGGCTCGGCGTGCCGCGCACGGAGACGCTGTCGAACACCGATGTCATCGAGCAGGTCACGGATCTCTACATCGTGGGCCGCTGGCGACTCGAGGCGTTCGACTGGCTGACGCTGCACGGCGGCACGCGCATCTCGAGCGCGAAGATCGAACTATCCGGCGCCCGGACCGTCTCGCCGGTCAAGAAGACGCTGTACTTGCCGACGGCTGGCTACGACATCCGCATGAACAGCTCGGCGCGGATCGTCGGCGAGATCGCGCTCGCTCCCCAGTTTCGCTGGACGCCCGGCACCGACACCGATCCGACGATCGGCTACGGCCTGCTCGGTCGGCTCGGCATGCGCTGGGCCGTGATCCCGTCGGTCATCGTCGACGGCAGCATCGGCTATCAGCTCGAGGTTGCGAATGCCGCGCCGGCCACAGGGCCGGATGCGGTCGTGCAATGGGACATCCGGCTGGGTGCCGAGGTGTTCGTACCCTGGGGCGCGCTGGCCTGCCGCGCCGCAGGGGTGTTCTGCGAGTAAGCGCGGGTTGCGCCGGAGGAAATCAGTCATGAAACGAACCAGTGCTCTCATCCTCACGTCGGTGATCGCCACCGCCGCGATCGCACGGGCGCAGCCGCCGCCGGTGCAAGATCCTGTCACGCCGGGCAGTGGCGCCGGCTCGGATAGCAGCGGCAGCGCCGCGCAGATCGGTAGTAGCGACACGTCCGACGTTCCATTGACGATGCCGCCGGAGACACCACCGGTGGATCCGTACGCGAACCAGCCGGGCGTCGAGACGCCGAAGAAGAAGGTCACGCCGCACGGGCCGATCAACATGCCCGAGGTGCTGACCACGCCCACCGGCTGGCTGCTGCCGGCCGCGGTGATCTACTCGCGCACATCGATCGATACCGGAGGTGGCGTGACCTCCGACAACCGCGTCGGCCTCGGCGACGTGGCGGAGTTTGGCCTCGCGACCACCGATGCCGTGCGGGAGCGCGATAGCGGCTCCGACAAGCAGGTCGACCGCATCCAGCCGTACGTCACCGCGTCGTTCCGGCTCGGTGTGGCGGAGGATCGGCTGTTCGAGGCTCAGCCCGGCGTGACGCTGGGCTTTCGTAAGTCATTCGAGCGCAACCACGATGGCTTCAAGACGCGGATCGCGGAGCTCACCCTCGTGCTGTCGAAGCACCTGGGCAAGAACGCCGCGATTCACGTCGGTGGTGCGTTCTGGGATGCATCGCTCGAAGGCGAGCTGGAGTCGGGCAGTGGGATGCGGCGCGAGCTGCTGTTCCACGACGGCCCGACGAGGAACCAGCTCCGCGCGTTCGGCGGCATCGAGGTGCGCCCACTGCCGCGCTCGCAGATCCTCGTCGACCTCGGGTGGTCGCCGGAGTTCTGCTACCACTGCACGGATGACGCCGACAAGATCAAGCTCCGCCCGACGCTGTCGTGGGGCGTGCGCTACGCCGTCGCGGACTTCATGAACCTCGAGTCGGGCGTGCGCGTGCCGGACATCGCCTCGGCGAACCTGCTCGACGCCCAGATCTTTGGCCAGGTGACGTTCACCTCGTGGGCGCTGCGCCGCGCCGTCGACAGCCTGAAGTAGCTCCGAATCCACCACCGTGAACCGCCTCGTCATCATGCTGACCGTCGCGCTCGGGATCCTCGGATCTCGGAGTGCGGTGGCGGACCCCGCGCTACCGCGCGTGCTGACCGCGCCGACCGCGTGGTTACCGGCGCAGGGCGGCGTGGTCGCAACGGCGGGGATCGATCGGCGCGGTGACGCGAGCGCGCTGCTCACGCTCGGGCTCGGCATCGCGAGCATCGAGGTCGGGACCGATACCGACGTGCGCGGCTGCGTGACCTGCGCCGATGATCTCAAGGGCGATGCGCTGTACCTGGGACGCGCGGCGTTCCGGCTCGGTGCGCCGCAGGACGCGTGGTTTCCCGGGATGCCGGCGGTGGTGATCGGGCTGCGGAACACGTTCGCGGCACGGGGCCACACGTTCGGCGCCGCACGCGCCACGGACGCATACCTCGTCGCGAGTCGCGTGATGGGGCCAGTGCGGTTCCACCTCGGCGGTGCGATCACCGACGCGGGGCACGGCGATGTCTCGCTCGGGCCGACGGTGCGACCGTTCGCGGGCTTCGAGTGGACGCCGTCGCCGTATCCGAAGACCTCGGTCATCGGCGACGTGATGTGGATGCCGAAGCTCGAGACCGACAAGGTCGAGCTCGAGTGGCTCGCTGGCTGGGGCGTGCGCTATCAGGCAATGAGGTGGGGCTCGATCGAGCTGGCGGTGCGGCATCGCCAGGACGAGGGGCTGCAGGAGAGCACCGTGCTCGTGCGGATGAATGGGGTCTGGAACCCCCGTGGATCGGACTCGAAAAAGGCCGTACTGGCCCGATGAAAACGGCGCCTGCGGTAACCAAGGAGGAACAAGTCACTCGTCGACCGGTGGGTGCGGTGCGGTAACGTTGCGGTACGTAGCGCACCCGCCGGTCGGCGAGCTCTTCTTCGAGCCTTCCTCCGAGGATATCCATGCGCCACCTGCTCACGTCCGTCGTCGCTCTCGGCACCGCACTCGGCGCCGCGCCCGCATCGGCGCAGCCCGTGACCCGACCGGAGATCTGGAGCCAGCCGCGCCCGCAGATGCGCGCGGAGACGTGCGGCGTGACGTTCGTGCGCGCCCCCGATGACGTGCGCTACGCCATCGAGCGCTACCTGCGTGACGAGCCGCGCTGCACGTCGTCGCTCGACCTTCGCGTCGTGCCGACCGAGGGTGGCTATTACTTGCTCGCGCAGCGCCCCGACGGACGCATCCACGAGCGCCTCGTTCCCGATCTCCAGAGCGCCGGCGTGCTGGTCGCGAGCTGGGTCGCCGATGACTGGACCGCGCCGCCCCAGGACTACGAGCCGACGCCCGCGCCGAGTGCGCCGCTCGCCGTGATCGTCGATCCACCGCGCACCGGTGCGCCGGGCCTCGTGGGCGTGACGGCGAGCGCTGCGCCGCGCGAGACCAGCTGGCACAAGTGGCTCTCCCTCGGCCTCGCCGTGCAGCCGGATAACGAGGGCGGCGGCTTCCGGTTCGAGGCGGATCTGATCACCGCGGGCCCGTGGCGCGTGGGCGGCGTGGTCACGTACTCCCAGCACAACCTGCAGATCCAGGGCGGCGGCTGGATGTGGGGGAGCCTCAGCGCTCAGGATCTCTCCGCGATGGCGCAGCTCAGCCGCACCGGCACGTGGGGGCGATGGGAGCTCCGCGCGGCGGTCGCGGCGGGCGTGATCAACACCGACGCGACCTTCTCCGGCGAGACCCAGGCGACGCCGGGCTTCACCACTTACGAGGGCTCCGACACGTTCCTCGTCGGCGAAGCCTCGGCGCTGCTGACGCGGCGGCTCGGTCGCTCGTGGGGCATCGGGCTCGGGCCCGTGGTCACCTTGATCGATCAGTCGTTCAACACCGACGCGATCAGCGGCAGCCTCGTGCGCCGCCTGGCGCAGGTCGAGATCTTCGGAGGCCTGCGGTACGAGCTGTGAAGCCGGAGCGTGGACAGCTGATCCGCCTCCACCCCGAGGCGCGCGTCGAGGACCTCACCGACGAGGGCCTCGTCGCGGCATGCGCCACCGAAGATCGCGCGGCGCGCGCCCTGCTGTTCGAACGCTACGTCGACGCCGTCCACCGCTTCGTTCGTCGCATGCGCGCCGCCGATCCCGATTGCGTCGATGATCTCGTGCAGGCCACGTTCCTCGCCGCGTTTCAGGGCGCCGCGAAGTTCCGCGGCGGTCACGTGCGCGGCTGGCTGTTCGGAATCGCGTGCAACCAGGTCCGCGGCTACGCGCGCACCGAGATCCGACGCAAGCGCGCCCTCGAGGCCGTCGCTGATCTCGTCCCCACGCCGCGTGCCTCGGATCCTATCTTCCGCGCGCGTCTGCCCGAGGCGATCGCCGCGCTGCCGCACGATCTGCGCGCCGCGCTCGTGCTCGTGGATCTCGAAGGTGAACGCGGCCACGAGGCCGCCGCCGTGCTCGGCATCCCGACCGGCACCCTGTGGCGCCGCGTCTTCGAAGCGCGTCAGGCGCTGCGCGCGGCGATCGGAGGTGCGCGATGAAGTGCCCCGCGCCCGAGCACATCGCCGAAGCCGCGACCGAGGGCACCGACGAGGTCCTCGCGCACATCGGCACGTGCATCGACTGCCAGGCTCTCCTCGATGGCCAGCGCGAGATCCACGCGCTGCTCGGCGGCGTCGCCGATCAGCCGCTGACCAGCGCACACCGCGAATCCCTCGCCGCCGAGGTCCTCGCGCACGCGGACGCTGCGCCCGCCGCGCGCCGCAGCCGGCTCGTTCCCTTCGTCGTGCTCTCGGTCGCCGCCGCGGCGATCCTGGCGCTCGTCGCGTACCTGCCGAACCGTGGCCACACGCCTCCAACGGTCGCCGTCGCACCGCCACCGGCGACGCCAACCGTCACTCCGTTGCCCGAGCCACCGCCGGCCGCACCCGCGCCCGTGGAGAACATCGACGTGATCTCTCCGGCGCCGCCACCCGCGGCGCCCGCGGTGGCGAAGGCCAAGATCGGCGGCACCGGCGAGTACGCCCGCGAAACACGGGGCGATCGCGACGTCGTCAACCTGACCGGCGGTGACGTCACCGTCGACTCGGTGGGTGCGCGCGCCGTCTCCGTGATCCACGGCGACACCGCCGTGGTCGCAACGAGCGCGAAGGTGCACATCGTGGCCAAGCGCGGTGTGATCGCGCAGGTCACGGTCATCGCGGGCTTCGCCGAGGTCACCGTCGGCGGCAAGCGCATCGTCATCGAGCAAGGTGTGACCTGGGAGCGCAACGCCTCGCGCGAGGACTCGCTCGTCGCGTTCCGCACCGGCTGGGAAGCCCTGCGCGCAGGAGACAACGCCGCCGCGATCGCGTCGTTCGATCTGGCCACCGATGACGTCGTCGCCGAGGATGCGTTGTACTGGAGCGCGATCGCGAGCGAGCGCCTCCACGACGCACCGGCGGCGGTGATGCGGTACCGGGCGCTGATCGAGCGGTTCCCGAAGTCGCCGCGCGTGCCGGCGGCGGAAGCCGCGATCGCGCGCCTGGCGCCGTAGGTCGTCGTGCTGGCGATCCCGGCGGTGCGGGCGTCGCATCCCGGAATCCGGCTCGAATCGGTCACCGCACGGGATGAAGGCCGAGCGCATCGGCGCGTGAAGCCCGCCACGCATCGAGCTCCTCCGTCGTCACGCGATCCGCATTGTGTAGCGTCCAGTTCAGGCACGCGATGAGGTCAGCCGCATCCTCGAGCCCGACTCCCAGGCGGATCAGCCGATCGATCCCGAGCTTCGCGACCTGCTCGGGTGGCGTGAAGTACTCCGACACCGTCTTGTGATGGTTCACCTTGGTGGCGAGGCCATCGAACGACAGCGCGTAGCGCGGGATCGCGGTCGACACGAGGACGTCGGCGACATGGCGGTGGCGTAGCTCGTCCGCGCCGCGCACGCGGAATGCGACGATCGAACCGTGGCGGAGGTAGTCCCGCGCGATCACGGCGGCGTCGGGATGATCGGGGAGCGATGGGTGGAACACGCGCTCGACGGCGGGGTGGGTGGCGAGGAACGCGGCGATCTGCGCCGCGGACGCACATCGGCGAGCATGGGCGTCGGGTGCCGCCGGCAACGCGGCGACGACCTGCGCGGCGCGCGCGTCGTCGAGGATGCCGCCGCGCATCGCGATCAGATCCATGAGCTGGTTACCGAGTTCGGTGTCGTTGGTCGCGACGTAGCCGCCAAGGGCGAGGTCCTGGCCACCGAGGGCCTTGGTCAGGCTGCCGACCACGACCGAGGCGCCCTGCGCGAGGAGCGGGGCGCGAAACGCCCAGGGGGTCGCGATCGTGCCGTCGATGATCAGGTGCGCGTCGCCGCAGGCGGCTTTCAGCGCGGGGATGTCCTGCGCGCGCATCAAGGGGTTCGTGAAGGTCTCGGCGAACACGAACCGGGTGGTCGGGCGGATCGCCGCGGCGACGGCCGCGGGGTCGCCGTCGTCGACAAACGTGAGAGTCGCGCCCACGCGTTTGGCGACCCACTCGAAGTACGTTTTTGCCTTGTTGTAGATCTGGCGGAGGATCACGGCGTGCGAGCCCGGCACGAGGAGCGCGTCGGCGACGAGCGCGGTGGCTTGCATGCCGCAGTCGGTGACGACGGCGCAGGAGGCGCGCTCGAGGTCGCGGAGCGCGCCGATCAATGCCGCGGTGCCCGGGGTTCCGTAGCGCGCGTAGAGGTGCGGGAGCTCCGACCAGGCGCCGTCGCCCGCGATCAGGAACGCGGCCTTGGCTTCCTGCCACGCGACGACGTTCGGCGAGCCGAGGAGGTCGCGCTGGATCGTGCGGTGCGTGGGGTGGAGCCAGGCCACGCCGTCGGCGCGAGCACGCGCGTCGAGTGCGTCATGAAGCGAGCGGGTGCTGGCGGCCATCTGCGCCACCGGCGGGCGCTCGACGGGGCAGCTCGCGGGATCGAGGTACGCCTTCACTCCGAGATCCCGAGCCACAGCGTCTGCTCGACCCGGCCGAGCTCGCGCAGCTGCTCGACGACGGCGGCGATCGTGCTGTCGTCGCTCGCCGAGATCACGAACCCGTGATGGGTCACGAGCGGCTCGCCGCGTACCGCGTGGTTCTGCACCGAGAGGCCGCCGCGGCGCACGATCGAATCGATCTTGCGCTGCAGGCCCGGGTGCGGCTCGGCCGTGACGCGCAAGTAGTGGCGACGCGCGGGTGCGGGCACCGGCGTCGAGCGCCGCGGCTCGGGCCACTGGACGGAGTTGTCCTGCGCGAGATCGATGAGGTCACCGAGGATCGCGGTGGCGGTGGGCAGCGCGCCGGCGCCCTTGCCGAACAGCGAGAGATCGCCGGAGGCGGCGCAGCGCAGGTAGACGGCGTTGTACTCCTCCTCGATCGACGCGAGCAGGTGCCAGTCGGGGAGCAGCAGCGGCTCGACGGCGGCGACCAGGCCCGCGGGCGTGCGTGCCGCGTGCGCGATCAGGCGGATGCGGAAGCCCATCGCCTCGGCGAGATCGCAGTCGGCGGGCCACAGCTCGCCGATGCCGCGCACGGGAAGCGCGTCGGGCGGCACCCAGGCGCCGAACGCACGGTACGCGAGGATCGAGAGCTTCGCGGCGGCATCGAGCCCGAGGAGGTCAGCGGATGGATCGGCCTCGGCGAAACCCTTCGCCTGCGCCTCGAGGATCGCGCGATCGAGCGGCAGCTCCTCCTGCTCCATGCGCGTGATGATGTAGTTGCAGGTGCCGTTGACGATCGCCATCAGGCTGTCGACTTCGTCGGCGCGGTGCGAGAGGTGGCGGATGATCGGGATCGCCGCGGCGGCGGCGGCCTCGCATAGGAGCGGTGTCTCCGTGCGTTGCGCGAGCACGCCGAGCTCGGCGAGCTTCTTCGCGAGCAGCGCCTTGTTCGCGGTGACCACGGGCTTGCCGGCGGCGAGCGCAGCGGTCACCGCGCCCTCGACCTCGAAGCCGCCGGCGACCTCGACGATCACGTCGACCTCGGGATCCGCGATCAGCTCGATCGCGCGCGTGGTCACGGGGATGCCGGCCGCGAGCGGGCCGCGGGGCTTGTTCGGATCACGCACCGCGAGGCGGGTGACCTTGAACCGCACGCCGTAACGCTCGGCGCACGCGGTGGCCTGGCGATCGAGCAGCTCGAGCACGCCGCCGCCGACGACGCCGCACCCGATCATGCCGATCCGGATCTCGCGCACGGGCCGCGCGCCGAGGCCCTCGAATCGCTGCTTCGGCGTGGACTGGACGAACACGCCGGCGTCGCGGAGCAGGAGCGCGAGGCGATCCTGATCGGCGAGGAACGCATCGTGGCCGAACTCGGAGTCGAGCTTCCACAGCGAGCACGCTGCGCCCACGGCCTGAAGCTCGCGATATAGCTCGTTCTGGAGGTGAAACGGGAACAGCAGATCGCCCGGAACGCCGACGACGACCACCTGCGCGGTGACGCGCGCGAGCTCGGCGCGAACGGCGGCCGGATCGCTACCGAACCGACAGCGATCGATCGCATCGCTCAGCAGGAGGAACGTGCGCACGGGGAACTTCGCCGCGAACCGCGCGCCGTGGTGGTCGAGGTACGCCGCGACCGGCGGCACGGCGAGGCCGGCCTCGAGCACGCCGAACCGCGTATCGAGCTCGTCGCGGCCGCGATAGGTCAGCATGCCGAGCTGACGCGCGCGCGCCATGCCGGTCGCGACATCGCCGGTGCGCAGCCCATCCTTCACGAGCTCGCGCTGGAGGTGACGCGTCGCGGTGCCCCAGCCGTCGGGGCGCAGGCCGGCGCTGATCGTGACGAGCCGCGTGCAGCGCTCGGGGTGTCGCGCCGCGAACGCGATGCCGACGAGCCCGCCGAGGCTCGCGCCCAGATAGGTCGCCGGCTGCGTGCAGCCAATCCCGTCGAGCCACGCGGCGATCAGATCGGCGAGGCCGAGCGCGGAGAGAGCGGGGATCGGGCCGTCGTCGAAGCCCTGCCAGGTGGAGCCGTTGCCCGGCCAGCACGGGCACAGCACGGTCGCCTGCGAGGGATCGATCAGATCGGTGCCATGCAGCGCGGGCCACCACGGCTCGGTCGCGCTCGTCGCGTCGCCGAACGGAAACGGCGAGGCGGTGATGCCACCGACGACGATCACGACCGGCGCCGTACCGATCGGCCGCCCGAGGACGTAGCCACCGAGCACGACGTTCGCGAGTGCGTGCCCTTCGACCACCATCGCGTCGCGACGAACTTCTTCGCGGCGTGGTTCGTACGTGGTCCCGGTGAGGGGGCGAGCTGCTATCGCGGACATGCGTCCGGGATGCTAGATCAATTCCGGGGCGCCGTCAGGGCGAAGAACGATGTGCTTCCAGCCCCGAGCGGTCTCGAAACCAGCCGGATCTCGGCGTGTCTCGCTGCTACGATGAGGCTCCATGGCGGAGAGCAGCCCGCTCGCCCATAGCCCGACCTTGGTCCGGCCGACAGGCGATCCTGCGTCCGGGGATCGTCTCGCGCCGGGAGCTCTCGTCGGCGAGTACATGATCGAGCGCTTCCTCGGGGCGGGCGCGATGGGCGAGGTCTACGGCGGCGTGCAGCCCGTGATCGGCAAGAAGGTCGCGATCAAGATCCTCAAGCAGGAGGTCGCCGCGTCCAAGGACGGTGCCGAGCGGTTCAAACGCGAGGCGCGCGCGGTCAACCAGATCGATCACCCGAACGTCATCGACATCTTCTCGTTCGGTCGGCTCGACGACGGCCGGCTCTACCTCGTCATGGATCTCGTCGAGGGTAAGTCCCTGCGCAAGGCGCTCGCCGATGGGCCGCTCGAGGTCGCGCAGGCGCTCGACGTACTCGACCAGATCGCCGGCGCGCTCGATGCGGCGCACGCGCGCGGCGTGGTGCATCGCGATCTCAAGCCCGACAACGTGATGCTCGGCCCCGGCGGCAAGATCTTCGTGCTCGACTTCGGGCTCGCGAAGCTCCTGTCCCCCGACGACAGCGCGCCGCCGGCGTCGATGCTGACGGGGCAGGGGACCTGGCTCGGCACGCCGGGCTACATGGCGCCCGAGCAGTGGAGCGCGGATGGTGCGGGGCCCGCGTCGGATCGCTACTCGCTCGGCGTGATGGCGTTCGAGCTGCTGAGCGGCAGCCTCCCGTTCGCGGCGGCGACCCTGCCGCAGATGATGGAGCAGCACTTCCGCGCGAAGGTGCCGGCGCTGTCCACGAAGGGCGCGATCGCCACGAGCTCGAAGTTCGATCCGGTGGTGACGCGCGCGATGGCGAAGGATCCGCAGCAGCGGTTTCCGACCGGTCGCGAGATGGTGGATGCGCTGCGCACCCTGGCCGGCGGCCCTGCCGCGAAGCGCGCCGCGGCGGAGCTTCCCGGCAAGCGCACGTGGCTGCCCGCGGTAGCCGGCGTCGGCGTGCTCGGGTTCGCCGTGGCGGCGTTCCTCGTGGTGCGCGGTGACCGTAGCAAGCCGCAAGGTGCGCCCGAGAAGCCGTCGGTATCGCCGGTGGCCGGGATGGTGCGCGTCGAGATCATGTCGATGCCGCAGCCCGCGGACGTCTATCGCAACGGCGGGCTCGTCGGGCGCACGCCCGCGACGCTCGATCTCGCGCCCGGCGCCGAGCTGGCGTTCGAGGTCCGGAAGCCGGGGTACGCGATCGCGCGCCACTCGATGCTGATGCCGGCGGCCGATACGACGCTGCCGATCTTCGAGCTCGTGCCGATCAACGGCTTCGAGGGCGTGTGGCAGCTGCCCACGAAGGAGCTGCGCGCGTTCAAGCGGAGCGGCGAGAAGGTCGAGGTCTCGAAGCTCGAGAGCGTGAACGGTCGGCCGCAGTTTTATCGGCACTACGAGCTGCTTCCCG
>JBBRED010000142.1:0-19527 GCA_038203335.1 Haliangiales bacterium | reverse complement strand
CACCAGCTCGAACATCGTTCCGGCCGCAAAGTCCGGCGCGAGGATCGAGTACACGTCCGGATCCGTCGCCGTGCAGCCATTGAACGCACCCGGCGCGAGTGCCATCGCGCTGGCGACGTCGTGGCCCGCGCCCTCGTCGGTGCACGCCGGGGCGACCGGCGCGGATTTGGCCTCACCCGAGCCGCCCGGCTCCGCGACCTTCTTCGAGCCTCCGCCACACGCGGCGAACGCGAACGCCGCTACACAGATCGATCGTTGGAAATGCATGATGAGTCTTCTCTCGTTGAACCGTGGACAGGTGGTAGTCCCGGACACCGTAGTGCCTCCGCGGGCGTTCGGTAAGCCCGTTGGAGCGGTTCTCCGCGCAGCTCGACCTTGGGTGCGCGCCGACTCGCCGTTACAGACTCGCTACTGGATGACCGTCGCGCAGCCGAACTGTACGGAGACCGTACCGCCCGGGTCACTGCCGAGCGTGCTGCACGTCGCGGGACACGTGAGGATCTCGGTGGGCGGCGCCGGGTTGTCGTAGTACGGGCCGGGGCCGCCGTTGCAGCGCGCGGCGGGGCGGGCGTTCGCGATCGTCTGCGGCTGCCCGTTCGTGGGCGTGTACACGAAGTTCACGTGCGTTGGATCGATGGATTGCCCGCTGGTCGGCGCGGGGATCGAGAACGTGCACGGCAGCGCGAGGCCCTGGGTGACGCTCTGCGCAAGGGTCGCGAAGAGCGGCGACCAGTTCGTCTCGCACAGGGAGAAGAAGGTTCCGTTGTGAGCGGTCTGGAGGCTGATGTACGTGCTTCCCGCTGCGGCGGATAGCAAGAAGCAGTGCCCCTGGATGTACGGCGGAGACTCTGCGACCACGGCATGAAGCCGCCAGCCAGTGCCAAATCCCGGAGCGGTCAGCGCACCGAGCTGCGACTCGAACGTCGCCTTGGACCACCCACTCTCGTCATCACTGACCACCACGATGTGTTTGACCGAGGTCGGGCGAAGGAACGACTGATACGTCGGGTATGCCGCGACCAGATTCTCCAGCGCGTTGTGCGAATCGATGTTCACGTTCACGTTGAGGAGCTCGGGGCTGCCTCCGAGCGGAGGGGGCACGTTGACGTGCGACGTGTCGTTGATGACGATCACGTGGTAGTCGGTGCCGCTCGCAGCGATCGACGACGCGAAGCCGTTCATGTTGCTCTGGACCCGAGCTTCCTCCGCATCCATCGATCCGGAGTTGTCGATCACCCAGATGATGTCGACGGGACGGATGACCGTCGACGCCGCCGCGGTTTCCGTGGCGCACGCCGCTGCATCGACGATGGGTCCGGTCGCTCCGTCTACGGGATCACCGGTGCCCGGAGGGCGCGACGCCGATGGTCCACAGCCCAGCATGATCATTGCGACGACGGCCCAGGCGTTTCTCATCACGGTCCCCGAGGCAGTCCCCACCTCGGCGCCGCTTTCAGCAAGTGATGCGCCAATGTGGGCGGTAGCAGTTCCTGCCAGTTACCAGGCCCGAGACCGAAGTGGGGTCAGTTGACCGTCCCAGAGTGCGCCGTGATCGAGCGAGCAGCGCACACGAATGGAGGTCGGTGTTGTTCGCGATCTGAAGAACATCTGTCAGCCCGAGGATGGGAACCGGTGTCGCGCTCTTGCCGATCACCGCCGAATCTCATCCGTGTGCAAGGCGCACCCACTGTATGCACCTGCGGTCACCGCGATCGCATCGTCGATCCCCATCACCTCGGTCGGGTTCGGGGACGGGTCATCGAACGTCCCGTTGCCGAGCTCTCCATGAATGTTCTGGCCCCAGCAGTCGACACTCCCCGCTGGTCGAACGCCGCACGTGAAGCGATCGCCCGCGGCGAGCGCGATGTACGGTCCCGCCGGCCCGGCATGGGCTGGCGCCGGATCATCGCACGCAGGGCCCGAACGGTCGTGGAGAACGTACGCCGCCGAGCATCGAAAAAGGCCAGATCGGACCCCACACGATAGCCGTAGTAGACCGTCGCGGCGTTGCCGAGCGCAACCGCTACCGGGGCGAGAGGACGCTACTTGCCGGTGCCGAACAGGTTCGAGTACACGCCGACGTAGACGCCGGCCATCCAGCCGCTTTCGCCGGGCGCCGCGTTCGCGCCGATCAGACCACCGAGGGTGACCTGCGGCGACAGCCACATCTGGCCACGCACCCGCGGCTCGAGCGCAAATGATCCGACATCCTCGGCGCCGAGCTCGTAGCGCAGCCAGCGCCGGCCCGCGATCGCCTCGACCGAGAGCGAGCCCCACCGCGACGAGGTCTCCGCACCGGCGACGCCGTAGAGCGCGCCGAAGTTCGAGCCTTCGTGGTCGGCGAAGCGACCCGCCTCGACCTCACCGCCGAGGTAGAGGCCACGGTACGCCTGCATCGTGAACTGCACCGAGCCGGTGACCGCCGAGCCCGCCACGTCGGCCGCCTGCGGCGGATCGGGCTCGGTCGTGGTGCGCGAGACGTACCCACCGACCGGCTTCTCCGGCACGGTCACGGACATGTGCCGCGAGTTCATGCCGAGCTGCAGCCGGGCAGGCCGGTCGCCGTTGCGCTCCCACAGACATCCCGTCGTCGCGATTCCAAGAATTCCGATCAACGCGAGCCCTCGCACCATGGTCGAGAGCCTAGCGCAACCGACGACGGTTGCTGTTGGCAATCGCTAGCAAGCGGGCGCTCCCGGCTGCGTCGGGTGCGACCTTGCCTGCTACTTCCGGGGCGCACGAAACGCGAGGACGTAGTACGCGAGCGCCCAACGGTCGGCCTCCGGGAGCTGCGGGTACCCGACCATCTTCGTGCCGGTGAGGCCGAGCGTGACCGTCGTGAACACGTTCTCGACCTTGTCGCCGCCCTTCAGCTCGTCGGTCACGAAGTTGCGGGGCGGCGGCTTGATCGCGAAGGCAACCGGGCCATTCCCCTCGCCCGTGAGCCCGTGGCACGCGAAGCATCCCGCGGCCGATCCCTCGTAGACCGCGCGCCCGCGCTCGAGCATCTGCGGCGACGAGGCCGGCGTCTTTGCCAGTGCGTAGCCGGTGGCCGCGCCGATCGCGAGCACGAGAACGAGACACCGGCGCACGCCTGCTAGCGTAGACCAGAACAATCGGAAGTAGGTGATCGATGCTACGCGATGGTCGGCACCCTGCCGAGAATCGCGGTGGCTTGGACGAGACACCGATGCCACCGTTACGTGGATGCGTCTCAACACCACCACCGCGCTTCTGGGGGGCGTGATCCTCGCCGGGATCGTCGGTGCAGTCGAAGGTCCATGACGCCGAGATGCTCGACGCGCGCCGCCCCGCGCCTCCGGCCGAGCAGACGCCGGGTGCGATCCCCGACGCGTGCACGGAGTACGGCGTGGCGATCCGATCGCTCGCGAGCTGCAGCAAGTTCCCGAAGGCCACCCGCGACGCGTTGCTCGCCTCGTACGAGCAGACCTCCGCGGCGTGGGTGAATGTTCCGGCGGCGGGGCGCGCTGCACTCGCCGAGGCGTGCGAACAGGCTCGAGTCGCGGTGACCCAGTCTGCGGCTGCGTGTCAGTAGCCGTGCGGATCGCCGGAGGCGTCGGTGGAATCGCGCGGCTCGCTCGCATCGGGAGGTTCTGAGCGATTGATCACGCGCTGGCCCGACTTCCGGCACGATCCGATTTAGCGTCGAACGGCCCGATGCCGTTGCCGAAGTCCTTCGAAGAAGCCGAGCTCACGTATCCCCAGGTCCTGGCGGCCAAGGCGGAGCTGGCGGGGCCGGAGCTCGTGACGGCACTCGGCGACGGGCGCGGCGTGGTGCGTGCGAATGCTCTGCTCGGGCTCGCGGCGATCGGTCATACCGGCCGCGAGGTGTCGCTGTTCCTGCGCGACGCGGACGCCCGCGTTGCGCGCGCGGCGGCCGAGGCCGTGGTCCAGCTCGGGCTCGCGCAGAAGGCGCAGTTGCAAGCGATCGCCACGACGCTCGACGAGGCCCGGCCCGAGATCGTGGCGGCGATCGTGAGGATGTTCGCATCGCTGATCGGTCACGCGGATCCGGATCTGCTCGGGCTCCTCGACACGAGCAGCACGGCAGCGGCCGATGCGGTGATCGGCGCGTGCATGCAGATCGGGGTGCGCGGGTTGCATCTGCTGCACGCGGCCGCGCGCGATCCGCGAGCGCGGGTGCGGCTGCATGCGGTGCGTGGCATCGCGCAGCTCGGCGTCCTCGAGCAGCAGGCGTCCTTCGAGGTGCTGGCAGAGGTCGAGACCACGGATGACGTCTCGGACGTGCGTGCCGCCGCTCGAACCGCGGCCGCGGCGCTGAAGGTGCGCTCCATCCTCCAGACCTCCGCGCGGCGCAAGACCGCCGGGCCCGTGGTGCCGCTGGTGCCGGCGATCGAGCAGCGCGTCATGACGCCAGCGGAGATCCAGGCGGCGGCGACGCTCGCGCCCCTCGACGAGCTGCTGCTCGTGCTCGATGCCCCGGCGGTCCACACGCGGCTCAACGCGGTGCGCGTGATCGTGGCGCTCGGGGCTCCGGGCGCGATCCGCGCCCTCGCGGGCCGGCTGCGAGACGAGGATGCGTCGGTGCGGCTGGAGGTCGCGCAGTCGCTCGGCAAGCTCGGTGCTCCGGCCCAGGTGGCGGCGCCGTTCCTGGTCGCCGCGCTGGCCGATCCGGACACGCGCGTGGTTGCCAGTGCCGAGGCGTCGCTCGCGGCGATGAGCGAGGCGATCGCGCCGGTCCTCGTCGACGGGCTCGAGACGCCTGACGAGGCACATGGCCTCCGGGTCGCGGCGTTGCTCGGTCGGTTGCCCGATGGGCCGCGCCTGCTCCAGATGGCGATGTCGTTCCTGTCGATCGACGTACGGATCCACGCGGCGCTCGGGCTCGCCGCGCTCGGTCGAGACCGCGCGGGTCATGCGATGCCGGCCCTCGCCGCGGCGAGCAGCTCGGGGAATGCGCGCCTGCGTGCGGCCATCGAGAAGGCGAAGGCCGTGGTGGATCCGCGACCGGATCGCGCGCCGGCGGTGATCGCCGTCGATGGCTTCGAGACGCGCGTGCTGAGCGAGGCGGAGCTCGGCGGTGCGCAGGGCGCTGGCGTCGATGGCCTCACCGCGCACCTGAACGATCCGCGGCTCGTGGTGCGCACGAACGTCGCCACCGCGCTCGGTCGTCTCGGCGCGGCCGCCGCCCCCGCGCTGGCGATCGCGCTTCGCGATCACGCGCCCGAGGTTCGCATCGCCACCGCAACGGCGATCGGCGATGCCACCACGCTCGCGCTCGCCGATGATCTGGTCCGCGCACTTCGCGATGACGTGCTCGCCGCGCACGTGGCCGGCCTGCTGCGGGCGCGCAAGGACTCGGCGATCGATGCGGCGCTCGCACGCGGGCTCGACGGCGCGTCCGCGGTGCACGCGCAGCGCATGTGCGAGCTGATCGTTGCGCGGCCCTCGGCCGTCGAGACGCTGTGCGCCGCGTTCGCGCAGCCCGGCGCGCAAGCCAGCGCCGCGGCCGGCTTCGTGTTGCTCGGCAAGGATCGCCTCGGTGCGGGCAGGGCCGTACTCGAGGCCGCGCGCACCGATCCGTCCTCCGCAACGCGCACCCTCGTCGCCGCCACGCTGCGCGCGATCGATGGCATCGCGACCGGCCCGGCGCTGCCCGCGATCGCGGGCTTCGAGACCAAACCGCTCGAAGCCGCGGCGTTCAAGGGCGGCCCGAGCGCCGAGGCGCTGCTGCCGTGTCTTCAGGACGGACGCGCCGTCGTGCGCGCGAACGCCGCGATCGGCCTCGGCGCGCTCGGTGCCACGGCCGCCGGGCACGCACTCTCCCTCGCTCCGCTGCTGCGCGACGAGGAGTCGCGCGTTCGCGTCGCCATCGCCAGTGCGCTCGACAAGCTCGGCGACGACGCCGTGATCGCGGCGTCGCCTGCGCTCGTCGACGCACTTCGCGGCGATCCCGTCGTCCACGCGGCGTGCAAGGCCGTGCTCGTCGCGCGCGGCCCGAAGGTCGAGGCCGCGCTCGTGGCCGGCCTGGAGACCGACGACGAGATTCATGGCCTCCGGATCGCCGAGGTCATCTGCACGTTGCCGAATGCACCGGACCTGCTGTTCCGCGCCTACGACGGGCCTGCGCAGAACAGCCAGATCAATGCGGCGCTCGGCATCGGGCTGCTCGGCAGCAAGCGCGCCGGCGCTGATGGTCGGCTGCGCCTCAAGAACGGCCTCGCCGGTCCGATCACCCCGCGCCGCCATGCCGTGGTGCGAGCGCTCTCGCTGCTCGGGACCGAGTAGGGCGGGCAGGACCAGATGACGTAAGGCGGCTCCGGAAGCCTGCCGTAGGTGCGCAACGCGCTCGCGAGGTCGCGATCGAGGTCGGTTCCTGGGGCCGTGCCACTCAGGTCGCGTTCTAGATCGACAGGCGACAGAGCAGGGCGCGGTGGTCCGTCCCCGAGCCACCGTCGAGGCGCACGGTGTTCGGAGCTTCGCCCAGGGTGGTGCAAGTGCCGCTGGCGAAGTTCGACACCACGTGATCGTACGTGTGATCGCCTCCGTACCCGAGGATGGACGGGTACGACGCGGTGATCCGGGGCGGGGAGTGTTCTGCCGGACCGCTGTGGTACCGGAACGCCTTCCCGGCGCCGACCCAGGACCCGAAGTACTGCTCGGAGGCGTCGTCTCCGGTGAACGGATCGAGATTGAAGTCACCACTCAGCAGGCTGCGCTCGCCGCGAGCGAGGGCATCGTGGCCCTCGAAGACCTTGACGAGCGTGTCGCGACGGCACGCGACGGCCTTGCCGCTCGGCGGGTGCGCATCGACCAGGCGGAAGGGCCTCGCGTGATGCGGCTCGATCACGACGGCGGATGCGGAGAAGCCGGCGTCACACCCTGGCACCACGCTGGCGGTCTCCATGACCGACGCGTCGATGCACAGCTCACCGTCGGGGCATCCGCCGATGGCGCCCCACGTACGCTTCACCGCGACGCACTCGTAGTGCGATCGCGTGTCGCACGCGATCGTATAGGCGTCGCCGACCAGTCGGCGCGCTTGCTCGGCGACCCTCGCCGTGTGGGTCGGATGACACACCCGCTGGGCATCGATCTCGTTCATGCCGGCGCACTGCTCGAGACTGACGACCTCCTGTAGAGAGATCACGTCGGCGTCGTACGAGGCGAGCGAGGCGGCGAGACGTGACTCCGTCTCGCTGTAGCAGAGTTTGAAGTTGTAGCCGTTGCAGGTCACCGCCACGTTGCCGACATTGGCCTGGATCAGCCGCAGGCTGGACTCGCCGCCATCGCCCTTCCCTCCGCCCGCGGCCCCCCCGCCAACCTCGGCCGGCTCGGAGGTCGCGCAACCGGCCAGGATCAACATGGGTACGAGTCGGTGCATCATGTCTCAGCTCTGGAGCAATGATCGTGCCCCGCCCGGCGGCCCTGCTCGCTCCGTGGCAGGCGTCGGGAAGCGCCCCGGTGGCATGTCGAGTGTTCATCGAGCCCCCATGAGCCCCGGGGATGGCAACTGGAGTGTCCAGATCAGAGCGACGTTCTGATTATGCCGCCGCGCCGTGGGGGGGGGGTGGGAGCCGACCGGGGTCGGCATCATCGGGTCTCGCGCGTATCTTCCCGGTCGTCGACGACATCACAACCGCATGGACGCAAATAACGTCGTTGCGCGAGCGACGACAAGGCCGCTGGCGCTACGCAAGAGCCAGCTCATGTTCTGCCTGGCGGCGGGCGTTTCGTTCGTGGCCTCGGTCTCGTTGTGGTTTGGCGGCTACAGGGACGAAGGGCTGTTCGTCGGGATCTGGGTACCTTCGATCCTGTCGCTCGGAGCACTTCTGCTCGCGGGAAAGCCAGGCCCGAGGTGACCGGGTCGATCTTCCTCCTCGGACTGTTCGCCGTCTCGATCGTGTTCTTCGCCGTGCGTGCGATCTCCAGCGAGGATCAAACAGCGCGGGAGGAAGCGGCACGTCGAGTTGGGCCGTCCTGAATCGGACGCTCGCCGGTCTCGAATGTTCGTATCGTGATGTGGCGTCAGCCCTCAAACAGGCATGTCAACACTTCACGATATCGTCGATACGGCCATCTCCGCTGGAACCTTCAACACGCTGGTGGCCGCCGTCACGGCGGCCGGTCTTGGCGACACCCTCAAGAGCACCGGTCCGTTCACCGTGTTTGCGCCCAGCGATGCGGCCTTCGCGAAACTTCCCGCCGGCACGGTCGAGTCTCTGATCAAGCCCGAGAACAAGGCCAAGCTCGCGGCGATTCTCACGTTCCACGTGCTCCCCGGAAAGATCATGGCCGCCGACGTTGCTGGCAAGAAGCTCTCGCCCGCATCGGTGCAAGGTGAGGCGCTCCATGTCGATGGCACGGAAGGCGTCACCGTCAACGGCGCGAAGGTCGTTGCCGCCGATGTCGCCTGCACGAACGGCGTGATCCACGTGATCGACACGGTGATCATGCCAAAGGGCTAGGTTCCTCCGCGGTCACTCGGAGCGTCGTACCGCTTCGCTACTCGACTGCGAGGGCAGAGCGGGGCGGAGACCAAACACGGGCCCGAGGTGAACTGCGAGCTGGGATACCAGCTCGCCGATCGCGGTCGCATC
Organism: Haliangiales bacterium; assembly: GCA_038203335.1. Taxonomy (GTDB): domain Bacteria; phylum Myxococcota_A; class Polyangia; order Haliangiales; family Haliangiaceae; genus JABFXX01. The sequence goes on along the minus strand of JBBRED010000142.1, from coordinate 10,945 downwards.
GACGGTGGGGACGCGTGTCTCCACCGGCCCTGCGGCGAGCTCCGTTTCGATCGCCCTTGTGGCGACCAGCGCTTGCGCGGTTTGTCGGATGGCGAGCTCCGCCGCTTCGCGGATGGAGGTTGGAGCGTCGTCCATGGCGGCGAGCGCGGCCGCCCATGGCGGTCTGCCGGCGGGGACACGGTTGATCAACACGTGCGCTGGTGGCCGCGCGATCCGCGTCAGCTCGCGATCGAAGAACCGAACGTCCGCCAGCGCGTCTGATCGGGCGGCGACGATCACGGCGTACTCGGTGCGTGTACCCGTGAGCAAGATCTTGCTCGCGCGCGCGATCCGGAGAAGCTCGGGCTGAGCTTCGGCGAGCACGGCCAGGACGTCCAGCGCTTCACCCAGCGGGCCGGCGCCCAGGATTCTCTCGAACCAGCCGAGCAATCGCCGCGTGCCCCATCCAACCATGCGGCGGACGCCTTTCGCGGGTCGTTGGTGGCTGCGCGCCACCTCGCCTAGCCAGCGCAAGGCTCGACCTTCCACGAGTGCTTCGAGGTTGCCGGGCAGCTCGAGCAAGTCGAGTGCATGCCGGCTCGGTGCGGTGTCGATGACCACCGTGTCATAGCGTTCGCCGAGGTCCGCGAGTCCCGCAAGCGCCGCGAGCTCGTGCACGCCCGCGAGCCCATCGCAGAGGGCGCGGAACACCTGGTTGGTTTCGAGCTTGGCCAGCCTCGCCGGGTCCTGCGCCAGCAGCATCGCCGCGGTCGCTCGCGCACCGGAGGACGCGTCGGGCATGTACACATCGAGCAGCGGCCGTCGGGGAGCGGTGACCACGGTGGGCGCTGCCGCGATGCCCAGCACGTCGGCGAGACGACGCGCCGGATCAGTGGTCGCGACCAGCGTGGCGTTGCCCGCGGAGCAGAGTGCGTCTGCCATCGCAGCTGCGATCGTGGTCTTCCCGACGCCCCCCGTACCGACGCAGACGATCACGCGCGTCATCCGCACACCCGCGTGGCCAGCTGTGCGGCGACGGCGCCCGCTGTTGGACCAAGCAGCCACCACGGCAGATCGAGCGCTGCACCGTGACCATTGGCATCTCGCACAACGGTGGCCCAGCGCTCGAGCGCAGCGACATGTTCGGCATGAGCGGGTGAGCGCGCAGCCAACGCGCGCGCATCAGCCGCAAAGGTCGGCGCGACCAAGCGCCGCTGGTTCGTCACGACCAGCGCGGGTGTACGCCCCAGTTCGCTAGCGAGTCGTGCGATGAGCTCGGCGGTCTCGGTCTGCACGAACGGCTCGGGAAGCGTGACCGTGATGAACGTGGTCGCCGTCGGATCTCGAAGCGCGGTCGACATGTCGTGGGCCAGCGCCCACGCCGGGCCCTGTGTCACCAAGCGTTCGAGCACCGAGCTGGAGGTCAGCCAGGCGAGCCCGTGTCCCGTGGATGGTAGGTCGATCACGACTCGTCCATAGCGGCCCAGCAGCGCGCGCGCTGCCGTGAGCAGTGCCAGTTCGCGCAGCCCCGGCACCACGCGGGCGACCCGCGACAGTGCGGAGTGACCGAGGATCCCGCGAGCGATCGTTCGCGAGCCGAACACCGTCGCGGTGGCATCGACGAGCGCCCGGTCTTCGTCGAGTACCACGGCACCAGCGTCGGGACCCGCCACGCTCGATCCTCGGCCAAGCTCGACTCGAACGGCAGTGGTCCCCTGCTGAGCGCTGAGCTCGCAGAGCCCGCGCGCCACCGTGGTCTTGCCCACGCCGCCCTTGCCAAGAACGATCACCAGCGGCGCGAGCTCGTTCAGCTTCATGTCCCTCACCAGGGAACGCTCACACCGTGCTGATCGAAAAAGCTGCCGTTGTCGCCCGGGCGGAGACCGTCGATCACGCGCAAGAGCCGGGCGGCGGCAACCCCCGGTGTCTGGACATCGAGGCCGTGCTTTCCAAACAGCGACGACAGTCGGGTCTCGACCGTTCCGGGGTGCAGAGCGACGCACATCGCCTGACGCTGACGTCGGTGCAGCTCGACCGCAGCGGTGCGCACGAACTGATTCAACGCGGCCTTCGATGCCCGATATCCGTACCAGCCACCGAGGCGATTGTCGGCGATGCTTCCGACCCGAGCCGACAAGGTCGCAAAGACGGACTTTCCCTCGATCGGCAGGAGCGGCAAGTAGTGCTTCATCAGCAGCGCCGGCCCGATGGCGTTGACCGCGAAGGCCTCCGTGAGCTGTACCGCGTCGAGGTGGCGCCAGCTCTTCTCTGGCTGCAACGCTTCCGCATGAAGCACACCCGTCGCGTCGATGATCAGGCGTGGCGTACCTTGCGCAGCGACCTGCGCGGCGCTCGCCGCGATCGTGCCCTCATCGTGCAGCTCGAGTAGAGGCCGCGACAACCCGATGACCGCCACAAACATCGAACCGCCGGACAGGGCGTCGACGAGCGCCGCGCCGATGCCGCCCGAGGCGCCCACCACCACGGCGAGACCGCCCGGTGGGAACGATCCGAGCTCGGCCCTCAGGGTCTGCGCCTCCGGTGCCGGGTGGTCCACGTCGCTATGAGTACGGGCGCCGTTGGTTGGTTTCATCCCAGGTGAACGATTGCCGCAGGAACACACCTTGCGTCTTCACGCTCCGGAGATCGTGAACCGTCCGGAGCGCACGCAGAGCTTGACGCGCGCGATCGACTCAGAACGGCACGAAGTCGAGGTACTCGACAGACGAGGCCGAATGCCGAGCCACGACGCCGACGCTCGCGGGAATCACCGGCAGAGGCACCGTGAGCAAGAGCTTGGCGTTCGTGGTTCCGCTGACGACATCGGTCGACCGACAGTCCAGCCCGCCATCCGCAGCAAGCTCGAGCCACACGTCGTGGGAGAGGCCGGGGGTCACGCCGAACGAGCTGCTGCGCCCCAGCACGATCTCGGTACCGGCCTGGATCTCGAGGAGCACGAGGGCGCCCGTGGCTCCACCGGTCGCTGGGTTGATCGCGCAGGCGTAGGCGTGAGCGCCGTCGGCGAGGATCGCGACGCCCATGATCGAGTCGGCGACGCCTGTCGGCATCCCGTCCTCGACCCTGACCGTGGCACGGCCCGTCAGATGCGCCTCGTTCGAACGCAGCATCATCAGCCCCGTGGTCTGCGGCAACGTGGCGGCGCCGCCAAAGCTCCATCCGGCCGGATCGATCCACCCGTCCCCCATCTCGAATCCGTAGAAGAATCGACTCCGGCAATCGGAGGCCACGAGTGGCGCCGGATCGCAGGCGTCGCCCACGCCGTCACCGTCGGTGTCGGTGGTGCTCGCGCCGCCCGCAAGCTGGGGGCATGGGTCGCACGCATCGCGGAGCGCATCGCCATCCTCGTCGGGGTCAGTCAGGCCGCACGACTCGGGGGGCGGAGGTGGGCAGGCAGGTGGAACACGAGCGTCGGCGCGCTCCAGCCCGAACACCTGGTCGCATCCTGTGGCCGCGAGTAGGCCCATGATCACGACGAGCGTCCGCACACCGTGATCTTACATCGGCGCTCTCGATCGGTCACCGGCAGGGCTCAGGTGAAACCTGGTGCCCGGACACTCCTGCGCGGTTGTGGACGAGCGCGGCGTCGACGACACCGCCGGAGGTTACACGCTGTCCCACAACAGTCCGTTGCAGCGATCAACGTGACCACCCACATCAGCGCGGGCATCGGAGCACGACATGATGTTGGCCCCTTTGGGTCCAGCAGGTAGCCCGTGGCAATCCCGAGGTCACCGGCGCTCTACTCGTCGACGCGCGCGGAACCGTTCTCGCCAGCGATGGGCTCGGCGATCAGCTCGCCACGGCCGCGGTCGCGCTCGTGCTTCCGCTTCGCGACTTCGTCGACCGCGCCGCTGCGGAGCTCGGCTCGGAATCACGCTGTTTCAGGGATACTTGTTCGCGCGCCCCGCGTTCCGCGCGCCCCCCGCGATCTCTGCAAAGGGCTGCGCGCTCCTCGGCGCGTGACCCGCAGCCAGCCCGAACCGCATCCGGATCGCATGACTGCGATACGCGAAGATGTCGCGAAGTTGACCCGCGACAAATAGCCAATTCGCGATCCGTCCGAGGATCCCCAGCGGAGGGGCGTAGTACACGCGGTCCTCCATGATCGTACGCGCGCCCTCGCTGCGGAAGCGATGTTCGTGCCACCAGCTCGCATAGGGTCCGCGGTGCTGGGCGTCGACGAACATCACGCCAGGCTCCCACTGTTCGATCACCGTCCGCCAGCGGAGGGGGATCCGGGAGAGACGGATCTGGTAGTCGATGACCGTCCCCGCCGCCATCGCGATCGGTCGCGGCGTCTGGATCGCGAACTCGAGCTCCGGCGGTGTGAGGCGCGACAGGTTCTCGGCGTTGGAAAAGAACGCCATCACCTCGGCGAGCGGTCGTTCGATGGTCGTGCGCGCGACCAGAACGTAGCGCGCACGATGCGCCGCGAGATAGGGCGCCACCGGGAGGTCGGACGTCGCGACCCGGCGGATCGCGAGGTCGTGGACGTGCACGAGGTCCTCGATCGCGGCATCCAGCCGCGGGAACGAGAACTGAAATCCCTGCTTCTCGAGGACGCCGGGCATGGCGCGCTGGCTCGCGAGGAGAACGCTTGCCGCCTCTCCGAGCATGGCGCGCATCGCGAGCCGCGGCGCGGGAAGCACGGCCGGCCGCCGGAACGCATGTCCGAGCGCACGCGCGAACGCGCGTTGCGGCACAGGTGACGGCCCGACGACGTTCATGGGACCGGAGAGCTCCGGGGTCACGAGCGCGAAGGTGAGTGCGCGGACCACGTCGTCGAGATGAATCCACGGGATCCACTGCGGTCCGCCCGCGATCGGGCCCGCGAGCCCGAGGCGGGCGAGCCTCGACAGCGGTCGGAAGGCTCCGCCGTCACGGGCGAGCACGATCCCGATCCGGGCCAGGACCACTCGTCGTGCCGCAGGGCCGACGGAGAGTGCTGCCGCTTCCCACTGCTCGCACAGCTCGGCGGCAAACCCCGTTCCCGGTACGTCGGTTTCGGTCAGGATCTCGGCGCCGCGGTCTCCGTAGTAGCCGACCGCGCTGGCCGAGATCAGTACGGGCAGGGGTGTCGCGCGACGGCGGATCGCATCGACGAAGATGCGGGACGTCTCGACGCGCGAGTCGATCAGCTCGCGCTTGCGCGCCCTGGTCCATCGCTTTCCGACGATCGGCGCTCCGGCCAGGTGCACCACCGCATCGGCCGATGCGATCGCGGCGTCGAGGGCGGCGGCGTCGGTGGTCGCCACGTATCCCAGCTCGGGGCCGAGCTCGGAACGGGCGCGCTCGACATCGCGGACCCACGCGGTGACACAATGTCCCTGGCCGATCAGGTGGGAGGAGAGAGCGCGACCGACCAGGCCGGTGGCACCGGAGAGAACGACGTGCATGCCGCTTCGATGCCCGCCGGGCTCCATAGTTTCGCGACACCCGAGACGTGGACACGAGCTTGCGGCACGCCGCTCCGCTCCGTGATCGCGACACTCGCGCCAGGTCCCACTCGCCGCACGCCTCAACCGGACGCACCACGGCACGCCCGATGCAGTTCTCCAACGCGATGCTAGTTTCGCTCGGTCGACGTCACGCGCCGGAGGGGCTCGTCGAGCTCCTGCAGGAGTGCCACCTGCGGATCCGCTCGTTCCTGCGCGCCGCCGACCGCCTTTCCACCGCCGATCGAAGCGGCCCAGACGCCGCAGCCGCCGTGGCCGCCGACATCCATCGCTACTTCTGCAGCGCGTTTCCGCTGCACCTCGCGGACGAGGACGAGAGCCTCGCTCCGCGATTGTGTGGCGCGAGTCCGGAGGTCGACTCTGCGCTCGCGACGATGAGCGCAGATCACGAGGCGCACATCGCCGATGTCCGTCGTCTTGTCCAGGTGTGCGGCGACATCCAAGCGGGCGAGTGGAGTCCGCGGGTCGCGGCACGGCTCGCAGCGGTGATGTCAGTGCTCGCGGGGGATCTCGGTGCCCATCTCGAGCTCGAAGAGCGCGTCATCTTTCCCGCAATCGCGACCCTCCAAACCGAGGTTCAGGCCGAGATCCTCGCGGAGATGCGCGCGCGCCGCGAGCACGTCCGGCGGTGAACCTACGAGAGCCATGTGCGAGCGTTGGCAAGCGCGCACAGCGCCGAGACCGCCGAGCCGGCGAGGAAGGTGAACCCGATCGTTCGCAGGCGTGTGGCGGCCGGCGTCAGGGTGATCACGGCCAGCGCGACTCCCACGAGCGGAGCCGCGAACCATGCACTCGAATCGAAGGCGATCAACATGCCGAGCGTCACGCCGACGAGTACGCCCCATCGTCGAGCGCGCGGCGGCTTCGCGCGTCGATGACAAGCGATGACGTGGTGGACCGCGACCACGGTCGCTGCGTAGGCCAGCGACCAGGCGCACCACATCACGATCGCATCGCGGATCGTCATGCCACCTGCGACCGCGACCGGTGCTGCGGCACCACACAGGGCGATCGCCGCCACGAGCTCCCCACCCAGGGTGTCCAAGGTACGTCGTCGCGCGGCGATCACGAGGAACCCGATGGGAGGAGCGACCAGCAGCGACGTCCAGAGCGCGCTGCGAGGACCGAGCGCGAGCCCCATGACACCCGCGACCAGTGCCGGGACTCCGAGGGCAACGAGCCGCCATCGAGAACGATGTTTTGAGAGCTCTTGCATGCGGGGCCCTCGATCTCCGAGCAACACCCGAAGCGGCTCGCTGGCGAGAAACGCGAGTCCCGCACCGAGGGCCAGCGCGATCGCGACCGGCCCGGATTTCGTCGCGATCAGCGCCGTGACGAGTGGGAGGAGGAGTTGGATGTAAGCGCCGTGCTCGCGTGGCCATAGCGAGCGCGCGGCGACCGAGCGTCTGGACATCGAATCTGCTCCTCGCAAAGCACGTGCCGGACCGCAGCTCAGCGACCCGGCAGGCCGAGCCGATGAGCCATGTGATGGAGGTTCGAGCGATCCATCCCGAGCCGGCGCGCAGCCTCGGCCCAGTTGCCGGCGGTCTCGTCGAGGGTCTGTGCCACCGCGGCACGCTTGAGCTCCTCGACGGCATCGCGCAGGGACAGCTGTCCACGCGCGACCTTGCGTGCCAGCGGATCCCGCCGCGGCTCCGCTGCGCTCGCCACGACCGCCGCAGGATCGAGATCCGTCGCGTCGATCTTGATCGGCTGGCCGGCGGGCGTGCGCATCTTGGCCCGCAGGACCGCACGTGCGATCGTGTGGTCGAGCTCGCGAACGTTGCCCGGCCAGTCGCTCGCCTCGAGCGCGACGGTCGCCGCCGCCGCGAGCACGACCTTCGGGAGCCCGAGCTGGGCGCGGTAGCGATCGAGGAAGAAGCCCGCGAGGATCGCGACGTCGCCGCGGCGCTCGCGCAGTGGCGGGACGCGAAGGGGGAACACGTCGAGGCGGTGGTAGAGGTCGGCACGGAACCGGCCGTTCGCGACCTCGTTCGCGAGGTCTCGATTCGTCGCGGTCACGATGCGGACGTTCACGGAGATCGGCTTGTCAGCGCCGACGCGTTGCACCTCTCCCTCCTGCAACGCGCGAAGGAGCTTGGCTTGCGCGCCAAGTGGAAGCTCACCGATCTCGTCGAGGAACAACGTTCCGCCGTCGGCGAGCTCGAACTTTCCAGCACGGTTGGCGGTCGCACCGGTGAAGGCACCACGGACATGACCGAACAGCTCGCTCTCGATCACACCCTCGGGCAGCGCCGCGCAATTGACCTCGATCAGCGGTGCCTCGCGGCGGCGCGATCCGTCGTGGATCGCACGTGCGACGAGCTCCTTGCCGACGCCCGTCTCGCCAAGAATCAGGACCGGGAACTCGGTGATCGCGACGGCGTCGATCTCCCGGCGCACTCGCTCGATCGCGGGGCTGACGCCGAGCATCTGCGCCCCGCTCGCGTTGCCCTGGGTGCGCATCAACTCCTTGACCACGAGGCCACGCCGCTCCGCGACTCCCTCCACGGTCTCGATGAGACGCGCCGTGTGGAGAGCAGCTCCGGCCAGCGCACCGAGCGCGATCAGGAAGCGTTCGTCGAGCCCATCGAAGGCATCGGTCGCGAGGGCGTCCGCCGTCAGCACGCCGATCACCTGGCCCTCGGCGAGGAGCGGACATCCAAGGCAGTCGTGGACGGCGGCGAGGGCATGGGGATCTCCGTCGACGAGGCCGTCGAACGGATCGGGAAGCGTCGAGTTGGCGGGGAAGCGCACCGGGGTCGCGCTCCGCAGCACGGCCTCGAGACGCGGGTGGTGCCCGGGCGCAAAGCGCATTCCGAGCACCTGTGGAGAGAGGCCGTGCACCGCGAGCGGGAACAGCTCGCCGTCTCGAAGCGCGAGCAAGGCGGTGGCATCACAGGGGATCGCGGAGCGAACGACCTCCAGGAGGCGCTGATAACGATCGGCCGAGCACAAGCTCTCGGTCAGGTCGACGGCGATGCGCTGTAGTGCGGGCCCGGGCTGCATGGGTGATTCGTACAACGCGTTGTGTGGATCACAACGTGGCCCGTTGTCGCGGGAACCCACCTTCCACGATCTCGATGAGTTAGCGCTGGACGAGAATGTGCACTGCGTTACGGCATGCAGCCGCTAACGACTCCGATCGGTGAGATCGCTGCCGCCGACCCCTCCGCGACGCGGGTCTTCTTGCGGCATCGTCTCGATTTCTGCTGCGGCGGGCGCCGCTCGCTCCAGGACGCGTGCGAACGCGCCGGCCTGAACCCCGCGGAGATCGTCGCCGAGCTCGACCAGGAGTCTCGACGTGGCGATCCGTCTCCCCGATGGGAGCAGCGCTCGCAAGCCGAGCTTGCGGATCATATCGAGAGTCACTACCACGCCGGGCTTCGACGTGATCTACCACCGCTGATCGAGGCAGCCCGCAAGGTGGAGCGTGTCCACGCAAGCAAGCCCGGTGTTCCATCGGGTCTCGCCGACGTGTTGACCGAGTTCTTCGCCGAGATGCAGAGCCACATGGGCAAGGAGGAGAAGATCCTGTTTCCGATGATCCGTCGCGGCGAGCGGGGCGATGCGGTCTACATGCCCGTGCGTGTGATGGAGAGCGAGCACGACTCGCACCGAGAACATCTGGTCAAGATTCGCGAGCTCACCGACGATCTGCGCCTGCCGGCACACGCCTGCGCGACGTGGACCGCGCTCTACCATGGTCTCGAGACCATCGAGGCCGACCTGATGCAACATATCCATCTCGAGAACAACATCCTGTTCTCGCGCGCAACTCGGGGGGCTGGATGAGCCAGATCGCTATCGAGGGAGCTTGCTCATGAAGTCCCAACCCGAACCTGCCCGCGCTGGCTGCGTGATCGATCTAGCAGCGGTCGCGCGCGAGCTCCATGCGGACGCCGAGTCCTCCTCGGTCGGCCACGCGGCACGTACGGTCGTCCGCGAGCCCGATCTCCGGGTCGTGGTGATGGCGATGCGGGCAGACGCGACGATCGCCAAGCACCACGCAGAGGATACGGCGACGGTTCACGTTCTGAGCGGGCACCTGCGAATCCGGCTGGGCGATCGCGTCATCGAGCTCGGCGCCGGCCACCTCCTGCCGATCGCACGGGCCCTGGCCCACGATGTCGTTGCGGTCGGGGCCAGCGCGTTCGTGCTCGTGCTCGCCCGGAGCGCGGCGTGAAGTTTGGATCGGGCGACGCGTCCTACCAGGCCGCCGGTGGGAGTCCAGGCATCGACAAGCTCGTCCACCGGTTCTACGAGTACATGGAGCGGCTGCCGGAGGCGCAGGTACTGCGCGCGATGCACGCCGTCGATCTGACCGAGGTCCGCGAGAAGCTCGCGGTCTTCCTCGTGGCCTGGCTCGGCGGCCCCAACGAGTACCGTCAACGATTCGGCCCGATCTCGATCCCCGGGTTCCATGCGCGATTCGCGATCGACGAGACGGAACGCGATGCGTGGCTGCTGTGCATGGCGCGCGCGGTCGACGAGCAGCCCTGGGCAACGACCTTCAAGACCTACTTCATGGAGGCGATCTCCGTTCCCGCCGAGCGCGTGCGGGTCGCTTCGTCGATGCGCCGCGCGGAGGTGTGAGTGCCGTCGTCGCTGCCGGGCTGACAATGGAGCGTCACCGACGACCACATCCGGGAGGTCATCTTCACGCTCGCGGCCAAGCCCGACGTCGGCGACGAGCCGCCGCAGATCGTGCGCGCGTTCGGATCATGACCTGTTTCGCTTCATCAGCACGGGAGTCGAGGTCGAACGCGTGTCGAACGCGCTATGGTCGCGCCCGATAACATGAGGTCCTATGTGGTCCGCGCGAGCGTCTGGGCGACGGCATTCACGGCCGTGCTGGGGGCTTCGATCGTGGTCGGCTCGAGAAACCTGGCGCACTTCGACGCGGCGCTTGTCGGCTACACGTTCGCGACGCTGTTCGCGACCTTCGGGATCACCTACCGCTACGCGATGTGGCTGCAGCGACCGCCGACGCGGATGTACTGGCGGCGCGGCTGGCGCAGCTTTCTGTCCCCTCGCAGGCTTCCCGGCAACGCGGTTCGATTCATCCGGCGCGCCGTGGTCGACGTCGCCGGCAATCGCTTCATCTTCCGCCGCGGCGCGATGCGCGGGCTCACGCACTTCCTCCTGATGTGGGGCTGCATGCTCGGCGCGGCGATCACGTTCCCCCTCGTGTGGGGCTGGATCCACTTCGAGACCGTCCCTGGACATCTCGACACGTACCGGACGTACATCTTCGGATTCGCGGCCGGCGACTTCCCGGTCGACTCGGTCCTCGCGTTCGTGGTGTTCCATGGGCTCGTGTGGGCGTCGTTCCTCGTGCTCGCGGGCGTGATGCTCGCGTTCCGGCGGCGCATGCGCGATCGCGGAGCACAGGCGGTGCAGCAGTTCGGCGAGGACATCCTGCCGCTCGTGCTGCTGGGCGCGATCAGCATCACGGGCTTGATGCTGACGATCAGCTACACGTGGCT
>JBBRED010000141.1:0-19573 GCA_038203335.1 Haliangiales bacterium | reverse complement strand
TCGAGGCGGGCCGCGGTGGCGTGACCATCGGCACGCCGATCGACAACACGCAGATCTGGATCGTCGATGACCACGGCGATCTCGCGCCGGTCGGCGTTCCCGGCGAGCTGTGCATCGGCGGCGATGGCGTGGCGCTCGGATATCACGAGCGTCCCGAGCTGACCGCGGATCGCTTCATCCCCGATACGTTCTCCGGTCGCACGGGCGGCCGGCTCTATCGCACCGGCGACCTCGCACGCTGGCGCGCCGACGGCGAGCTCGTTCACCTCGGACGCACCGACTTCCAGGTCAAGGTCCGCGGCTACCGCATCGAGCTCGGCGAGATCGAGGTCGCGCTCGTGCGTCACGCGCAGATCGGCGAGGCCTGCGTCGTCGCGCAGCCCGGCCCCGGTGGCGAGCAGCGGCTCGTCGGATACCTCGTGGCCAAGACCGGCACCTCGGTGCCGCCGCCGCAGACGCTGCGCGAGCACCTCGCGACCTCGCTGCCCGACTACATGCGGCCGGCGGTGTTCGTGACGCTCGAGAAGCTCCCGCTCACGCCGAACGGCAAGGTGGATCGCCGCGCGCTCCCCGCGCCCGAGGGTCAGCAAGCGGCGGAGTCCACCGCCAGCTACCACGGGCCGCGCACGCACGCCGAGCAGATCGTGGCCACGGTGTGGCGCGAGCTCCTCGCCGTGGAGCGGATCAGCATCAGCGATAACTTCCTCGACCTCGGCGGTCACTCGCTGTTGATCATGCAGGCGATCGCGAAGCTCGAGGCGCGCACCGGCAAGCGCATCAGCCCGCGTGCCTTCATCTTCCAGACGCTCGAGCAGATCGCGCGCGAGTACGAGACCAAGGCGCCGGATGCGCCGAAGCCCCCGCCTCCGCCGCAGGGTGGCCGGCTCGGCCGCTGGTTGTCGTCGCTGATTCCCGGCTCGAAGTCGTGACCAGGCGCTACGCGTTCTCGCGGACGAAGTAGAACCCCGAGTACGCGTCGATATCGCGGCCGCGCGTGAACGGCACCTCGCAGTGCTGCTCGCGGTTGACCCAGTCGTCGACCAGCCGATAGCCGAGCGCCGTTGCCTCGGCGATCAGCGCGGCGCGGTTGTAGATGCGGTACGCGTGGAACGCGCGCCCGGTCGACTGCACCGTCACGAACGGTTCGCCGTCGTAGACCGGCAGCTTGTTGAGCAGGAGGTGCTGCGGCTGGCTCCCGACCTGGCCGAGCAAGTCGGTCAGCGAGAGATCGACGTACTGCATCGCGCCGGCGGAGAAGAAGATCGTGCAGCCCTTCGCGTCCGCGACCGAGCTCGTGAACTCGAGGCCCTCGCTCGGGCGCTCCTGCGCGAGCTCGGCGCCGACCTTGACGATCGCCGGCACGTCCTCGACCATCCAGCGCATGCCGCGCGGGTAGTTCAGGTAACTCCGCCAGCCGTGATAGCTGACGCCGACGTGACCGCCGAAGTCGAACAGGAACGTCTTGGAATCGATGATCTTCGCCAGCCAGAACAGCACGGCGTAGTCGCTCTGGTTCGCCTTCTCCATTCGGTGGCGATACAGACCGGCGAGGTCGGCATGGTCGTATCCGACCTTGGAGCCGGGCGGGATCGAGGCCTCGGCCTCGGCGAACGTGTTGTAGACCCCGCGGAATCGGTTCGGCGGGCGGCGCGCGAACGACCGCTCGTAGTCCACCTGGAGGACCTGGCCCATGAGGGGCAACCGCCACGCGTTGCGTGAGATTCGCTGCGCCAGATCGATGAGACCCACGGCGAGTACGTATCATGTCGGGGTCATGTCCGCTCCGCGCATCCATGTCGATCCGGTCAGTTTCGAGCCCTGGAAGATCCAGGCGCTGACGCACGCGCTCTCCGATCATCCGCTCCTCCAGATCGACGCGCTCGTCGAGCTCGGGAAGCGGCAGCAGGCGCGGAACCTCGTGCGCACGCACAGCGCCGACGCCACGGCCGGGACCAGCTTCGCCGATGCACCGAGCCTTCACCCGAACAGCGCCGGCGCCGTCACCACGCTCGCCGACATCGCGAACGCGCGCGCCTGGATGTCGCTCCTCAACGTGCAGGCCGATCCGATCTACCGCGCGTTCATCGACGAGATCCTCGACGAGGTTCGCCCGATCACCGACGTCCGCGATCCGGGCATGTGCTACCGCGCCGGGTGGATCTTCGTGTCATCGCCGAACGCGGTCACGCCGTTCCACATGGACCACGAGCACAACTTCATCATGCAGATCCGCGGCACGAAGCGGCTCTACACCTGGGACCCGTTCGATCGCGTCGTGATCTCCGAGCGCGCGCAGGAGCTGTTTCACGATTCCCACTCGCGCGAGCTCGTGACGTGGAGCGAGGACTTCCGCGCGCGCGCGCGGATCCTCGAGCTGGTCCCGGGTCAGGGCGGCTACATGCCATCGACGTCGCCCCACATGGTCGAGAACGGCCCCGAGCCTTCGATCACGATCAGCTTCACCTACTACACCGACGCGACGCGCCAGCGCGAGCTGGTCTACCGCGGCAACGCGCGGATGCGCCGCATGGGCCTCGCTCCCACCCCGGTCGGCGAGGCGCCCACCCGCGACCGCGTGAAGGCGGCCGTGCTCGGTGGCTACACGTTCGCCAAGAACCTCGTGCGTCGCCGGCTCGGGAAATCGGTCCGCGAGAACGACCAGCCCTACGCACCCGTGTGACGATCAGCTACCGTGAACGAATGAACCGGCTCGTCGCCCTCCTGCTGTCGCTCGTGGGCTGTGGTCGGGACGCCCGCACCCTGCCCGACGATACGTTCACCGCCGGAAGCGACGCTGTCGTCAACGTGCCGGGGGCCCCGGGCCTCGGCGCACACGGTCTCAGCTTCTTCCGGTACGACACGAACAGCCCCACCACGATCTCCTCGCCGAGCCTGTCCACGCAGGCGACGAACAGCACGATGATCGTCAGCGTCGGACGCGGAAACTTCGCGGCGTTCGCGCTACCCACCGATTCCAAGGGCAACGTGCCGTACCAGCGGCTCGACGCCGAGCACACGTACACCCGCTACTCGAGCTCCGGGACCGGGGCCTACGCCTTCCCCGCCTTCTCCGGAGGCAGCGATCATCAGGTCCGCACGACCACTCCGAGCGACGACGAGATCACCCTCGCCGCGGTGGAGGTGATCAACGCCGGCACGGTGCATCAGGTGGTGTGGAACGAGGTGCTCACGGCCCCCGTCACGAGCCGCAGCGTGACCACCACCGGTCCTGCCACGCTCGTCGCGTTCTGGTGGGGTGATGCGAACGAGGATCTGCCCAAGACGGCCACGCCGAACAACGATTTCGTCGTGATCGATTCGATCCTGAAGGCCGGGCTACTCGTGCAGTGCGCGGTCGCGGTCAAGAACGTGAGCGCGGCGGGCACCTACGATGTCACGTGGACCGCCACGCCCGCCCAGGGGGCGCAGCTGTGGCTCATCGCGGTTCAGTAGCCGCGCTGTTCGCACCGCTCGTCCCCGCCGGCGCGCGGTTCGCGGCGAGGGTGATCCGCGGGCCGGAGCCGGCGCTGTTCTCCGAGGAGGAGCCCGCGGTGGCGCGCGCGGTCGCGAAGCGCCGGCGCGAGGTCGCGTTCGGACGAGCCTGCGCGCGCGAGGCGCTCGGGCGAAGCATCGCGATCCCCGCGGGCGCCGGCGGCGCGCCACGGTGGCCCGACGGCATCCTCGGCAGCATCACACACACCGACGACGAGGCCGCGGCCGTGGTCGCGGAGCGCGGTGACATCACGGCGCTCGGGATCGATCTCGAGTCCCTCGCTCACGCGGCGCACATCGAGGATCTGCTCGCCACCGTCACCAGCGCCGCCGAGCGCGCGGCGATGGATCCGGCGCTGCCGCTCGCGGCCCTCGCGTTCTCCGCGAAGGAGGCGGTCTACAAGTGTCTCTATCCGACCGCCGGCCAGTTCCTCGACTTCCACGATGTCGAGCTCGCGATCGATCCGGCCGGCACGTTCCGCGTGCTGCGCGCGCACGGCTACGATGCCTCGTCGCTGATCGGGCGCTTCGCCGTCGACGCGATCCACGTCGCGACGGTCGTGATCGCGACTCGCTAGCTCTTGGGCTTCTTCACGGTCTTCGCCTTCACGGCCGTCTTGGTGTCGGTGGTCTTTGCCTTCTTGACCTTCGACGACTTCGCCGCCTTGGGCGTCTTCACCACCGCGGTCGCGGCGGGCTTGGTGTCGGGAGCGGTGTCAGCCATCGCCGTACCGGCAACCGAGAGAGCGAGGATACCGGAGAGCAGGAGGTTCTTCATGTGGGGATCCTCCAGCACCGACCGTGCCCGACGCGGTTCGCCCAACCGCTCGTCATCACAGCACATTGGAAACCCGCCCGGTGTTTCCTTTCGACACGCCCAGGCGACTCGCCCCGATCACCGTTCATGAACATGCCGAGTACGATCTCGGTCTGCGCTACGAGACGCTCACCGGGCGCGTGAAGTTGATCCTGGACTCATCGCTTCGCGGTGACCGCTAGCTCCGCGGAGAACCGGGACAGCAGCTCGTCGCTGACCGCCTGGGCGGCCGTGAGCGCGAGCTCCTTGTCACCGTGGGTCTCCATCAGCTCCGCGTACACCGCTTCGATGATCTCACCGATCGAAATCTGTACGGTTGTCATGCCGAACAGCTCATCAAGTCCCGTGCCACGAGCTGTCCGGACCGCGAACGAATCATTTCGATCACATGATCGATCGCCGGGTGGCGACTCCAGTGATCAGGCGTGCGGACTCGCCACGGTCAGTAGCACTGGAGGCAGAGCCAGCTCCGGTCGAACCGCTGGGCCGCGAGATCCTCGCGGGTCACCCAGAAGTAGATCCGACCGACGTCGCCCCACGCCCAGCCCGGGCCCTCCTCCTCGTCGTCATCTGTGTCGATCTGGAGCAGCAGCGTCCAGTTCATCCCGTCGCCGATGAACGCCTTGCCCTCCTGAAAACCGGCGGGCGTGCTCGTGTTGAACCCGTGCGAGACCAGCTCGCACTGCACGCGCATGTCGTTCTGGATCAGCTGCGGCTGGCCCAGCAGGTGGTGGTAGGTCTCGTCGTTGCTCGCCACCAGCTTCTCGTACGCTGCGCGCTCCGACTGCTTCAGCTTCTCGCGCAGCGGCTGCGCGACCAGGTCGCCGAGCTGCGGCAGATCCACCGTGCGCGCGATCGTGACCGAGCACGGAAGAAACGTGCGCGCCGGCTCCGGGGTGGGTGTGGGAACCAGCACCGTTCCGCCCGGAAAATACGCGACGTGCGCGCAGCCGACGTCCTTGGGATCGAAGCCCCACCGCATCGTCTCTTCGTCGTAGAAGAACGCCAGCGTGCCGGTCGGGGGCAGCTCCTTGATCGTCTTTGGCAACGCCGCGAGATCGAACTGCGCGATGAACGCGAGCGGCCGCTCCTCGAACACCGGCCACGCGAAGCCCGCCGGTAGATCGGCGCTGCCACCGACGCGCGAGGCGCCGCGTGCGAGATCCGCTTGCTCGCAGCGGGTGCGTTCGATCTTCGCCGACACGCGTGCCAGCTCGAGGATCTCGTTGGTGTGTGGGCCGAGGCCCGCCTGCTTCAGATCATCGGTCAGTCGCGCCACGCGCCGACTCTACTGTATCGCGCGCGCGCCGGCACGCATCCAAGGCGCGTGCCTGAAGGTCACACGCTACACGAGGCCGCGCGCAAGCAGCGACCCGTGTTCGTCGGCACCATGGTCCGCGCGACGTCGCCTCAGGGGCGATTCACCGACGTCGGCGCGCTTCTCGGCGAGCGAAGGCACCACGTTCACCGTCGTGTTCCCCCGCTAGCCGGCTGATCGCGTTCTACAGCGTGTACGCGAGGAACGACGTGAGAAGCGGAGCCCGAACGTACCTGTCGTACGCGTGCTCGAGCTTCTCGACGGCCCTCGCCCCGATGTCCTGGATCATCGCGTCGCGGGTCGGCGGATCGACGGTCACGCGCGTTCGAGAGGTCGCGAGGACGAACGCACCGAGACCGACGCCGATCGTCCAGTGGTCCCCCAACCGCCACTCCCAGCCGACCTGGGCATCCACCAGGTGCAGGCGCGACGCGAGATCGAACTGCGTGCCACCGGCGTCGATCGCGTCGGGCATTCCGACCGCGGCCGCGACGCACTCCAGCGGAACGCGGCCGTGAAGGGAGGCCAGCGCATAGCCGATGCCCACGATGAACCCGTGCCTGGCCCACGGCTGCACGCCGACGCGGGTGCGCCAGACCAGTACGCGCTGCATGCTGGCACTCACCACATCACCGGTTGCTTGATCGTAGATGCCTGCGTCGACCAGCCGCGCGTTGATCGAGCGACTGACCGCGGGCGGCATCGCGCCGAACGTGGTTCCCAGCCGCATGCGCCAGGGGAACACCAGCTCGACGCCGCCCGCGATGTCCACCGGCGCGTTGCCCCCGGCGATCACGCGCAGCGTCGTGCCGTGGAGCGCGCGGACCACGGCACGCCACGATGAGGATCCGGCGCGGTCGGAAAGTGGCGGCAGCTCGTCGGGCTCGTCGGGGAAGCGCGTGAACGGCGCGTACCTCAGTGCATCGCGATCCACACGATCGAGGTGTTCGACGAGCGCGACCCGGGCATCGGCATTCGTGAACGTGTCGTGCCCGTGCTCGATCCAGAGGACGCGCGCGGCGGGTGCGCGCTTCCACATGTCCTCGACGAAGCGGTCCGATGACTGCGTCGACAAGATCGCGAGGGTCGGAACGGTCCACTCCGCGAGCTCGGGGATCCAGTCGACGGCCCCCTGCTCTCGGAGCATGCGGCGCTTGATGCGGGGCTCGTATCGCTCGTCGCGAGGCCGGTCTTCGCCGCGCGCGACCCACTCTTCACTGACCAGCGGGAGGCCCGGGCGATAGTCGGCCGCGGTGAAGCTCGCGACCTCGGTCGGATGCGCGAGCGCCTGGTGAAGCGCGTAGCCCACCCCCATCGAGTGCGCGACGAGGTGGTAGCGAGCGAGGTGTTCTTGGTGCACCACCGCCGCGATGTCGCTCGCCTGCGCGGCGATCGTCCAGCCTGCTTCCGGTGCATCGCTCGCACCGCGGCCGCGAATGCTGATGGCGATGAGCGTTCGCGACCCGAGCGCCGTGACCAGGGCCGCGTTGTCCTCGATGTCGCGCGCCGGATTGCTCATGCCCGGAACGAGCACGACGGGCACGCCCGTTCCCGCCCGCACGCGATACTCGATGCGCACCTCGTCATGCGTGACGAACCGCTGCTGCCATGGTGACGCCGCCGCGGCACGCGCGCACACGGAGATCCCCAGGATCGCCCAGCACACGAGCTTTGCCGTCGACATCACGGTGCGACGGACGGGATCCGAGGCAGCTTCTTCTGCGCATCTCGCTTCTCGAGCATGATGTCCGTCGCGACCCATCCCGTCGTTTCCGAGGGTGCGAACGGCGGCGCTCCGATGTGTCGGCTAGTCATCGGAGGACGGCGGAATCAGCGGACGATCGTCGGAGGCGGGGCCCGGCGCGGACTGTCCCTTCGCGTCGAGGTAGCCCGCCGTCCCGGCGAGCGCGGTCTTCGCGAGCCCGTGACAGAACGGATACGCGAAGTCGTAGTGCGGCGGGATCACGATCACGCCGGCGGCCGAGATGAAGCCCACCTTGCCGCTCGCGTCGACGATCCGCGCGAAGCCTTCCTGGAAATAGTCGGCGCCGTTGTCGTAGAGATACGGCGTCGCGAGCGGGGTCTTGTCGCGACCGACGAACCGCCACGGATTGCGCGATCCATCGCCGAGCTGGATCGCCTCGAGCCGTTGCGTCGCATCGGGCTCGCAGTTGCCCACCGCGGCCGGGGGCGCCGTCTCGGGCGGACCTTCCGACGTTCCGCTGATCGGGGGCGGAGGCGCCGACGCTCCGCAGGCCGCGACGAGAACGAGCCAGCAATGCTTCATCGGTCAAGAGTAGCCGGTGGCGCGACGCGTGGGCTCGCGATACACGTGCGTCATGCGTCACGTACTCCTCGGCCTCCTCGTCTCGACGATCGTCGCCTGTGGCAGCGGCGATGGTGGTGACGGCCCGCCCGGCGCCGAGGGTGCGCAAGGACTGCAAGGTCCGGTGGGCCCGCAGGGACCGCAGGGCCCGCCGGGCTCGGGCGCCGGCGATCCGGGACCGCAAGGTCCGGCGGGGCCCGCCGGGACTCCGGGCGCCGCCGGAGCCACCGGCGCGCAGGGCCCGATCGGTCCGCAGGGACCGATGGGCCTCATGGGTCTGATGGGTCCGATCGGCGGGACGGGTGCGGCCGGTGCTCCCGGTGCCGCCGGTGCTCCAGGCGCCGCCGGTACGCCGGGACCCGCGGGTCCGAGTGGCCCGCCCGGCCTCAACGCGGGCAGCACGACCTCGCTGCAGACCTCGTTCGCCGGATACACGTCGGCACACGACGCGAACTTCGGTGGTCGCACCGGCGCGCATGACATCTGCGCGAGCGCGTTCGCCGGCAGTCACTTCTGCACGAACTGGGAGGTCGATCAGGCCGGGCTCTCGCCGACCGCGACCTCGGCGTGGGTCGACCTCGGCAACTCGAACCAGACCACGCGCTACTTCCGCAACTCGTACTCGGTCAATGACAGCAGCACCTGTGGCGGCTGGACCAGCAACTCCGCGAGCGCGAAGGCCGATGGCGTCAATACCAACCGCGGCTCGATCGTCACGAGCCTCGGCGGCGCGACCTCGAGCTTCGTGACCACCAACGACGGCGGCTGCGAGAACGCGCGTCCCCTCGCGTGCTGCATCGGCGGCACCGGGATTCGCTTCCGCGGCGTGACCTCGGCGACGACCGCGAACCTCGGCGGCCGCACGGGCGCGAACGCCACCTGCACGTCGACGTACTCCGGCAGCCACTTCTGTACGAACTGGGAGGTCGATCAGGCCGCCGCGCACCCGATCCCCGCATCGGGCGTGTGGGTCGACCTCGGCAGCTCCGATCCGAGCTCGCGCTACTACCGCAACTCGTACTCGGTGAACGACAGCAGCACGTGCGGCGGCTGGACCGACGGCTCGGCGAGCGCGAAGGCCGATGGCGTCAACACCAACCGTGGCTCGATCATGACCACCCTCGGCGGCGCGACCTCGAGCTTCGTCACGACCAACGATGGCGGCTGCGAGAACGCGCGTCCGATCGCCTGCTGCGACGGCTTCCCGCCGCAGTGATCGCTACTTCTTCGCCGGGGCCGGGCAGCCCTTGGCGTCGTCGCAGCGGCAGCGCATCTTCGAGAACTCGCCCGAGTTATCGGTGCTGCGCGCCGACGTGGTGTCGGGGCAATCGAGCAGCTTCGAGACCGTGTTCGCGAGCTCGGTCGTGGCGCCGTCGCTCTCCTTGACCACGCACGTCATCGCCGTGCTGGACGTGCCGTCCTTGGAGCTGACGAACGTCTTCTTGTTCCCGTGCTTCGCGAGATCGTCGACGCCCGCCTTGCACGCCTCGTCGGGCGTGACGAACTTCGGATCGACGCCGGCGAACTTGTAGCTCACCGTGCCGTCCATCCACTGCGCTTCCTTCGCCTTGGGCTTGGCCTTCGGCTTCGCACCACCCGCGAACCCGGTGGACGCCACGAAGGAGACACCGAGGACCACCACCACACCAGCGAGAAGCTTCATGGGGGCGTTCATATCACGTCGAGGTCGTCGACGAGCGCCGACGACGTCCGAGTACATCAACGCGCGAGCTTCGCGATCAGGAAGCCCGAGCCCGTGGCCGTCACATCGCCGATCGACAGAGTCGGGGTCTCGTCGTCCGACCACGAATTCACCGACGCGAACACGCCATCCGAGGTCAACGCGTGGAGCGTCACGTCCTGGTTTCCACGACCGCGCGCGGCGCGAAACCAGCGCTGCGCCGTGTCCGTCGAGACGATGTAGCCGTCGCTGCCCTCGGGCTCGGTGCGGTCCGCATCGAACGACACGGCCGCATCCTTGCCGCCGGCGCCGATCACCTCCGTACCATCGGTGACCAGCGAATCGAGGGTGTCGTTCCGGCGCCCGAACGCATGCGCCCACGTGATGGTGCCGTCGGCGCCGACGAGCGCGACCATCTGGCCGACCGGATACGGGCCTTCGTGCATGTGCACGAGCGGAACGTCACCGAACGTCGCGTTCGCGCCGTCCCATGCTCCGGTGACCGCGACCTCGCCGTGAGGCCCCGCGGCGAGAGCGCCGAGACCTGCCGCGGCCTGGCGCGCTTCACTCTCACCGGGATCGAGCTCGAGCGCCCAGCGGCCGTAGCCGTCCGCATCGAGCGCGGCCACGTACCCCGAAGCGCGCGCAGCCGGGTTCGCGACGATCGGCGCGGCGGTCCCACCGAGCGCGAGCGTGCCGGTGAATGCGCCCGACACGGCGACGCCACCGTCGGGCAGCGCCGCGAGACGGAGCGGGCTCCCGTCGACCGGCTCGCCCGGCGGCAGCTGCACCTCCCACGCGAAGGTGCCGGTCGCGCGGTTGATCGCGAGGATGAAGTTCCCCATCAGGGTGTGACCGGGGACCTTGTAGGGACGGCCGCTGCCATTCGCAGGACCGAGAAACACCAGCGAGGGTCCGATCGCGATCCGGTTCGGCTCGGCGTCCGCGCCGAGGTCGATGGCCCAGCGCTGGCTCCCATCGGCGGCGATCTCGCGAAGCTCGGGATTCGCATCGAAGTCGTCCTCGGTATGGGCGACCACGACGACCTCGTCATCATCCGCGATCGCGATCCGCCGGAGATCGAAACGATCCGACGCATGCTCGAGCTCGACCAGGTGCACCGGGCGAAGCGTCGCGTCGAGCCACGCCACCTCGCTCCCCGCGGCGCGCACGACATGCCCGACGCGGTTCGCGGCGATCGCGTCAGGACCGTCGTCCGCGCGGATGAACCGGCCAGTGGCCACGGCACCCGGACCGCAGTCGGTGCAGGTGAGTGCCCGCCCGGGATCCAGTTGTTCCGAGGTGCAGGCAGTCAGGGCGAGTAGCAGGAGGGGAAGGCGCACGCGGGCGGGATTTGCAATGCGGGTGCCGACCGCCCGCCGCGCCGATGCGCCGTCCAGGCTGGCGACGCGATGACTTTTTCGACGCTCACGACATCCCTGCCCTGGCAGATTCCGGTCAGTCGTTGGTGCCGTGGTGGCGGATCATGAACAAACACGTCCTTGCTGGCTGAAGGCTGCTCGGCGGCACGGTCTGGACGTAGAGGTCGTCGGAGCGCTCTCATGCGGCCGTAGTCGCGCGCCGCGCGCGAGGCGTTGCACGGATCCGCCCGACGGACTCCAGTTCCTCTAAGATGCCGCCGTGCAGGGAAGGACTCGGCCATGACGAGCGACGACCTGCTCGCGTTCCTGCCGCTCGTTCTCGCGTCGATGGTCCCGGTCTGCCTGTTCGTCGCCGCGTTCTTGATCTCGCGACGCCGCGCGGCCCTCCTGACCGTCGCGTCGGTCGTCACGACGATGACGGTGGGGCTCACGTATCTCGCCGTCACTCTCCGCGCCGTGCTGTCGTGGGCGGGGTACGACGCACGGGTCACCAAGCCGGCCTCCGTGTGGAACGACGTCGTGCAGCTCGACATCGTCTCGGGCGCCATGTTCGTCCTCGTCTCCACGCTCGCCCTCATCGTGGTCCGGTACTCGCGCTCGTATCTCGCCGGAGAGCGCGAGCTCGATCGTTATGCGCGCTCGCTGCTCTTGACCGTCGCGTCGGTGAGCGTCCTCGTGACCTCGAACCACCTCGCCGTCCTCGTGGTCGCTTGGTTCGCGACGGACGTGGGCCTGCACCAGCTCCTCACGTTCTATCGCACGCGCCGCCAGGCGATCATCGTCGCGCACAAGAAGTTCCTGCTGAGTCGCGTCGCCGACGCGTGCTTCGTCTCGTCGCTCGTGCTCATCGGCTCCGAGGTTGGCTCGCTGCGAATCGACCTGGTGAACACGTTCGCGCAGGCGCACGGCGAGCTGACGCCCACCCTGCACGTCGCGACCGTCCTGCTCGTGCTCGGCGTCCTCCTCAAGTCCGCGCAGCTGCCGTTTCACGGCTGGATGCTGCAGGTGATGGAGGCGCCGACGCCGGTCTCCGCCCTCCTTCACGCCGGCGTGGTGAACATCGGCGGCTTCGTCATGATCCGGCTCGCACCGCTGATGGCGCACGCCGCGATCGCGCAGGGGATGCTCGTCGGCGTCGGGCTCGCCACCACCATCGTGGCGTCGCTCGTGATGACCACGCGCCCCGCGGTCAAGGGCGTGCTCGCGTGGTCCACGATCGGGCAGATGGGCTTCATGCTCGTGCAGTGTGGTCTCGGCGCCTGGCACCTGGCGTTGATGCACCTGCTCGCGCACTCCCTCTACAAGGCCCACACGTTCCTCAGCTCGGGCTCGGTCGTGCAGCAGTGGCGCTCCACGCACATCGTCCACTTCCCGCGCGTGCGAATCTGGCACCTCCTCGCCGGCGCGGTCGTCGTCGGCCTGGCCATCACCCCGCTCTACATGGCCACCGCCCTCCCCGCGCTCAACCTGTCGACCACCACGCGGTCGCTCGCGCTCGTGCTCGGCCTCAGCTTCGCGCCGATGATCGCGCGCGTGTTCGCCGCCGGCTGGCGCGTGATCCTGCCGTCGGTGCTGCTGATCGTCGCGGCGACCGGCTCGTACTTCGGATTTCACATCGTCTTCGACCTGGTCGCTCCCTGGATCGACGCGGGCACCGAGCCGTCGGATTTCCTGTGGTCGATCGTCGTCTACGGCCTCGTGTTCCTGTTCGTCATCCAGAGCATCCTGCAGATCCGGCCGAACGGCTGGTTCTCGAACTGGCTGCAACCGCACCTCCTCAGCGGCCTCTACATCGACGACTGGTTCATGCGCCTGACCTTCCGCTTGTTCCCCCCGGGGCTCCAGTGACCGAGCCCGCTCCGCCCGACGCTGCCGAACGCGCGTGCTCGCGCATCGCACCGACCTGGCCGCTCGATCGATTCATCGCGCTCAATCCGTTCTGGCCGCTCACGAACAAGCCGCTCCGGGAGGTCGCCGGAGAGCTCGCCTCGCTCTCGGGCGCGCGGCTCCTCATGCCGCGCCAGTGGTACGCGCAGGAGTGGCGCGCCGGGCGGCTGCGCATCGAGCATCTGCGCGAAGCGATCGCGGAGTCCGGATCCGACGTGACCGAAGACGAGCTGACCGCGCTGTTCTGGAGCGGAGAACCATCGCCTTACCAGCGGCCGCTCGTGGTCTCCACCATGGAGGCGCTCGGCCATCGCGAGCACGAGGTCACCTGGCCCGAGTTCGTGATGGAGCGGGTCAGCCGGTTCTGCGCGACGTACTTCGGCGATGGCCAGTCGCAGATCAGCGGCACCAAGAAGGACGGGTTCTTCGCGAGCTGGAGAAGCCAGGCAAGCACCGATCATGCGCCGTATCTGTTCATGGATCTCGACGGGTATCGCGCCACCGTGGCGAAGCTCCCGAGAACCGCGGACGACATGATCATCCACGGCTGCTCGGACCTCGGCGTGCCCGTCGAGGAGCGGGAGCGCTATCTGTCGGCGCTGCTCCTCGACGTGAACGGATGGGCGTCGTGGTGCTCGTACCTCCGCTGGACCGCGCGTCTCGACGGTAAGGACGACGCTCACCTGCGCGAGCTGCTGGCCGTCCGCCTCGGGTGGGAGTGGATCCTGTTCTTCGCCGGCGACGAGGCGATCCGTCGCGAGTGGCGTCTCGCGATGACCAGCTGGCCCGCGATCGATCGCGCGGCGCGGCTGGTCCGGTCCGACGACTGGATCCTGCAACGCGCGGTCGAGCTCGCCTGGCTGTCGGAGTTGCGGCCCAAGTTGACCCAGGGCTTCGGCGCGGTGCGACCGGCAACGCCGAGGCTACAGGCCGCGTTCTGCCTCGACGTCCGCTCCGAAGTATTCCGGCGCGCCCTCGAGGCGCAAGGCGAAGGCATCCAGACGCTGGGCGTCGCCGGCTTCTTCGGTCTGCCCATCGAATACGAGCAGCTCGCGTCGGATGACGCGCGCCCGCAGCTCCCCGGCCTCCTGGTCCCGAGGTACCGCGTCACCGACACCGGCGTTCCGAGCACTCTCGCGGCGAAGCGCCGGGCGCGCCTCGAGACGTCCTATTCATGGAAGGCGTTCAAGTCGAGCTCGCTGTCGAGCTTCGCGTACGTCGACGCCGTGGGTCTGTTCTTCGCGCGGTTTCTGTTCCAGGACGCGTTCCGCGCGGAGAAGCATCGCGCGGACCACCCCGATCGCGCCGGGCTGAAGGACAGCGAGAACGACGCGCGCATGCCCCGGCTCACGAGCGATGTCGACGGTGAGCCGATCACCCCGGAGGTGCGCTGCGACCTCGCGGGGGGACTCCTCCGCACGCTGGGGCTCACGCAGGACTTCGCGCGCCTGGTGTTGCTCGTCGGCCACGGCAGCGAGACCAAGAACAACGCCCACGCCGCCGGCCTCGATTGCGGCGCGTGCAACGGTCAGCCCGGCGACGTCAACGCCCGCGCGGCGGCGGCGCTCCTCAACGACGCCGAGGTCCGCACGGGCCTCGCGGCGCGCGGGATCGCGATCCCACCGACGACGCTGTTCGTCGGTGCGCTTCACAACACCACCACCGACGAGGTGACGCTGTTCAACGAGAGCGCCGGCTCGGCCGCGCATCAGACCGATCTCGCCGAGGCGCGTGCGCTACTCGATCGCGCGAGCGTCGCGACCCGGCGCGAGCGTGCCCCGCGATTCGGTCTCTCGGATCTCTCCGATTCGAAGCTGCGCGCCGCGGCCGTGAAGCGCGCGAGGAACTGGGCCGAGGTGCGTCCCGAGTGGGGCCTCGCCGGCAACGCGGCCTTCATCGTGGCTCCTCGTGAGCGCAGCCGGCACATCGATCTTCAGGGCCGCGCGTTCCTGCAGGACTATCGGTTCGAGGACGACAAGGACCTCTCGATCCTCGAGGGCATCATGACCGGGCCCATGGTCGTGGCGCACTGGATCAACTTCCAGTACTACGCATCGACGGTCGACAACGCTCGGTACGGCTGCGGGAACAAGGTGCTCCACAACATCGTGGGCGGACACCTCGGTGTGTTCGAGGGCAACGGCGGCGACCTGCGGATCGGCCTGTCGTTCCAGTCGCTGAACGACGGAGAGAAGTGGGTGCACGCGCCCCTTCGACTCGCCGTGTTCCTCGAAGCCTCTCGCCCGGCGATCGATCGCATCCTCGAGAAGCACCCCAAGGTGAACGAGCTCGTCGACAACGAGTGGATGCACCTGTTCCAGATCGATACGACCGAGAACGCCGTGTTCGCGCGGCGCAAGAGCGCGTGGGTGCCAACACCGCCTTGACCAGCCCTCGCCACCGTGGCCCGCCGCCCCGCTCGAGACGGCCTGCGATCTCGATTCGTACATCGCGCTGGATCCCCGCTCCCAGATCACGTCTTCGCCGGGAGGTACGCGCGCGGCACCGACGTTGCGATGAACTGCTGCCGACGGCGCCGCTTGTTCCAGGCGCGCAGGCCCGCGAACGTCGCGGTGCCAAGCAGCACGCCCGCGATGCCCATCATCATGCTGAGTCCGAGCAGCGGCGCTCCAAGCGCGAACACCATCGCGATGCCCGCGCCCGTGAAGGCCTGCCAGATGATGTCGGCCGCGTGCTGCCGGCCCCAGGTATCGAGTTGCCGCTCGCAATCGACACACCAGCCGGACGCGGTCACGTCCTCGGCTGCGCAGCGTCCGCATGGCATGCGAGCAGCGTAGCTCTCCTTAGAGGCTGACGTCGCCCTCTCCCTTGTAGGACCACCACTGCGCCCGCGTGGCCGTGACGTGGATCAGCACCACGTCGGGATCCTCGGGCCCGTCCTCGAACCATTGCCCCAGCCCGTCCTGCCACAGCTCGAGCTTCTTCGCAGGATCCTCGACGATCCGCCCCTTGCCGGTGACCGAGATCCACACCGGCGCGCGCTTCGGGCCTCCGGCGTAAGACAGCGACACGCGCGGATCCTTTTCGAGCTCCTTCACCTTGCTCGTGTCGCGCCACGTGAAGAACCAGGCGTCGCCGCCGAAGTCGACCTCCCCGTTATTCGACATCGGTCGCGCGTGCAACGAGTTATTCGTACCGTGCGTGGTCATCATGCACAGGTCGATGCCGCGCATGAGCGTCGCGAGCTTCTTCTGCGGACTCGTTCTCGCTCGCTTCTTGGTGCGTGTTCGGGCCATGCAACGAGGACGTCCCGAGCCGCGCACGGGTTACGTGAGGCTCGTGGAAGCCGATCTCACGGACCGGGCGGTCAGCGCGGGCAGGGTCGCGCCGCACGGGCTCACAGATCGAGGTCGACGATCACGGTCTCGAGCGTGACGCGCCGGCGATCGAGGAGGATCGGTTCCTCCTCCTCGAAGGGTGGATACTCGAGCACGATCTCGACATCCTCCACATCGTCGATCGAACCGATCGCGTCACGAAGTGCGCGCGCACCGGTGACCACCTCCGCCGCCGTGGGCCGCATCAGCGGATCGGCGGAGAGCATTCGCGCCAGCAACGCGGTCAAGCCTTCCGGCGCGGCATCGGGCCGCGCGAGCGCCGCAGAGATCGTCTTGCCCAGGCCGAACACGTCATCGCGGCCATCGATCGCGTCGCTCGCGAGCTCGGTGTCGTGCGTGCGGGCGTTCTCCCACCTCTGGAGCCTGAGCGTGGGCGCACGGACGATCGCCGTCGCGGTGATGTTCCCGTGGAGCACACCGCGCGCGTGTGTATGAGACAGAAACGCAGCCACTTCCTCGAGGAGGGTGAGCGCCTCGCGCACCTCGAGCCGACGGTGCTGCAGCTCGTCATGGAGTGACGTGCCAAGGTCGTCCTCGATCGCGATCCACGGTCGACCGTCGATGCGACCGCATTCGAAGACGCGCGGCACGGCCGGATGCTGCAACGCCTCGAGAATGCACGCGCGCCGCATGAGCCGCATGGCATCCACGCGGGGCGCGTCGAGCTCGAGCAGCTCGACGACGGCCCGACGCGGAAGCACGACGTGTGTCGCCGCGTATCGCACAAGGGCGCCGACCCGTTCGATCGCTCGCACCTCGTAGTCCCCGATGGTCGTGTGATCGCGCATTCCCGACGAGGAGCGTGCAGCGTGCATGCCCGAGCTATTCGTCGCCGTCGAGTGTGCCGTCGAGATCTCGATTGCACGCCCTTGACCCGATTCCGCACGGGATCGAGCGCCAGCCCCTTGGCGCCGTCGAGCACGAGGTTCTCGAACACCTGCCCCTCGAACGTGTCGTCGTCTGCGAGCGAGACCATCGTTGCCTCGATGATACGGAGCCCGTCGGCCGGATCCAGCCCGAACTGGATCGAGATTGGTGCGATGCTACGCTTCGAGCTATCGCGAACGAGGGTCGACAGATACTCGTGTGGCTCGTGGCAGCCGCAGCGGTCGGCGGGCTCATCTGGCTCGACCCGTTGACGCCCTCCCGTTCGACCGCGAAGCCGCCGACCGATGCCGGCGTTGTCGACGGCGAGCCGGTCGACGCGGCGCCAGCCATCATCCCGCCCGAGATCGTCGACGCGCCGAGCACGCCGCGCGATGCTCCTCTGTACACCGTCACCGAGGCGTTCGAAGACATCGCCTCCGGTCCCCTCGTGTTCATCGGCACGGGCGAGTGGTTCGGCAACTTCTCGATCCACGGCTGCGCGTATCGCAACCGTCGCGTGATCGTCGTTTACCAGTACTGCACCGTGAGGGAGCAGCCCGCGCTCGGGCTCACCGTGATCTCTCCGTCACGCGGCCACCTGAACATCTACGCCGAGGGCGAGACCCCGATCAGCACCTCCCCCCGCACGGCGTGGAACACGTTCCGCGTCGAGACCGAACCGACGACTCCCGGCGAGCCTGCCTCGCTCGACTTCACCTATCCAGACCTGCGCGCATGGGACGAGCGCCGGTACAACGCGCATGTCGGTGCGTGCTGGAGCGGCGAAGGCGACCGCTGTTCGACGTCGCTCGAGGCGAGCCTCGAGGCGTGGCTACCGTCGGCGAAGGAATTCCTCGCGGCGCCCCCGGATGCGTTCTATCGACTCGTGAAGGACCTGCACGCGCGCGGGGCCCGCGACAGCCGTCGCGCAAAATGACCGTGCGACTCCCGCCTGCGGCCCACGTTCGGACGGGTACGTCTCCATGAACAAGCCCCTCGCAATCATCCTCGCGGTCCTTGGCTGGGTCGGGGTAGGCGAAGCCGAGGGTCGCGGCGTAGCTCATTCGAACTCGAAGCGCTCGATCCGCGAGCCTCTACCGCCGCGTGCAACCTGGCACCGGACGGCGCCGGATCACGACTTCTTGCGCGCCGCCGCGCCGCTGGGAGGCGACACCAGCGAGACGAGCGCGCTGCCGATCGACTCCATCGTCGATCCAACGCGCATCGCGATCTCCGAAGCGCTGTGTTGAGCGTGCTCGATCTTCGTGGCGAGCTTCTTGGCCTTGTCGCGCACGGTCTCCACGGTCGCGACGGCCTTCTTCGTGTTCGTCGTCACGAGGCCCTTCGCCTTCTTGGTGACTCCGCTCGCCTTCTTCGTGGCGGCACGACCCGTGCTCTGGACCTTGGCGACCGCTGACTTGCCAGCCTTGGTCGCCTTCTTCGCCTGCGTCTTGACGGTCGAGACCGCCTTCTTGATCGGGGATCGCTTCTTGGTAGCCATGCCCGTCATCGTGCACGAGCAGTTCGGGTCCGCACTACCTACTTCGGCAGCTCTTTCTTCTTCGGCGCCGCCCGCCGTTTCTTCTTCGCCGGGGGCGGGGTTAGCCGACGGCGCACCTCGCCCATCGTCGCCGAGATCTGGTCGCGCGTCGCGCCGATCTCGTCCTTCGCCCAAGCCCCGTTGTCCTTCAAGGAGGCGAAGGTCTCGTGAGGCATCAGATCGACGGCGCGGAGGGAGGAGGACGC
Organism: Haliangiales bacterium; assembly: GCA_038203335.1. Classification (GTDB taxonomy): domain Bacteria; phylum Myxococcota_A; class Polyangia; order Haliangiales; family Haliangiaceae; genus JABFXX01. Next base: position 698 of record JBBRED010000141.1, on the reverse strand, counting down.
GGTCCGGTACAAGGCGTACCCCGCACCTCCGATGAGGACGGCGAGCGCGAACGCTGCCCCATACATGGGAACGACGATTCCCAGGGCCAGCACCAACGCGCCGACGAGCACCAGCAAGCTCACCGTGCCGAGGAGCGCGGCCACGCCGACGAGGATGACGTTCCTCGCCGCCGCACGCGCCTTCTCCACCATCTCCTCCGCTGCGAGAGACAGCTCCTGCCGCACCAACGTACCGACCTCGGTTGCCAGCTCGCCGAACAGCTCGGGGAACGACTGCTCTTCTGCTTCGACGGGCTCAGCGGGTTCTACTTCGTCCATACGTTCCCCCTGGCCCGGATTACCCCGAACTCGACGCGGGCGCCACGACTGGTGGCGTGATCGCGGCCTGGAGAATCCTCAGGTGGAACACCACGTCGTGCCACGGCGATGACGGTCGTCGTCGCGATGTACCCACCGACGAACGGGCTGTTGTCCGTGAGCCGGCGCTGGTGGTGGAGGGAATGATCGAGACGCGTGATAGTCTTGCCAATGATGCGTGCCATCGACGAGACCCCTCTCGTCAAGTTGAATCGCGCGCTTGAAGCGGCGGGGATCATGGGTGGGCTCCGCGTCCTCAACGGGCGCGCACCTCACCGCTTCACCGGCATCTACCGCTACACGCCCACCGTTCTGAAGAACCTCCATCTGGTCGACGCATT
>JBBRED010000140.1:0-19647 GCA_038203335.1 Haliangiales bacterium | reverse complement strand
TCCTGGGCGCGACCGTGATGTTCGCGGCCGGCGGACTCACCGCGCAGTACTCGTTCGGCGTCAACCCACACCTGTTCTTCGACATGTCGCTGATCCGCCCGCGGCACGTGATGCTCCTCGTCATCAAGGCGACGTCGTACGGCGCCGCGATCCCTGTCGTCGCCGGGTTCTGCGGCCTGCGCGCACGAGGCAGCTCCGAGGGCATGGGCTGGGCCACCACCGCCGCGGTGATCGGCAGCTCGTTCGCCGTGATCGTCCTCGACTTCGTCATCTCCGCGGCGGCCCTGTTCGTGACGGACGGTGACCTGTGACCGCGTACGTCGAGTGGAAGAACGTCAGCAAGGCGTTCGACGGGAAGCCCGTGCTCACCGGCATGAGCCTCGCCGTCAACAGGGGCGAGATCATGTTCATCATCGGCACCTCCGGCGTTGGCAAGAGCGTGACGATCAAGCACCTGGTCGGCCTGCTCCGCATCGACTCCGGCGAGGTGTGGTTCGACGGCAACCGGATCGACCAGCTGCCCGAGCGTGCCTATCCGCCGATCCGCAAGCGCATCGGCATGGTGTTCCAGTCGTCGACCCTGTTCGACTCGATGACCCTCGCCGAGAACGTCGCCCTGCCCCTGCGAAAGCACCAGAACCTGTCGCACGCCGAGGCGCTCGAGGAGGGCAAGAAGCGGCTCGCGCAGGTCCACATGGAGCGCCACGCCGATCGATTTCCCGCCGAGCTGTCCGACGGAATGCGCAAGCGCGCCGCGATCGCCCGAACGCTCGCGCTCGATCCCGAGGTCGTGCTGTTCGACGAGCCCACCACCGGCCTCGATCCGGTGTCGGCGCGCCGCATCGATCGCCTGATCCGCGAGCTCGCCGACAACCTCGGCGTCACCGCGATCGTCGTGTCCCACGATCCACCGTCGATGTTCGGCGTCGCGGATCGCGTCGCGTTTCTCTACCAGGGCGTGGTCCACGTCGTCGCCACCCCCGCGGAGCTGCGCGCCTCCGCGGATCCCATCGTCCAGCAGTTCATCCGCGGCCAGTCGAGCGGGCCGATGGAGACGCCGGGCTTCTAGGCCAGCTGCTGGACCATCGCCATGGCCTCGGCGATGTGCTTGTTGACCCGGAGCTGCGAGTCCGTCACGTGCCGCACCAGGCCGCCGCGATCGATCACGAACGTGATCCGCATATCGAGGCCGAGGAATTTCCCCACGCCGAACGCATCTCGCGCCTCGCCCGCGATGTCGTGCAGCAGCGTGAACGGAATGCGGTGCTCGGCGATGAACTCCTTGCGGACCGCTGGCGTGCCGGAGCTGATACCGATCACGTCGGCGCCCGCGGCCACGAACGTCTCGTACGCATCGCGGAACCCGCACGCGTGCTTCGTGCAGCCCGGTGACTGGTCCTTCGGATAGAAGTAGAGGACCAGCGTCTTCTTGCCGACGAGCGCGCGCAGCTTGACCTGCGTGCCGTCGGGCGCGGGAAGCGCGAGGTCGGGAATCGCGGTTCCGGGGGGAAGAGGTCGCGTCATGGTCAGTCCTTTGGCTTCGCGATGATTCGCCAGGCGCGACGCTTCATGATCTTGCCGAGCTCCTTCGCATCCTCGGGGAACTCGGGATCCTTCATCAGGCGGCCCATCGAGCCCTCGCCGCGGGCGATCCGGGCGCTGATCTCGTCGAGCTTCTCGAGCAGCGGATCGATCTTGTCCATCGCGACGCGGGCCTGCGCGACGATCGCATCGAGCTTCGCCGAGGGGGCCTGCGCGGCAATGGTGGTGCCGATGCGCGCGACGTCGCCGCCGAGCTGCACGGTCATCGGCCGCAGCCGCGCGATGGCGGTGCGGGTCTGCGCGAGCGTGGTCCGCGCCGCGGCGAGCGTGGCGCGAACGTGCGCGATGCCGTCGGCGCCGCCGAGGCCCACGTCGTAGGTGCGCTCTGCCTCGGCGAACAGAGCACGCACCTGGAGGCCGAGCTGGAACGCGGCGAGCCTCGGATCGGCGGACTGGATCGCGGTGAGGTTATCGCCGAGGGCGAGGAGCTGGGTGCGGAAGACGGCGAAGTCGGGGCCGACCTCCGCGAGGAACGTCCGCATGATGGTGGTGTTGGTCCAGATCCGCTGGAGCACGTTGTCGAGGCTCGGCGGATCGGCGGCGCGCACCATGGCGCCCTCCTGGATCGCCGGCCGGGGCTCGGCGTCGCGCTTGTTCGGCGCGACCTCGAGGTACTTCTCCGACAGCGGCCCACGCGACGACACGAACACCTCGGCGTCCTCGGGCACCTTCCAGACCTGATCGCCATCGATCGCCACGGTGGCCACGATCCCGACGCCGTTGTCGAGCGCCTCGCTCTGGCCGTGCAGCACGTTGTCGATCGACTCGATGTAGCCGATGCGCTGACCGCCGACGACGAAACTCGCCTTCTCGCGCAGACCCGCACCGTGGCCGAGGTAGACCTTGATGCGCGTACGCGTGCCAAGATCGATGCGCTGGTAGAGGAACACGAAGAACACGAACGCCGCCGCGAACACCACGAGGGTGAGCGCGCCGACCTTGCGGGTCAGCGAAGCGTCGGCCGCGAGCAAGCTCACGAGCTCACTCCTTCCAGAAGAACTTCCACGGATTCCGCTTGAGGTCGCGGATCAGCTCGCGGATGTCGGAGTACAGCTCGTCGCGCGAGAGCAGCGCGCCGATCGTGCCCTTGCCCGCGCGGATGTCGACGACGATCGCGTTCGTCGTGTCGAGCAGCGCGCCGGCGCGCCCGGCGGCGAGGCCCGCGCCATCGAGCGCCTTGTCGACCGACTTCATCCGCTGCTCGGTGAGCATCCCGGTGACGCGCGTCGCGTCGGTCATGAACGCCGAGGCGGTCGGCGTCAGCGTGGTCAGCGAGGTCCGGACCGCGCCCATCATGCCGTCGGCGCTCGAGAGTAGATTTGCGACCGGGCGGCCGTCACCGAGACCGGCGTTGACCTTCGCGAGCGTGGTCTTGCCCTCTGCCGCGAGCGCGCCCGCGGACGAGATCAGCTCGCTGATGCCGGCGCGGTTGTCGACGAGCAGCGTGTTGATCTCCGCGATCGCGCTCGCGCTGTTCGAGAGCAGATGCTTGATCGCATCCCGGTCGTCGCGCAGCACGGCCGCCACGCTGTCGAGGACTTCGTAGAGCCGCGCGACCACGAGGTCGGTGCGCGGCGGGCTGTGGACGAAGTGCTCGTCGTGGATGATCGCGTTCGCGGCGATCGGCGGCTTCGCCCAGTCCTTCCCGGGGACGATCTCGAGGTACTGCTCGCCGAGCACGCCGGCGGTGTTGATGAAGAACTCGGCGTCGCTGCGGATCGAGTCGCGCACGCGCTCCTCGACCCACGCGGTGACGCGCACCTGCACGCGCTGGTTGATCTCCGGATCCACCGCGCCGCCGATGAACTCGACGCTCTTCACCTTGCCGACCTTGATGCCGGAGACCTTCACCGGCGCCCCGGGCTGCAGGCTGCCGATGTAGTCGTAGTCCAGGCGGATCTCGAAGCCCGAGCGCAGCGAGAAGTTGCCGAGGATGAAGATGAAGCCGACGAGGATCGCCGTCGAGATCAGGATCAACAGGCCGACCTTGAACTCGAGCCCTCGTTCTCGCGCCATGCGGAGAGGGTACCCCCGAAAAACGAAAACGGCCCGAAGCCGGAGCTTCGAGCCGTCGTCACCGCGAGGAGCTGCTTACTGCCAGCCGCCGCCGCCGCCCTGCTGACCACCGCCACCTTGCGGCGGGTAGCCACCGCCACCCTGCGGCGGGTAGCCACCACCGCCCTGCGGCGGGTAGCCACCACCGCCCTGCGGCGGATAGCCTCCGCCTTGCGGCGGGTAACCACCGCCCTGCGGCGGATAGCCTCCGCCCTGCGGCGCCGGGTATCCACCACCACCACCACCACCACCGGCGGCCGGGGGCTGACCGCCACCCTTCTTGCCGCCGAACATCGCCATCGCTTCCTCGTAGGCAGCAGGCGCCGCCATCATGAGGACGCCGAAGTACGCGACGATCGGCAGGAGGCCGTGCGCGAGCATGAGGATCGCCCCGATGCCCATGCCAGCGTGGACGAGGAACACGAGCGCGAGGAGAACTTGCTGCGCCGGTAGCCACGCGATCAGCACCGCGGCGATCGTCGGCGCGAGCGAATCAACCGCCTGCAGCGCAGGCGGCAGCTTCTTCGGCGGGATCACGAACACGATACAGAACACGCCGAGCGCGAGGATCAGGAACCAGATCAGGTTGTGGACGATGAACAGAGCCGGCAGGCCACCGAAGCTGAAGAAGTGGAAGCCGTCGATGAACGACGGGATCAAGCATCCAGCGCCGACGGCGATGATGATGCGCGCGGTCTGATCCTGCGGCTGCGCGATGCGCGCGAGCAGGCCGAACACGAGCGTCGAGTAGCCGAGGATGTAGAGACCACCCGCGCCACCCATGCCGCCGCCACCGCGACCACCGAACATGATCGCCATGAAGCCGAAGCCCATGTGCGAGATGAAGATGCCCGCGTACGCGACTCCGAACGGGATCCAGTGGAGGACCGCCGGCGGAACCTTGGCGCGCATGTCGGCGGGCGCCGCGGTGAGCAGGAGGTAGAGACCGCCGGAGATGATCGGCCAGATGAAGAACTCGAAGCCGCCGCCGCTCCACGCGAAGATCGTGGGCGACAGGCTGAACGGCACGAGAATCGACGCGATCAGCGCGACGCCGGCGAGGAACAGCATCTTCTTCTGGAAGCTCGGATCACGCAGCTGCGCGACCGGGAATCCGAAGATCGTTCCGGGCGCCGAGCCCGGGAGCTTGCGAGCGATGTCGTCGAGCGGGCCCGGCAGATCCTGCTGTGGAGCGCCGAAGCCCGGCTGCGCTTGCGGATATCCACCACCGGCGGGCTGACCGTAGCCCTGCTGGGGCTGCGGCTGACCGTACGGATTCGCCTGCGGAGCTGGCTGGCCAAAGCCACCCGGCGCCGGCTGTGGCTGACCATAGGGGTTCGCCTGCGGAGCGGGCTGACCAAAGCCACCCGGTGCGGGCTGTTGGGGCTGACCGTACGGGTTCTGCTGCTGCGGCTGCTGCGGCTGACCGTACGGGTTCGCCTGCTGCGGGGGCGGCTGACCGTACGGGTTGGCCTGCTGTGGCGGCTGGCCGAAGCCACCCGGTGCGGGCTGCTGCGGCTGACCGTACGGGTTCTGCTGCTGCTGCGGTGGCTGGCCGAAACCACCCGGCGCCGGCTGCGGCTGACCATAGGGGTTCGGCTGCTGCTGCGGCGGCTGGCCGTATGGCTGCTGTCCGGGCGGCGGGCCGCCGGCGGGGGGATAGCCGGGCTGCTGCGGCTGGCCGAAGCCCTGCGGCGGCGGCTGCTGGAATCCCTGCTGAGGAGGCTGGAAGCCGCCCTGCTGCGGAGGAGCTCCCGGACGACCCGGCTGCTGCGGACCGGCCGGCGCGGGTCCACGACCCGGCACCATGGGTGCGGCAACACCGAACATCGTCTTCGCGGGCTGTGCGCCCGGAGCACCTTGCTGCATCGGCGGCATCGGCCGACCACACGTTCCGCACGCCGGCGCGTTCATCAGCACTGCGGCACCGCAGTACGGACACGGCCTAGTTGGAGTCGCCATTCGGGATCCCCTGTCCTTTCGAGCGTGAACGGTATCGCACGCCTCCCTCGCGACGCAACGAAGTGAGGACCTTTTGCCTGGCACCGATCGGACAGGCGTCCGTGGTAGAAACGCTCGTGGCGCGCCGGCTTCCCGGACACGAAGGCGTGCGGGGCGAGGCGGTCGAAGTCAGGATCGCCGGCTCCGCGGTGCGAGCCTATGGCGACGAGAGCCTCGCCGCGGCCACCCTCGCGTGCGGCGGACGGATCCTCTCGCGCTCGCTCAAGTACCACCGGCCACGCACGTTCTTCTGCTTCGAGGGCCACTGCAGCGGCTGCCTCGTGCGCATCGGCGGCGTCCCGAACCTGCGGGCCTGTCAGGCGCCGTGCAGTCCGGGCGCCGAGGTCGAGGGCCAGAACGCGTTCCCGTCCGCCGAGATCGATCTCCTCGGCGCGGTCGACTTCCTGTTCTCGCGCGGCATGGATCACCACACGCTGATGACCGGCTCGTCGGTGCTCAACAAGCTCGCGAACAAGGTCGTCCGCCAGCTATCCGGGCTCGGCAAGCTGCCGGACGTCGCCGCGACCGAGCTGCCGGAGGTTCATCGCTTCGACGTCGACGTCTGCGTGATTGGCGGCGGTCCAGCGGGTCTCGCGGCCGCCACCACGACCGCCCGCGGCGGACGCTCGACCGTGGTGGTCGATGATCAACTTCGTCCGGGCGGCAGCCTGCGCACCGATCCGCGGCTCGGTCGCCAGATCGCGGAGACGCGCTGGGGCGAGGCCGTGCAGTCCGGCGTCACCGTGCTCGCGCGCTCGACGGCGATCGGGTTCTTCCCCGAAGACGACGGCGGGGTGCTCGCGGTGTCCGCGCCGAATCGCCTGTACCGGATCTACGCGAAGCAATGGATCTGGGCGACCGGCGGCTACGTCGTCAACCTCCCGTTCCCGGACAACGATCGACCGGGCGTGCTCGCGGCGCGCGCGGTCGGCCGGCTGCTCGTCGATCACGGCATCCTCGCCGGCGACAAGATCTGCATCGTCGAAGGTCCGGACCTCGAGAGCGATGTCGTCGCGCTCGCGGACGCGCTGTCCGCCGCCGGCGCCGACGTCACGCGCGTCCCGCTCGCCGACGTGTCCGGCACCCGCGGCCGCGGCTGGACGACCGCCGTCGATACCAAGCGCGGGAAGCTCGACTGCGATCTGATCGCCGTCGCAGCCACGCCCGCGCCCGCGTCCGAGGGCCCGCGCCAGCAGGGCTGCACCGTCGTCCTCGACGAGGCCGCCGGTGGCTTCCGGGTCGTCACGAACGAGCTCGGCCAGACCACGGCCCCGAACGTGTGGGCGTGTGGCGATGTCACGGGCTACCGCGGCGCCGCCGCGTCGGCCGCCGATGGCGCGCGCGTCGCGCAGAACCTTCTCGAGGCGAGGCGCTGATGCCGGGAAAGATCGTTCTGTGTCGCTGCGAGGACGTCACGCTGAGTGACATCGAGCATTCGGTGTCGCGCGGCTACAAGGACATCGAGGAGGTGAAGCGCTACACCGGCTTCGGCACCGGCCCGTGTCAGGGCAAGGAGTGCCTCGCCGTCGTCGCGCTGCAGCTCGCGAAGATCACGCAGCAGCACCCGAGCGGGATTCCGCCGTTCACGTCGCGCCCTCCCCTCGCGCCGACCCCGCTCAAGCTGCTCGCCAGGGATCCCGGCGCGCACCGGTTCCCGGATGATCTCGGGGACGACGAAGGGGAAGCGTAGGTGCAGGGCGCGATCGAGGACGACGAGGACGAGGCGCGCGCCGATGTGTCGGGCGAGATCCGGCTGCCGGCGACGCTCGAGGGCACGAACGGCCCGGTCCCCGACAGCGCCGAGATCGTGATCGTCGGCGGCGGCGTGGTCGGTCTGTCGATCGCGTATCACCTGGCGAAGCTCGGGCTCCACGACGTGGTCGTGCTCGAGCGCGGGTACCTCGCCGAGGGCGCGTCGGGTCGCAACGGCGGCGGCGTGCGCCAGCAGTGGTCCACCGAGATCAACATCCGGTTGATGCAGGAGTCCGTCGAGCTGTGCCGGCGCTTCGCCGTCGACCTCGGCGTCAACGTGTGGTTCCGCCAGGGCGGCTACCTGTTCCTCGCGCGCAACGCGAAGGAGGTCGCGCGCCTCGAGAAGAACATCGCGCTGCAGAATCGCTGCGGCGTGCACACGCGCATGCTCGAGCCGAAGGCCGCGCTCGACATCGTCCCCGAGCTCAACCTCGATGGCGTCGTCGGCGCCTCGTACAACCCGAGCGACGGCATCCTGTTTCCGTGGCCGTTCCTCTGGGGCTACGCGCGCCAGGCCGCGGCCTACGGCGTGCGGATCTTCACGCAGACTCCGGTCGGTGGCCTCGAGCCGATGGCCGGCGGGGGCTACGTCGTGCACACGCCGCGCGGGGCGGTGCGCGCGCGCCGCGTGATCAACGCGACCGGCGCGTGGTCGCCGAAGCTCGCGGCGATGATCGGCGTGCAGGTCCCGACCTGGCCGATCCGCCACGAGATCTGTTCGAGCGAGCCCTTGAAGCCGTTCCTGCGGCCGATGGTCTCCGAGCTCGCGAGCGGCCTGTACTGCAGCCAGTCGATGCGCGGCGAGATCGTCGGCGGCGTCTCGCTGCCGGGCCACGGCTCGACGTACGCGATGGGCTCCACGCTCGAGTTCCTCGCGACCTACGCGCGCCGCCTGGTCCGCCTGATGCCGGTGCTCGGGGACATCAAGATCCTCCGGCAGTGGGCCGGTCCCTACGACCAGTCCCCCGATGGCAATCCGATCCTCGGCGCGGCGCCGGGGCATCCCGACTTCTTCCTCGCGTGCGGCTTCGTCGGCCACGGCTTCATGATGGCGCCGATCATTGGCAAGCTCTACGCCGAGTGGCTGACCGGCAGCGAGCCGCACGAGATCTTCGGGCAATCGCAGCTCGCGCGGTTCGCGGACGGTAGCGGCGCCCGGCACGACAAGGAAGACTTCAACATCGGGTAACCTCTCGCTCGATGGTGGACGAACGGTCGGGAACCGAGAGCCTGCGGCTCGTCTGCTTCGAGCTTCGCGGTCAGGAGCTGGCGCTGCCGATCGGAGACGTCCGCGAGACGTTGCCCGTGCAGCCGGTGACGCGCGTGTTCCTGACACCCGCGTGTCTCGCCGGCGTGTTCAGCCTGCGCGGCGAGATCGTGCCGGTGATCGATCTCGGCGTGCTCCTCGGGCTGCCGCGCACCGAAATCGGAGAGGAATCGAAGATCGTCGTCGTCGAGCACGCCGCCGGTACGGCCGGGGTGATCGTCGATCGTCTGCGCGACCTGCGCACGATCGATCAGGCGCTCGATCCGCCGCCGAACAACCTCTCGACCGCGGTCGCCGCGCTGCTCGCCGGCGTCGCGGCCACTCCGACCGGCACGGTGCGCGTCCTCGATGCGAAGGCCGTGCTCACTGCTGAACCCCTGCGCGAGATCGCGGAAACGTCTGACGAAGGTAGGCCCGCATGAGCAGCAAGAAACAGCTGCGGTTCCCGATGTTCGTGAAGTTCCTGCTCGCGTGCCTGTTGCTCGCGGGCCTCCTGTTGTTCGGCGGTACCCTCGTCGTCAAGCAGAAGTCGCAGTTCGCGAATCGAGGTGCCTTCCTCGTGAAGCACCTCCGCCGCTACCAGTTCTTTCAGGAGCACACGGGACGCGGACTCTCGGCCACGACCGAGATCGTCGCCGGAGAGATCAATCTCCGGGAAGCACTCGCCAAGGCTGCTGGCCTCGTGGTCGACGCGGACGATGTAGATCTCCCCGGGACCGCGCAGAGCTTGCTCGATCGCGTCTCTGGCGCGAACGGGATCCGTCCGGATGTGTTCGTCGTCTTCGACACGGCCGGCAAGCTGCTGTGGGCACCAGCGAAGTCACCGATCAGCGCGAGCCAGATGCCGGCGATCGCCGCGGTGGAGAAGGCGCGGGGCGGCGGCTCGTTCATGCATCGGATCCAGGTCGTCGACAACGTCGCGTATCAGGTATCGGCGATGCCGGTGCGCGCGCCACGCGCCGAGCAAACCGTCGGCGGCGTGATGATCGGCGTGAGACTCCAGCGCATGGTCGACGAGTACGCGGACCAGACGGATGACGATCCGACGCTCCGGTACCGTCCCGTCTTGATCGACGGACCGACGCTGCTCGCATCGGCCATTGTCGGGGATCCGGGGGAGACCGCTCGGGCGATGCAGCCCGACAAGCTGGCGAAGGTCAGCGTCGGAGACGACACGCGAGAGGTGATCCGGCTCAAGGACCTTGACTATGACTTCTACTGCGAACCGGCCGACGGCTACACGAATGGCGACCCCGGTACCGTGGGCAAGCTGTGCATCACGCGCAGTCGTGCGCACGTCATCGACCCCGCGGGCTCGCTGCCGTGGCTCGAGATCGGCGTCGGCATCGGCTTGTCGCTCTTGATCGCGTCGGGTCTCGCGTTCTGGGTGACGCGCCCGATCAAGCAGATGGTCGCGCAGTCGCGCGCGTTGCTCGCCGGCGATACGGATCTCACGCAGCGGATCGTCGTCAATTCGCGCGACGAGACGGCTGACCTCGCCGACAACATCAACCAGGTGTTCGAGTGCGTACAGAGGCTCGCGAGCGGCGTGCAGTCAGCGGCGTTCCAGGTCGGCGCGTCGAGCGCGGAGATCAGCGCGGCGTCGCGCGAGATGCTCGGCGGGCTCAGGGACCAGACGCTGAAGATCGAGAGCTCCACCACCGCGGTGACCGAGTTATCGGCATCGATCCAGACGGTGGCCGGCAATGCGGCGCAGGCCACGGATGTCGCCGAGCAATCGACCACGGCGGTCAACGCGGCGGTCTCGCGCATGACGCAGATCCAGACCTCGGTCGATGATGCGGCGGAGAAGATGCGCGAGCTCGCCGAGAGCTCGAAGCGGATCGGCAACATCGTCGAGGTGATCCGGCAGATCAGCGAGCAGACCTCGATGCTCGCGCTCAACGCCTCGATCGAGGCGGCGCACGCCGGCGAGCAAGGCCGCGGCTTCGCCGTGGTCGCCGACGAGGTGAGCTCGCTCGCGCGGCGCGTGGGGCAATCGGCGAAGGACATCGAGGCGCTGATCCAGACGGTGAAGGAGCAGACGCAGGCGGCGATCACGTCGATGGAGCACGGTGCGCGAGAGGTTGGCCAGGGCTCGGAGCTCGTGACCTCGACGCTCACGGGCCTCGGCCAGCTGATCTCGGTGGTCAAGGAGACCGCAACCGCCGTGCAGGAGCAGGCGATGGTTTCCGACGAGATCGCCCGCAACATGGACGCCGTCCGTCACATCGCCACCGAGGTGCTGTCGGGCTCCGAGGAGTCCGTGATCCAGGCGGCGAAGCTGCACGAGCTGGCGTTCGAGCTCGAGGAGTCGATCGGCGGCTTCAACCTCGATGGCAGCAAGCTCGGCGCGGCGGCGAGCAAGAAGCGCGTGGAGGGTGGCGGCGCGAAGCGCGCATTACCTGCCTCGACGCGCACCGCGAAGCCGCGCGTCGAGGAGCACGACTGACGCATGGCGCTCGCGCGCGACATCCTCGCCGGCGTCGCGCGCCGGCTCGCCGACCACGCAGGGCTCCAGCTCCCGGCGTGGGTCGTCGAGGCGCGTACGGTTGCCCGGATCGCCGCGCTCGCGATCACGCCTGGTGCCTATCTCGCCCTGATCGAGAGCGGGCGCGGCCACGCCGAGCTCGGTACGCTCGTCGAGGCGGTGCGCGTCGGCGAGAGCAGCCTGTTCCGTCACAAGCCGCAGATCGCGGCGCTGCTCGATCTCGTGGTGCCGAGCCTGCGCACCCGCGCAAAGCGAACGGTACGGGTCTGGAGCGCGGGCTGCGCCTCGGGTGAGGAGCCGTACACGCTCGCCATCGTCCTCTCGCACGCCCTGCCCGACCACGCGATCGAGATCCATGCCACCGACATGAGCGCCGAGGCGATCGAGGTGGCGGAGCGCGGTGAGTATCCGGCCGAGGAGCTCGCAGACGTGCCCTTCGAGTGGCACGACGCGTTCGAGAATGATGGCGACGTGATCCGCGTGCGGCCCGAGCTGCGCCGGCTCGTCACGTTCGAGCGCGCGAACCTGCTCGACGTGGCCGCGCCGCGCGGCTGCGACATGGTGTGGTGCCGGAACGTCCTCATCTACTTCTCGCCCGAGGGCCGGAAGCGCGCCCTCGATCGGCTGCTCGGCGCCACGCTGCCCGGCGGCTTCGTGTTCGTCGGGTACAGCGAGTCGCTCCGCGACGTCGACGAGCTCGAGGCGCAGCGCTCCGGTGATGCGGTGGTCTACGTGCGGCGCGAGGGAGGTACGGATCGCAAGACCCCTCTCCCGGAGCTACTGCGCCGCGCGCCCTCGAGCAGCCCATCGATCTCCACTCCGCAACGCGACGCGTTGCTGCGCGACCCGGCAGAACCGGGTCGCGCGATCGAGCTCCCAAGAGCAGCGCCGGTTGCACGCACCGAGGATGTCCTCGTCCTCGCGGGCACGCCGCAGGCGCCGGTGGTGACCATGCAGATCGGCGAGCGGCTCGCGATCAACGGCCTGCGCCGGCTCGTCATCGATCTCGATCCCGCGGATCTCCTGCCCGACGAGCTCGCACCGGTGCTGCGCCGAGCATGCGCCGCGGCGCGCGCAGCCGGCATCGAGATCGCGCTCCAGACCACGCGGGTGGGTGCACGGCGCTGGCTGTCGCGCCACGGGCTGCCGGAGGATCCGCGATGAGCGGCGAGGCACTGTGGACGCAGTTCGTCGCCGCCGGCCTCGCCGATGCAACCACGCTCGCCGAGGCGATCGGGTCATCGATGACAGATGGGGAGCGGCTCGGATCACTCGCCCACCTCGCGTTCCGCATCGGCCTCTCGAGCATGCTGATCGGCGCCGACGAGGTCGGCCTCCTCGCGCTCGCGCTCGAGCGCGCTCTCGGTCGCGAGGCCACCGCCGGCACCGAACCCGTGACCTCCGGCATCGCCACGCTGCACGCGGCGTTCGTGCAGCTCGCGAACGCCGACAAGTCCGGCGCTCGCGTCGAGGGCCTCGGCCTCGCCGAGCATGCCGCGGCCCTCGAGGCGAGCGGCTCCGGTCCCGTGCGCGCCCCCCGCGTGTTCGTTCCTCCGCCTGCGAGCGGCCCCACCCGGGTCGCCGAGGCGAGCGGCGCCAGCTTCGTGTGGACGCCCACGGTCGACGACGACATGATCGATCTGTTCTTCGACGAGGCCGCGGAGCGCGTCGAGGCGCTCGCCGGCAAGCTCGTCGAGATGGAGCGCCGTCCCGACGACGCGGAGCTGTTGCGCGACGTGTTCCGCGACATGCACACCGTCAAGGGCAGCTCGGCGATGGTCGGGCTCTCGCCGGTCAACCAGCTCGCGCACGCCGCCGAGGACCTGGTCGGTCAGATCCGCGACTCGGGGCGCGCCGCCGATGGCGCCGTGGTCGATGCACTGCTCGCGGCGCTCGATGGCCTTCGCGACATGATCGGCCAGGCCCGCGGCCGAGTGGCGATCACCGTGGATCCCGCGCCGATCGTCGCGCGCCTGCGCAACCCCGGCGCCCCGGTGGCGGTGGTCGCGCGCGCAGCGGTCGGCCCGGTCGCCACGCCGACAACGTCGCACGCAGGTGCGGAGGCGCGCGCCACGATCCGCGTGGACTTCGAGAAGCTCGATCGCTTGATGAACCTCGTCGGCGAGCTGGTCCTCGGGCGTGATGGCTTGCGCGGCGCCGCATCGTCGCTCGGCTCGATCACCTCCGAGCTCGCGGCGGATCGCGGCGTCGCGCGGAAGGTTGCGCATGCGCGTGGCTCGAGCGGTGGATCGCTCCAGAAGGGCCTCGATCACCTCGGCGAGGAGCTCTCGCGCGTGGAGCGCGTGCTCGCCGAGGTCGCGGTGGATCTCGATCGCGGCACCGATCGCCTCGATGCGATCTCCGACGAGCTGCGCGAGCAGGTGATGCGCCTGCGCATGGTCCCGGTGGCCGGTGTGTTCCGCAAGCACGTGCGCACCGTGCGCGATCTCGCCGCGAACCTCGGCAAGCGCGCGCGGCTCGAGCTGGTCGGCGAGGACACCGAGCTCGACAAGCTCCTCGTCGAGGCCGTCGACGAGCCGCTGATGCACCTCGTCCGCAACGCCGTCGATCACGGCCTCGAGCTGCCCGACGTGCGGGCCGCAGCCGGCAAGCCCGCCGAGGGCGTGATCACGCTCGCCGCCGCCCATCGCGGTAACCAGGTCGAGATCCGGGTCAGCGATGACGGCAAGGGCCTCGATCCCGACAAGCTGAAGGCGAAGGCCGTCGAGAAGGGCGTGATCAGCGAAGCCGAAGCGCACGGCATGGAGGATCGCACCGCGCGCGAGCTGATCTTCCGCGCCGGGTTCTCCACCGCCGCGCAGGTCAGCGAAGTCTCCGGCCGCGGCGTCGGCATGGACGTCGTCCGCCAGACCATCGTCACGCGTCTCAAGGGAACGATCGAGGTCGAGTCCACCCCCGGCCAAGGAAGCGCGTTCGTGCTGAAGCTCCCCCTCACCCTCGCGATCATCCAGGTCGTCGTCGCTCGCGCCGGCGGCGAGACGTTCGCCATCCCGCTCGATATCGTCCAGCGCGTCCTCACGATCAAGTCGACCGACGTCGAGATGATCGGCGAGCGCGAGGTCTGCGTGGTCCGCGGCAAGCACGTCCCGCTGGTCCGCCTGGAGCAGGTGCTCGAGCTCGACGATGGCTCCGACGCCGCCGAGCTTCACCTGGTGCTCGTCGAACACGGCGGGCACAGCTACGCGCTGGTCTGCGATCAGCTGATCGGCAAGCGCGAGATCGTCATCAAGTCCCTCGGGCCGCTGCTCGCCGGGGCGAAGTGCATCGCCGGCGCCACGCTGCTGGCCGATCGCGTGGCGCTGATCCTCGATGTCCCCGCGATCATCGCCCGCGGGCTCGCGCAGCCCGGTGGCGCGCGCCGCGTGCGCCCGGCGGTGGCGGCAGGTGGAACGGGCTCCCACGTGCTGCTCGTCGAGGACTCCGACATCGTGCGCGAGGCGCTGCGCCGTCTGCTCGTGGATGCAGGGTACGTGGTCACCGTGGCGGTCGATGGCCAGCACGGGCTCGAGCTCGCCCGGTCACGAACGTTCGACCTGATCTCGACGGACGTGATGATGCCGCGGATGGATGGCTACGAGCTGACCCGGGCGCTCCGCGCCACGCCCGAGTACGCCGAGACCCCGATCGTCATGGTCACGAGCATGGGCGAGCGCATCGATCGCGTGCGCGGCTTCGATGCCGGCGTCGACGAGTACATCACGAAGCCGCACGATCGGACGCTGCTGCTCAAGGTGGTGCGCAAGCTGCTGGGCCACACCGCGCCGGCGGGCGAAGGGGGGGCCACGTGAATATCGTGATCGTCTCCGACGAGCCGGTGCTGGCCGCGCTCGCGCGCCGGCCGCTCGAGCCGCTCGGGCACACCGTGACCGCGGTGACCTCGGTCGCCGAGCTCGAAGCGCGCCTGAGCGAGCTCGCCCCGCGCGCGGCGCTCCTGCCCCGCCGCCTCGCCGACCGATCGCTCGCGGATACCGTCGCCATGCTCCGCGCGGGCACCGAGCCGGTCGCGGCGATCGTCCTCGGCCTCGCCACCGCGGATCGCGCGATCGCGCGCGACGTCGACGCCGATGGCTTCCTGCTCGTCCCGTTCTCCGATGCCGAGGTGCTCGAGGTGTTCGGTGCAACGACGCGCGCGAAGCGGCTGATCATCATCGCGGACGATTCGCCGATGATCCACCGCCACACGGTGCCGATCCTCGAGGACGATGGCTACGAGGTGCTCTCGGCCTACGATGGCGAGCAGGCGATCGCGCTCGCCCGCGAGAAGCAGCCCGACCTCGTGATCACGGATATCGAGATGCCGAAGCTCGATGGCTACGCCGTGTGCAAGGCGCTCAAGGGTGATCCGAACATGGCGCACGTGCCGGTCCTCATGTGCAGCTCGCTCGGTCAGGCCGCGGATCTCGAGCGCGGCTTCGACGCGGGCGCCGACGACTACCTCGTGAAGCCGGTGATCCCCGAGGAGCTGTCGACGCGCGTGCGTGCGCTGGTCCAGGGCTCGCTCCCCGCCTCGCGCGAGCGCGTGCTGGTCGTCGATGACTCGCCGGCGCAGCGCCACTACGTCGCCGACTGTCTGGCGCGACAGGGCTTCGTGGTGACCACCGCCGAGAACGGCAAGATCGCGCTCGAGAAGGCGCAGCAGCTCGCCCCCGCGCTGATCGTCAGCGACTACGAGATGCCGGTGATGACCGACTTCGAGCTGGTCCACGCGCTGCGCCGCGACCCCGAGCTGCGCCAGATCCCCGTGATCATGCTGACCGCGCGCGACTCGAAGCGCGACATGGCGCAGATGCGCGCGGCCGGCGCATCCGCGTACCTCGTGAAGCCGTTTTCGCAGGACAAATGCCTCGCGCTCGTGGAGCGCACGCTCGCCGAGCGCCGCCTCATCGCCTACAAGGAGGCGTCGTCGCTGTTCATCTCCGACGGTGCGCGTGCCGCCGCCGAGGATCGCGCCCTGCGCGGCGAGACGCTCGCGTTCCGCGCCGACGAGTGCAACGTCAGCGTGATGTTCTCCGACCTCGTCGGCTTCACGCCGATGTCGGTCAACCTCACGCCGTCCGAGTTGATCACCCTGCTCAACGACTACTTCGATGTGATGTGCCCGATCGTGAAGCAGCACAACGGCGACATCGACAAGTTCATCGGCGACGCCATCATGGCGATCTACGACGAGGTCCGCGGCGCGCCGCCGCCAGCGGTCCGCGCCGTCCGCGCGGCGCTCGCGATGCAGGCCGCGATGCCGCTCTTCAACCAGGGCCGCTCGATCAACCTCGCGATGCGCATCGGCATCAACACCGGCCCCGTGATCCGCGGTGACCTCGGCTCGCGCGTGGTCCGCCGTGACTACACGGTGATCGGCGACACCGTGAACCAGGCGAACCGCTACGAGGCGAAGTGCCCGCCGAACGAGGTGCTGATCTCGGCCTCGACGCGAGCGGTGCTCGGCGAGCGCGCGATCGTGCGCGAGCTCGCCGGTCTCCAGCTCAAGGGCGTCTCCACGCCGGTCACCGGCTACGTGGTCGAGGCGCTCGCAGAGGACGTCGAATGAAGAAGATCCGGGTACTCGTCGTCGACGACTCGCTGTTCATGCGCGCGGCGATCTCGAAGACCCTCACCACGGCCGGGTTCGAGGTGATCGGTCAGGCGAAGGACGGCAACGACGGCCTCGCGCAGATCGCGAGGCTCAAGCCCGACGTCGTGACGATGGACTTCAACATGCCGGGCATGAACGGCGCGGAGACGGTGCGCGCCGTGATGCAGTCGCGCCCCACGCCGGTCGTGATGTTCTCCGCGCATACCAAGCAGGGCGCGAAGGAGACGTTCGACGCACTCGCCGCCGGCGCGGTCGACTTCGTGACCAAGCCCGCCGGCGAGGTCTCCATGGATCTCTCGAAGATCGCCGAGGACCTGATCACGAAGGTGACCGCCGCCGCCGGTGCCAGGCCGCGCGCCACGGCGATGACCGCCCCCGTCCGTAACTCGGGGGCGATGGGCACGATGCGCACCCCGCTGCCGCTCGGCGCGCCGCGGCTGTGCGTGATCGCCGTGTCCACGGGCGGACCGGCGGCGCTCTCCGAGCTGGTCCCTGCCCTTCCCGGCGAGCTCAGGCTCGCGATCGTGATCGTGCAACACATGCCGGCGGGCTTCACCGCCGCGCTCGCCGAGCGCCTCGACGCGAGCAGCCGCGTCAGCGTGCGGGAGGCGATCACGAACGATCGCCCGATGCCCGGCTCGGTGTTGATCGCTCCCGGCGACCGCCACCTCGAGTTCGATGAACGCGGGTTCGTGGTACTCGGCGACGGCCCGATGGTGAATGGGTGTCGTCCCGCCGCCGACGTCACGATGATGTCCGCGGCGAAGGTCTACGAGCGCCGCGCGCTCGGCGTCGTGATGACCGGGATGGGCAAGGACGGCGCGGCCGGAGCGCTCGCGATCAAGCGGGCCGGCGGCAAGACGCTCGCGCAGGACCAGGCCACGAGCGTGATCTTCGGCATGCCAAAGGCGGCGATCGACGCGGGCGCCATCGACGAGGTCTGCGCGCTCGGCGACATCGCCGCCTGGCTTCGCTACGCCTGAGGCGCCCGTGCTACACCAGACCGGGTGTCGCTCCTCGCCTCGTCCTCGATCGGGTTCATCGGTGCCGGCAACATGGCCGAGGCCCTGATCCGCGGCCTCGTCAAAGGTGGCCACGTCCCAGCGGCGAAGATCCGCGCCTCGGGTCCGCGCCGCGAGCGCCTCGACGAGCTCGCGACCGCGTACGGCATCCAGGTCTCCGCCGACAACCGTGAGGTCGCGCGGGGCGCGGCGATCGTCGTGCTCTCGGTCAAGCCGCAGATCATGGACAAGGTCCTCCGCGAGATCGGCGCTCAGTTCGTCCCCGGGACGCTCGTGATCTCGATCGCCGCCGGTGTCGACACCGAGACGATCGAGAAGGCCGTGGGCGAAGGTGTGCGCGTCGTGCGCGCGATGCCGAACACCTGCGCACTCGTCGGCGCGGCCGCCACCGCGGTCTCGGGCGGCAAGCACGCGAACCAGGAGGACCTCGCCACCGCGAAAGCGATCTTCGACGCGGTGGGCATCACGGTGGTGCTCGACGAGATCCACCTCGACGCCGTCACCGGGCTCTCCGGCTCGGGCCCGGCCTACATCTTCCTGATTCTCGAGGCGCTCGCCGATGCGGGCGTGAAGGTCGGCCTTTCGCGCCGGAACGCCCAGCGCCTCGCCGCGCAGACCGTGATGGGCTCCGCGAAGATGCTGCTCGAGACCAACGAGCACGTCGGCCACCTCAAGGACATGGTGACCTCGCCCGGCGGCACCGCGATCGCGGGCCTCCACACCCTCGAAGAGGGCGGCCTTCGCACCACGCTGATCAACGCGGTCGAGACCGCGACCAAGCGCGCGCGAGAGCTCGGCCGCGGCGGTAAATGAAGATCACCGAGGCCGACGGCGCGGTCACGTTCGATGTACTCGTCCAGCCGCGAGCATCGCGCGTCAAGGTCGGCCCGGTTCACGATGGCCGCCTCAAGGTCAGTGTCACCGCACCGCCGGTCGATGGCGAGGCGAACGCCGCGGTGATCGAGGTGCTCGCGAAGAGGGTCGGCGTGGCGCGCAGCGCGATCGAGGTCGTCGCCGGTGCGTCGTCGCGACGCAAGACGGTGCGGATCACCGGTGTCGCGCGCGCGGCGATCGCAGCCCTCGCCCTGCTCGCTCCGGGCTGCGAGGCTCAGAGCGGCACGATCAATCTGGATCTGACCACCGCCCCCGGGTCGACGCTGCTCGCGAGCGTGACCCACCTGCGGCTCACGCTCGTCGATCACGGGGTCGTCGAGGACACGATGCAGAACGCGAGCGGCGGCTTCGACCTCTCGATCTCGCTCACCGCGACCGGCGACGGCGATCACCTGCTGCTCGAGGGCTTCGATACCGAGGAGAACTTGATCGCGACCGGCAGCTCGCCGCCGTTCCTCCTGTCCCCCACCGAGGCGCACATCGTGATCTACGTGGCCCCGCCGATGTCGATCGGCGCGGCTCCCGTGAAGCTCGCGCCGGTGCGCAGCGGCATCTCGGGCGTGATCCTTCCGTACGGTGCGGTGTTCGTCGGCGGCCGTGACGCGGGCGGCGCGCCGAGCGACGCGGTCGCGATCTACAACGACTACGACCACACGCTCGCGGGTGGGCTCCCGAATCCGATCAAGCGCGCCGACTTCGCGATCGCCGCCACCACGGCGAACGGCGTGCTGATGTTCGGCGGTACCGGTGCCGACGGCAACCCCGTCTCCACGGTCCAGCTGTTCGACACCACCGTCCAGCCCGCGGGCGCGTACACCACGATCGGCGAGCAGCCCTCGTTCGCGCGCGCCGGGGAGATCGCGGTCCCGATCGGCAACGATCACTTTCTTCTCACCGGCTCGCCGCCGGCGGAGTATGCGGGTGGCCAGCTCGCCCCGCGCAGCGAGGTGGC
>JBBRED010000139.1:0-19673 GCA_038203335.1 Haliangiales bacterium | reverse complement strand
TTCACCCAGGACCGCAGCTTCTACGCCGGCACGATCCAGACCTACAAGATCGATGCGGATGCCGCGCCGCTCTACGGCATCCAGCTGTATCCGGAAGATGTCGCCAAGGACGGCGCGATCGTCACCGCGGTGACCGTGGTCAAGGGCGCGTTCAAGATCCCCGGCATCAAGATGGCGTTCGTCGCTACCGGCCCCCAGCAGACGCTGACCGCCGCGAACAAGACGAAGGTCACGAAGCTCGGCGTCTCGCTCTCGACCATCGATCAGATCCTCGGCTCGTTGAAGTACCTGCCGCTCAACCTCGGTGAGGCGTGGGGATACCTGCGGATCTTCCCGACCAGCTCGGATGATCTGACCCCGCTCGACATCGCCGTGCTCGACGAGCTCCCGCTCGATCTCGCGGTGGTCGGCGGCGTGATCACCAAGGCGTATCAGGACGCCAGCTCGCACGTGAACCTCAAGTCCAAGGAGCGCGGCACGCCCGACATGGTGCTGCGCGATGCCGGCCCCACCAACGCCACCCTCAAGCCGTTCGCGAACAAGCCGGTCCACCTGATCGTGAAGGCAGATGGCTGGAAGCTCGAGCCGACGACCGACGCGATCATCGCCGCGAGGTTCAAGGCGCGCACCGACAAGCCGTGGACGCCCGTCGCGTACACGCCGGAGACCCGCCTGTTCTCGTTCGCCGAGATGTGCCCCAGCAAGCCGGCGGACTGCATCACCGCGCAGAAGAAGTTCGGCTCGAAGGCCGCGAACCTCGGCTTCCTCCAGCACAAGTCGGTGCTCGGTCGCAAGACCGATGCGAACACGCCGAGCCAGCGCGCCGGCTACGACCTCGCCCCTCCGGGCCTCGGAATTCCCGTGACCTACTATCACGACTTCGTCGCGTACGCGCCGAACAGCACGCTGCGCACGAAGCTGACCGCGCTGATCCCCGCCGAGAAGACGGGCACTCTGTCGCCGGCGCAGCGCCGCACGATGGCCGACGAGGTCCGCGGCGAGTTCATGAAGGCGCAGATTCCGCCGGCGACGCTGTCGGCGATCAAGGCGAAGATCGCTGCCGCGATCCCGGGCGTCGAGAAGCTGAAGATCCGCTCGAGCGCGAACGCCGAGGATCTGCCGAACTTCGACGGTGCCGGTCTCCACGATTCGTTCTCGGCGCGGATGTCGGTCGCCGATGCCGCGAACAACGCCTGCACCGTGGTCGCGGCGCTGGACGGCGTCGTCACCAAGCTCGATGTCGAGCCGAAGACCGTGCAGTGCGCGGTCAAGGGCGTGTGGGCGAGCCTGTGGAACAAGCGCGCCATCGAGGAGCGCTCGTTCGCGCGCCTCGACCACGCCACCGTCGGCATGGGCATCGCGGTCGTCGCGAAGTACGACCTCGACTCCGACGAGATCGCGAACTCGGTGCTGGTCACGCGCGTGATCAACAACGAGGGCCTCTATGGCTACAACTTCTCGTCGCAGCAGGGCGACAACCTCGTCACCAACCCGACACCGGGCACCTACGCGGAGAACGTGATCGCGGGCTTCATCGGCAACGGCGCGCCTCCGACGTTCACCGTCACCCGCTACGCCACGCCGGTCGCCGGCCAGGCGAAGCTGACCCACAAGGTGCTGCCCGACGCGCAGATGGTGAAGATGCTCGACCTGACGAAGGCCGTCGAGACCGCGTACTGCAAGGCGAAGGCGAGCTACTACCCGAACTCGTGCGACCAGGTCACCGTCGACCCGGCAAAGCCGACCGCGCTCGACCTCGAGATCAAGATCCTCGCGAACGGCCACCTCGTGTTCAAGCAGGTCCGCGAGTTCGCGGGCCACTGAGCTCTTTGGCAATGGGGTCCGACCCCTTTATCGGACACGTCAGAGTGCGAGGCGTTCGAGCAGGTAGGTCGGCGTGATCTCCGAGCGTTCGTTCCAGCGCGAGATCCCGGCATACAGGGCCACCGAGATCTCGGCGGACAGCGCGCCGGCGACGTCGGTCTCCAGCTGATCGCCGATCATCACGGGAGAGCTCGCACCGAGCACGCGCTTGCCCTCCGCGAACAGGTGCGGCGCCGGCTTTCCCAGCCGATCGAACACGAGCGTGGGATCCCGGAACCGGCGCGCGAGCGCGGCTTCGATCAGCAGCGCCATCGCACCCGCGGTGAACCCGAGCTCGCCGGCGCCCTTCGGATACACGAGGTCGGGGTTCGGCAACACGAGCGCCGGGCGGCGGCCCGCCTCGATCGCGCGAACGATCGCGGAGAGCGCGAGCTCGATGCCATCGAGGAACGGCGTGCCGGCGTCGTCGCAGATCGCGACGGCATCGATCTCCACGCCGGGTGCGAGCGGGACCGGCTCGCCGCCGCCCTGGATCACGTAGCGATACGAGTCCTCGGTACCGAGCACGATCGTCCGCGCTCCGGCGAGGCCGCGCTCGCGGAAGTAGCCAGGGACGAGGCTCCCGGAGGTGACGATCCGCTCGGCCGGGATCTCGAGGCCCATGCCCGCGAACCGCCGCACGTAGGTGGTCGGTGATCGCGAGGCGTCGTTGGTGACGATCGCGTAGGGCGTGCCGCGTCGGTTGAGCTCGGCGATCAGCGGCGGCCCATCGGGGAGGGCGCCGGCGCCGTCGACGAGGACGCCATAGGCATCGAGGAGCAGCGCATCGTGGGTCTCGAGTAGCTCGGCGACGGTGATCGGGCGGGGGGCCACGCCCCGTCATATCCCAGTGCTATAGGAGTCGTCATGCGTCCGTACCTGGACCTCCTGCGCGACGTGCTCGAGCACGGCGAGAAGCGCACCGATCGCACCGGCACCGGCACGATCTCGAAGTTCGGCGCCCAGAGCCGGTACGACCTGCGCGAGGGCTTCCCGCTCGTCACCACGAAGAAGGTGCTGTTCCCCGCCGTGGTGCGCGAGCTGATCTGGTTCCTCAAGGGCTCCACGAACATCCACGACGATCTCCACCAGCACACCCCGATCTGGGATGCGTGGGCGGATGCGGATGGCAACCTCGGCCCGGTGTACGGCCACCAGTGGCGGCACTGGGGGGCGGTGCCGGGCGAACCCGGTGGCATCGACCAGATCAGCGAGGCGATCGCCACGATCAAGACCAATCCGATGTCGCGGCGGATCATCGTCAGCGCCTGGAACGTGACGGACGTGCCGCAGATGAAGCTGCCGCCGTGCCACGCGCTGTTCCAGTTCTACGTGGGCATGGAGGGCGATAAGGGACGCTGGCTCGATTGCCAGCTCTACCAGCGCTCGGCGGATCTCGCGCTCGGCGTGCCGTTCAACATCGCGAGCTACGCGCTGCTCACCGAGATGATCGCGAACGAGTGCGGCCTCACCGCGCGGCACTTCGTGCACACCCTCGGCGACGCGCACATCTACCTGAACCACGTCGAGGGCGTGAAGATCCAGCTCGAGCGCGCTCCGCACCCGCTGCCGAAGCTCGTCCTCGCGAAGAAGCCGACCCTCGAGATGACGTTCGAGGACGTGGCGCTGGAGGGGTACCAGCACCACCCGTTCATCAAGTTTGCCGTCGCAGTGTGACCTGGGTGACGGACTCGTCGCGGCTTCGTCGCGATCTCGTCACATCCTGGTCCATACTGCGCCGGTGCGCACCTATGCCTTCGCCTTGCTCGCGCTTGCCGGCTGTACGGACGATCTTCCCGCGCTGACCGACGCGACCACGCTGGTCTGTCCACGCCCGGGCGACCTGCCGTTCCGGTTGTCGAGCACCGGGTTCAAGCGGTCCGAGAACAAGACGCTCGCGACCAACGATCCACGCTCGAAGGACGAGTCCTCCGACACCATCGGCAACCCGAACGGACCGTACGCGTCGATCTACCTGCTGCCCGGTCAGCTGCCGAGCACGCAGCCGATCAGCTACCGGGGCGTGAAGGCGCGGACCACCACGTCGGGCGGGCTGTTCACGTATCCCCTCGCCGGCGAGGAGGTCTCGCTGTTCACGTACGACGACGCGTGGATGCCGCTCGGCACCGCCACCACCGACGACGATGGTGCGTACACGGTCGATGGCGGCGGCGTGATCGCGCCGAACGGCCAGCCGATCTATTCGATGCTCGACGCAGATGGCACGTGCGCCGAGCACTACGACTACCTGTACCCGCGCGGCCAGAAGGTCGTGATCAGCGACATCGACGGCACGCTCACGCTCGACGACGGCCAGCTGCTCTCGCAGATCTCCGACGAGACCTACGACCAGAAGCTGATGGGCGCCGCCGACAAGCTGACCCAGGCCTGGGCCGGCAAGAACTACCCCATCATCTACCTGACCGCGCGCCCGCACGTGTTTCGCAACGAGACCCGCGTGTGGCTGCGCGACAAGGGCTTCATCGCCGGCCCGCTGATCACCGCGAAGGACGTCTCCGACGCCGCGCCCTACAAGACCGAGTGGCTGCAGCGGATGCTGACCACGTTCGGCTGGACCGCCGTCGCCGCCTACGGAAACGCCGACACCGACATCACCGCGTACGAGAACGCCGGGATCCCGAAGAACCTGACCTTCATCGTCGGGCCGCTCGCCGGCAACCGCGGCACGGTCGCGATCCCGAACATGGACTTCGCGGCCCACATCTCCAGCTTCGTCGCCGCGCAGCCCGCGAACCCGTGACGTAGGATGCGGGCTCGATGCAGCCCGACATCGCCTTCGAGGGCGCGGCGCGCCTCCTGGTGGTGCTGCACGCGCTCGCCTCGATCGTCCTCATCGGCGCGAGCACGCATCATGCGCTGATCGCGATCGGCTACCTGCGCGGGAGCTACAAGGTCCGGCTTGGCCGGATCTACGCCGCGACGATCGCCGTCACCTACGGCGTGACGTTCGTGCTCGGCCTGCTCGCGTACCCCACGTTCCGCTACCACGTGCGCGCGCTCTATCTCGATCGTTACGACGTTTGGGCCTCGAACCTGTTCGACACCAAGGAGAACTTCGCCGCGCTCGGCTTGCCGCTCGTGGTGTGCGCGTTCGTGATGTCGCGCGTGATGAACCCGAAGGAGGACGTCGCGCTCGCTCGCGCGTACGCCGCCTTCGTGGTGCTCGCCGCGGTGATCGTGTGGTTCAGCGTGATCTCCGGGATCCTGATCACGATGACGAGGGGCGTGTGAGGAAGGCCGATGCGCTGTTCGTCGCGATGGCCGCGGGCACGATCGCGTTCGCGTTCGCGTTCATCCTCCCGATGCTCGCGACCGCGCCCGTCGGCTGGTACTACCCGCTCGAGCATCGCTGGGCGTTCGAGGCCAAACCCACTGGCCTCGCGCTGGACTTCTACGGCCGCACGCTCCTGGCGATGGTCGCGTGGGCGGTGACCGTGATGATCGCGCTGCCGATCGCGAAGCGGTTCAAGACGCTGTCCATGCGCGCGGTCGGCCTCGCGACCGGGTGGGCGCTCACGGCGATGCTGCTGGTCATGCTGCACTACGCGTGGACGCTGCACTTCCGTCGTCCGGTGCCGGCCGAGCTGCCGACCTGGTATCAGCCGCGATAGGCCGAGCGCGGATCGGGCATTCCGGTCGTCGGTCGCGTTCACTGCACGGGAATGACGCCGCTCGCGCCGCTGGCAGCGGCCGCGCGGGCGCGGATGTACTCGCGCGCGATCACCGCCTCGTCGATCATGCCGAGCACCCGCCGGTCGGCGTCGATCACGGGTAGCTCGCGGAGGCCCGCCGACATCATCAGCTGCAGCGCCTCGCTGATCGGGGTCGCCTCCGTCAGCGCGATCGGCGAGCGCATGATATCGGCGGCGCGCACGAGCAGGCCGAGGTCGGGCTCGTCGCTGAGCGCGGCCAGATCCTCGAGCGTCACCACGCCCACGAGGCGGAGCTCGGCGTCGAGCACGGGGAACACCTCCTGCCGGCCCGCATCATCCGCGGCGGCGATGATGTCGGTCGTCGATTGCGCG
The DNA here is from genome assembly GCA_038203335.1 of Haliangiales bacterium. GTDB lineage: Bacteria > Myxococcota_A > Polyangia > Haliangiales > Haliangiaceae > JABFXX01. Next base: position 13,764 of record JBBRED010000139.1, on the reverse strand, counting down.
GGCGAGAACGTGACGTGCGGGCCGATGTCGAGCCGGAGATGGGAGACCGAGAGACCGTCGAGCGGATCGAGCGCGGGCTTCTTCGGGTGGAGCTCGATGCCATCCTGCTCGAGCAGAGCGTCGTAGATCGGCGTCGGGCGCAGGCGCCGCGCGAGGGCATACGCCGCCATGTTCGCGATCATCAGCGGCAAGGTCAGACCGTACCCGGCGGTCATCTCGAGGATGATCAGCACCGACGTGATCGGCGCGCGCACCACGCCGGCGAACACCGCGCCCATCCCCACGAGCGCGAACGCGCCGACCGACGAGTGCGAATGCCCGAACACCTCGACGTCGATGACGCCGAACGCGCCGCCGAGCATCGCGCCGATGAACAGCGAGGGCGCGAAGATGCCGCCCGCGCCGCCGCTCGCGTATGACAGCACCGTGGCGACCAGCTTCGCGGCGCCGAGCACGAGCAGGACCTCGATCGCGAACTTGCCCGAGAGCGCGCCGGCGAGTCCCTCGTAGCCACCGCCGGTGATCCCGCCGACGTGCACGAGCAGCATGACGCCAACGGCGAGGAGCGCCGTGACCAGGCCGCCGACCGCCGGCCGGATCCACAGCGGCATCCGCGAGGACAGGAACCGCCGCCGGAGCCGGAGCAAGGATTCGGTGAACACCACCGACACCAGCGCGGCGGCGACCCCGAGCGCGGCGTAGATCACCAGCGACGACGCGTGGTCGAGGCCGTAGCCCTGCGGGATCGAGAACACCGGGTGCTCGCCGAGCACGCTGCGCTCGACCACGGCGGCGAGCGCGGCGGCCACGATCACGCCGGAGAGCAAGGTCTGGTCGAGCGTGCCGACGATCTCCTCGATCGTGAACGTCACCGCGGCGATCGGCGCGTTGAACGCGGCCGCGATCCCGGCCGCGGCCCCGACGGGCAGGAGCAGCCGGAGGTTCTGCGCCGAGATTCCGGCGAACCGCCCGAGGCTCTTCGCGACGCCGGAGCAGATCTGGACCGTGGGTCCCTCGCGCCCGAGCGACGATCCACTTCCGATCTGGACCGCGCCGATCACGAACTTGCCGATCGAGTCGCGAACGCGCAGCGTCATCCGCTTCGCGGCGTACGCGACCTTGACCTGAGGAATGCCGCTGCCGCGGGCGCCCGGAACGTAGCGGAGGGCAACTCCGGCGAGGGCCGCGCCGATCGTGGGCACCGCGATCACCCACCCGATCCAGGTATCCCCCGAGGCACCGAACGCTCGCTCGATGGTCAGCGACTCGACGAGGCGAATCGCCTGGTGGAACGCCACCGCGACCAACCCGCACACGCCGCCGATCGCGATCGTGAGGCCGAACAGGCGCTGTCGCTCCGTGGGCGTGAACCGCGCCTTGGTGTCGAGCCACAGCCGATATCCCCGGTGGACGACATCGGCGGCGAAGCTGTTCACGCCAGCGTGGGTAGCATGTCCTCTGATCTCGAACCAAGCGTCGGACGCTAGCCCGCGCGCCGGCGCTGCGCGACCAGGCGCTCGAGGTGGCCGTTCGCGGCGGGCGACAGGCCAAACGTCTCGATCTCCTCGCGCAGTCGCTCGGGCGCGCCGCGACCGGCGACATACCCGTTCAGGCGCGCCGCCACCGTCGAGTCGACGAGCTGCTGCGGCGAGTAGCTCGCGAACTCCCGGAACAGCAGCGAGTCGTGCCGCAGGTAGTACTTCTGGTGGTAGTCCTCGGCGAGATAAAACCGCGCGCCCGTGATGATCGGTGCGTCAATGCCGCGGGCGCGAGCGGTCTCGGCCTGCACGGGCTCGGCGGCGAACACCGCCTCCATGTACTGGGTGCCGTACGAGCGACCGCCGCGGCGATTCGCCCAGATCTCGGCGAGGAGATCATCGTAGCGCAGGCGCGCCGGATCGAAGTCGATCTGGAACGCCTCGGTGTGATCCGCGAGGTCGTGATAGGTCGGATCCGTCGTTGCGCCGCCGGTGTAGCCGACGCGCGTGCGGAGGACCGCGGGGTGACACCCGAACCGGGCGTCGGGGGTCCAGAATCAACCGAGGCCGAAGGTCGCGGTCTCGAACGTGGTGGGCTGGCGGCAATCGAGCGGGAGCATCGTGACCAGTCTACGCCGGGAGCGGTGATCGGGTTACCGCGTCGGGAACGCGTTCACCTGTATGTCGGTTGGCCTGTCACCGGTGGTTCTCGAGGCCGAGGTGGGCGTCGCGCGGTGGTCCGCCGCTTGCTCGTGCCGTGGTCATGGTGGCGAAAGCGATGCTGATCCTGGCCGTCCTGGCAGGATGCTCGGCGCGCGCCGCCGACGTGGTGCACGTCGACGACGACAACAAGGCGGAGATGCGCCGGCAGATCGACACGTACGTCGCCGCGGGCCGGAGCCCCGAGGCGTTCGCGCGGTTCGCGAGCGCGCTGGACCGCCAGCAGCTCGCCGCGGACGCCGTGGGCGCCGCGGAGGCCGAGGTTCGCCTCCTGGCGCTGGCGCTTCCGCACGCGGACGCCGCGCGGAGCTCTCCGATCGGGCAGCAGGCCGAGCAGCTCGCGCTGACGGTGTGGCCAGTGCTGCTGGACCATTCGCTGGCCACCGGGACCACCGAGCCCTCGTTCGCGCCCCTCGCCACCGAGGACTCGGCGGCGTATCTCGCTCGCCTGTGCGAGACCGTGCTCGCCGTGCAGTGCGGCGACGTGGTCCCCGAGTTTCGCGGCGTGGCGGTTCGCGCGCTCGCGATGCATCGCGCGGATGCCCGGATGCGGACCGCGCTCGTCACGTGGTCGGATCCCGAGTGGACCGCGATCGGCTGGAAGTGGGAGTCGCTCGCGCACGACGGCGAGGCGAGCCTGCGCGGCATCGTCGGCCGCGAGGCGTGGCCGGCCGCCGGCTCGGGCAGCCGCGAGCCCGCGGCGAACGAGGCACCGGATCTCGAGCTCGTGGTCGGTGCCGGTGGCGCGATCACGTTCGCCGATGGGCAGACCTCGCCCCGCGCGCGCATCGATATCCTCCACGACACGGTGAGCGCGAACGGCGGCACGGTCGTGCTTCGCGTGTCTCGCGCGCTGCCGCTCGCCCAGCTCGCAGTGGCAGTCGCGGATGCGCACCGCGCCGGTGCCACGCATGTCGCGCTCGCCGCGCGCACGCCGTCGTACCCGTGGGCACGCCGGGTGTATCCGGCCGATGTGGTCCGCATGCACGCGTCGATGTCGACGGTGCAGCACTACGTCGAGCAGCTCGACGCCTCGGCCTCGGCGACCGCGTCTCGCTAGGGCTCGATCGGCGCCGCGTCCTGGATCACGAGCGGGATCACCGGCACACCGTCGCTCCACGACCCGAGCGACCGGTGCTCCGGCGTATCGCCCAGCGCGTACGCGCAGTCGATGCCGTCGTACGCGCAGCTCTGCAGCGCGTCCCAGATCTTCCAGACCACGTTCCAGTCGTACGCGTTCGCCTCGCCGCGCCCGCCGGCGGAGATGCCGTGCTCGCTCGAGAGCAGAGGCGTGCCGTGGCGATCGGTGTGCGTGAGCACGAGGTCCTTGTTCGCGTCGGGGATGTGGCCGAGCAGGGGGAACAGCGAGTTGCAGCTCTGCTCGATCCCGACGGTCGCGAGGATGCCGTCCTCGCCGACGTGGCAGGTCACGAGCGTCGATGACGGGATACCGTCCATCGCGTCGTCGAGGGCGACCTCGCCGTTGCCGTCGAGCGCGCCGTCGTGCAGATCGTCGAGGAACATCGCGCGCGGCACCGGGAGCGACCACATCGCGTGCCGGTTCGCGAGGTTCGCGGTGATGATGCCGCCGAACGAGAAGCCGAAGTAGCTGGTCCTGTCGAGCTGCGGATGGACGCGCCCATCTCCGGCGAGAAAGTCGAGCGCGTCGTAGATGCCGACGCGCGTCGACGTCAGGCACGGCTCGATATCGAACGGGCCCAGGCACGGCGAGGCGAGACCGGTCTGCCAGCGGGGATAGATCACGACGTGGCCGGTCCGCACCGTGTGCCGGATCAGCTCGTGCATCTGATCGTAGCCGGCGTACTCGCCGTAGCCGTGGGTGATGATCGCGAGCGGTGCGGAGACGGGCGTAGGATCGATCGGCTCGAACGCGTACCAGGCGAACACGCCCTGGCCGCCCGAGCTCACGCGCCAGGCTCCGTGCGCGTACGCGCTACCACCGGGACCCGAGGTCGGCTGCGCGGGCTGTGCGCTGTCGGTGTCGCCGATGTCGGAGGTCGAGCATGCGCACAGCATCGCGATGACGAGCGTGGCCCTCATTTGCGCTCGTAGCCGATCGAGATGGTCGGCCACACCACGAACGCGAGCTCGCGCACGTCCGTCGCCGTGCGCATCTGGCCATCCGCCGAGACCGTGGCGGCGGACTGGTGGCCGTGCGCGAACAGCAGCTCGACGCCGAATGCCACCGTCAGGTGATTGCGCTCGCCGAACCGCCAGCCGAGGCGGAAATCGAGCCCCGGCAACAGATGAAGGGACGGATCGCCGACCACGCCGCCGCTCTCGGTGCGCACGGTGCCGTCGGCATCGGTCGAATGCGACGAGTGCGCCCACGTGCCGACGGCGAGAACAAAGCCGGCGCTCGCGAACGCGCGCGGATCGAGGTCGACCTCCACCGTCTGCGTCAGGCCGCCCATGAAGATCGCGTTGACGCGCTTTCCCGCGGCCGTATCGCGGTCTCGCGAGAACCCGCCGAAGCCACCGAGCTCGAGGAGAAACCCGACGCGGCCGTACTGCCGCCCGAGCCGCGCGCCGCCGCCGCCCGCGGGCGAGGCCTCGGGGAGGACTCCGCCGGCGGAGACGTGCACGCCACCTCTCCACCCATCGGCCGCGGCGGGGGCCGCGACGACGATGCACAGAGCGAGCGCGAGGACCTTCACGTGGTGGGCGTGAACTGTGGCGGTTCCGCCGGCGCGACGCAATGCCGGGAAGATCGGGCGTCGAGGTCGTTGGGTGCTCGGAGGGACCGATGACACAGGGATTGACGGTGACCAACAAGTTCACGCTCGACACCCCGGAGCTTCAGGCGGCGGGCGAGAAGATCAAGAACGCACTCATCCTCGCGGCCGACCGCGCGGTGATGCACTTCGCGGAGCCCGCGAAGTATCCGATCGACTCGACGGCGGGCTCGGCCGAGCAGCTGTTCCTCGCGCATCTGACGTCGCGCAAGCCGGCCGTGCAGAAGACCGCGGTGGCCAAGACCACGGCCTCGCTCGGAACTCCGGCGCGCATGGCCCGACTCGGCGCGCTCGCCGAGGTCGACCTTCGCTCGAAGACACCGGTCCTCGATCAGGCCGCAAAGCTGTTCGGATGGGCGCCGCAGATCCACGCGAAGTCGGGTGCAGAGCCCGGACCGCCGCCGCCCCCGTCGCCGACCGCGGCCGACGCAGGAAACGCCGCGGTGCGGATCCGGATCCGAAAGATCACCTGCGTCGACAACACCGATCCGGACTGGGGCGCCGACGACATGATCGTCGGTGGCTCGATCGTCAACGACAAGGGAAAGAGCTTCGAGATCGGGCAGTCGAAGATCGGCGAGATGGAGGAGGACGACAAGCCGGTGCGCGAGTACTTCCCGCCGCGCGTGTTCGCCACGTGCTACCTCGGCGCGGGCATCAAGGGCAGCCTCGAGGCCTCGTCGTGGCCGAAGGTCTACATCGCGACCGTCGTGTTGTGCGAGCAGGACAACGGCGGCTTCCCCGACTGGCTCGGCAAGCTGCTCGAGGTCATCAAGGACAAGGTCCAGGCGTGGGCGGTGACCGCGCTCGGCGCCGTCGGCGAGACCATCGGAACCGCGCTGTTCCCGGGGCTCGGCACGGCGATCGGTGCGGGCATCGGTGCGCTCGTCGGCTGGCTGCTCGACGGGATCATCGGATTCTTCGTGAGCTGGTGGGAGGACGACGTGATGCCGCCGGTGACGTCACAGTGCAACGTCCAGGGCTACGCGCGCCCGGGGACGGTGCTGACGTCTCCCGTGCTGCACTGGGACATCAAGGGGCAGGGCGGTGAGTACAAGCTGGAGCTCGACTGGCAGACGAACTTCCCGAGCCACTTCGCCGACAAGCTCGACTGCGCGGTGAACTGGGATAACGGCAAGTCCTACTTCTTCTCCGGCACGAAGTACGTCCGCTACGACATGAACGAGAACCGCGTCGACGATGGATATCCGAAGGATATTGCCGACGGCTGGGCCGGCATGTGGAAGCACGGCGCGCGCGCCGGGATCATGTGGAACAACGGCAAGGCGTTCTTCTTCAAGGGCGACGAGTGCGTGCGCGTCGACGCGGCGACGAAGAAGGTCGACCCGGGCTATCCGAAGAAGATCAAGGACTCGTGGAAGGGCCTGTGGCACGACGGCATCGAGGCCGCGGTCATGAAGACCATCGCGGGCAAGGCGTACTTCTTCAAGGGCGAGGAGTACATCCGCTGGGACGTCGCGTCGGGCAGGCCAGACCCCGGCTATCCGGCGCCGATCGCCGGCAACTGGCACGGCTCGTTCGCGAAGAACATCGATGCGGCGATGGAGAGCTACAACTACGCGATGATCTTCAAGGGCAACAGCTTCGTCCGCTACAACATGGTGACGAACCAGGCGGAGACCGGCGCCTCGGAGACCGACTTCTACTGGCCGGGCCTCTAGTCGCGCGCGAGGCGCTCGATACGGTAGCGAACGCCGCCGTCCTCGGCCTCGCACGCGCCGTCCCATGAATCGGCGCGGAAGCCGAGCGCGTCGAGATCGGGGATGTGCGTGTCGCACGCGAACCGACCGAGTACGCGCGTCAGGTAGACGTAGCGAAGCGCGGCGTGCGGGAACGCCTCCTCGAAGATCTGCGCTCCGCCGACGACGAACGTCGCGTTGATGTCGGCGCCCGAGGTGGCGGCGAGCGCCTCGTCGAGTGATCGCGCGGCGACAACGCCCGCGGGCACCTCGAGCGCGCCGCGCGAGATCACGACGTTCAGCCGCTTCGGGAGTGGCCGGCCTTTGACCTCGGTGCTCTCCCAGGTCTTTCGCCCCATGACGATCGCGTTGCGCGCGCCCTCGGCGGCAGCCGACGTCACCCGGCGGAAGTGCGCGAGATCGCCGGAGAGCTTCGGCCACGGCAGGCCATTGGCGCTCCCGATCCCCCAGTCCAGATCTGCAGCAACAACGATATCGAAGGTCACCGGGACACGCTAGCAGATCCGAAAACGCGGCATCATCAGAGAACATGAAGCTCTTCTGGATGGTGGCCATGTTCGTGGGGTTGTGCGCGCTCGCTCCGAGCCATGCCGAGGCGAAGGGCCTCGTCATCATCAACACGGGCGACGACGTGATGGAGATCGGCGACGTCAAGGCGGAGTCCCGCGCCGATGCCGAAGCCGCGACCGAGCCGGGCGTGAAGGTCGGCGTTCGTTACAGCCGGTTCGGCATCTTCTGGATCGACTTCTTCCGCTGGGACACGACGTTCGTCCTGTTCCACGGCAACACGTTCTGGGAGGTTCCGGAGGCGGACCTCGCCGAGGTGTCCGCGGTGCCGCTGAAGAAGCCGTTCACCGCGACCATTCCTCCCGGCCTGATCGGCCTCGGCGTCGTGATCATCATCGTCATCCTCGTGAAGGTGCTCGGCCGGAAGAAGAAGGAAGAGGACGCTCCGGTCGCGGCCTCGACCGCTCCGCCCAGCACCGGCGGCTGATCCGGCCATGACCAAGGTCTGTGTCGTCACCGGAGCGGGCCGTGGTCTCGGCCGCAAGATCGCCGAGCGGCTCGCCCGCACGGGCCACCACGTGGTGTGCACCGACATCGATGAAGGCGCCGCGCTCGTCACGGCCGCCGTCGTCGATGGCACGGGCATGAAGCACGACGTGCGCGACCCCGACGGGCACCGCGCGGTCGCGGCCGCCGCGGCTGCGATCGGTCCGATCCGTGCGTGGGTCAACAACGCCGGCGTGCTGAGCGTGGGCGACGCGTGGGGCATCGATGACGCGGCGACCCGGCGGATGGTCGAGGTCAATCTCCTGGGCGTGATCTGGGGCTGTCACGCGGCGATCGAGGCGATGACCGCCGGCACGATCCTCAACATCGCCTCGATGTCGGCGATCGTCCCCACGCCGGGTCTCGCCGTCTACGGCGCGACCAAGCACGGCGTGCTCGGATACTCGCTGTCGCTCGCCTCGGAGCTGCGCCGCGCGAAGCGTCCGATCACGGTCAGCTCCCTGCTGCCCGATGCGATCGCCGGCGAGATGACCGCCGCGGTCGCACACGACGAGGCGGCGAGCCTGCTGTTCTCGAACACGCAGCTCACGCTCGACACCGTCGCAGATGCGGCCGCATCGCTGATCGCGCGGCCGCGCCTGATCAAGACGATCCCGGCGTACCGGGCGGCGATGATCCATCTGCTGCGGCCGTTCCCGTCGATCGGGCTGCCGCTGCTCGATCGCTTCGCGGCGATCGGTCGGAAGCGCCAGCAGCGGTAAGGGCTGCCTCGAGCGGTGCGATCAGCTCGGCCGCGAGCCGCGCCTGCCGCAGCGCGACGAGCTCCGCCATCCGGCCCTTGAGCTGGACGAGGATCGCATCGGTCGTGGCGAGCGCGCTGTTCGCCTTGAGCTCGCGCCGCAGGATCATGCAGGTGTAGTGAACGCAGCGCATCGGGCGATCCGCCGCTTCGAGCGTGCAGCCGAGCGCGCCGCGAAACGCGCAGCCCGCGTGATCTCCGCGCGGTGCGCGCAGGTCGCGCGGCCGGGTGCCCGCCGCGGCGAGCGCGCCGACCTCGTCGTCATCGAACAGATCCGCGGTGACGCCGCTGCAACAATCGCCGCCCGCGTGCGCGCCGCGCGGCCAGCGCTTGCCGGTCGCGCACGTGTGACACGACGTGGTGTCGGCGAGCGCGGCCGAGGCCCGCTCCTTCAGCGCGCGCACCTCGAGGGCGAGCGCGCGCTCTTCGCGCCCGACCTTCGCGCGGCGCTCGGCACGCAGTCGACCGCGCAGCGTGATCAGCTCGTCCGCGCGCGACGGGACCTGACGGACCCGTACGAGAAGGCGCTCCACTGCGATCAGCACTCACGGCAGCTTACGCGAAACTGCTTGCGCGAGCCCGTGCCGCGACTTAGCGTGCAACTCATGCATTGACGCCGACCCCTGCCACTACGTGATCGTCCGCAGCGACGCCCCCTTCGGCGTCCAGGCCGCGATGATCGTTCACGCTGCTGGGCAGTCGGCGCAGCTCCCGGGCGCTAGCACCGCGTTGTCACCGACGACAGCGGTCGCGCTCCAGGCACCTGCCGAGGCACTTCTCGCGCTCGAGCGCATGCTCGTCGCGCAGGGCGTGCCCCACGTTCTCGTCCGCGAACCGGATGAACCCTGGCGCGGCGCGCCGATGGCCATCGGCGTGGTGCCGATGCCTCGCGCGCGCGTGCGCCGCTTGCTCGCGCACCTGTCCCTGGTGCGCGGAAGGATCACCATGTCTGAGCAACTGACCGTCAAGATCGTCCTCGCCCGCATCAACCTTCGCCTCGTCGACCTGCGCCGCGCCCTCGGTCATCGCCACGACGACGAACCGTGGTGGCAGGAGCGCAAGCAGACGGTGCGCGAAGCGCATCACGAACGCAGATACCTGCGCGCCGATGCGACGCTGCTCCACACGGTGCGCGCGAGCTCCCGCGGGCGGCTCCACGGCGCGTTCGCCACGCTCGACGATCAGCGCGCGTGGCTCGCGACGATGGAGGGCGTGCTCGTCGGTCTCCGTGCTGGCGCGGCGAGCGAGGTCGCCGCATGATGTTCCACGCAGCCGTGGTGAAGAGGTATCACGCGCGAAGTAATGACTCGCGAGTCACGGGTTCGAGTCCTGCCGGCTGCGCTTCCGCTCGTGTGCGTTAGGATGCGCGCATCATGAGCATCTACCTCCGCTTCTCGTTGTTCGCCGTCCTCGTCGGGTGCGGCGGCAAGACTCACGCCGTCGAGCCGCCTCCGCCGGTGCCCGAGGAATCACGCCCGCCCGAGATCGGACCTCCGGAGGTCGCGGCGTCGGCAACGACCAAGCGCTACGATGCGGCCACGCTGTTCAAGAACGTCGCGGTCTCCGCGGCGAACTTCTCGCACGACGGCTCGAGAATCCTGGTCGCGATGGACACGTCCGGCGTGTTCAACCTGTACGCGCTTCCGACCGCCGGTGGCGAGCCGGTGCGGCTCACCGAGTCGAGGGAGTCGCAGTTCCCCGCGGGATACTTCCCGAACGACGACCGGGTGCTCTACACGCAGGATGCGGGTGGCAACGAGCTCTCTCACCTCTACGTGCTCGACGGCAAGGACGCGAAGGACATCACTCCCGGCGCGAAGGTGAAGGCGGAGCTGATCGGCTTCTCCGGTGACGGGAAGTGGTTCTGGGTCATGACGAACGAGCGTGACCCGAAGGACTTCGACGTCTATCGCTACGCCGCGAAGGACTACAAGCGCGCGCTCGTCTATACGAACAAGGACGCACTCTCCATCGGAGATGTCAGCCGCGATGGCCACTGGCTCGCGCTCACAAAGGCGCGCACGAACGCCGACAACGATCTGCTGCTCGTCGATCTCACGAAGCCGAAGGCGGCGCCGAAGGTGATCACGAAGCACACCGGCAACATCGAGCACAGCGTGTTCGGGTTCGCGCCGAGCAGCAAGACGCTGGTGTTCGGCAGCGACGGGCAGGGCGAGTTCGACCAGGCGTGGTCGTACGACCTCGCGACCGGCAAGGCGAAGCCCGAGGTCAGCGCGCAGTGGGACGTGGCGCAGGTCGCGTTCTCGGAGACCGGTCGCTACCGCGTCAGCACCACGAACGAGGATGCGAAGACGGTGCTCCGCGTGGTCGACACCACGACCGGTAAGGACGTCCCGCTCCCCGCGCTGCCGAACGCCGATGTGACGAGCGCGTTCTTCTCGAAGGACGAGAAGCAGCTCGGCTTCGTGCTGACGAGCGATCGCACACCGCGCGACGTGTGGACGGTCGACGTGGGAGGCGGCGCACCGCGCCAGCTCACGCACACGCTCAACCCGGAGGTGAACCCCGACGACCTCGTCGACTCGCAGGTGGTCCGCTACAAGAGCTTCGACGGCCTCGAGATCCCGGCGATCCTGTACAAGCCGAAGGACGCGTCGGCGACGAACAAGGTGCCCGCGATCGTCCTCGTGCACGGCGGTCCGGGCGGCCAGTCGCGCCGAGGCTACTCGGAGATGACGCAGCACCTCGTCAACCACGGCTACGCGGTGCTCGCCACGAACAACCGCGGCTCGTCGGGCTACGGCAAGACGTTCTTCCACATGGACGACAAGAGGCACGGCGACGTCGATCTCAAGGACACGGTCGCCGCGCGTCCGTACCTCGCGAGCCTTGACTGGGTCGATGGCAAGCGCGTCGCGATCATGGGCGGCAGCTACGGCGGGTACATGGTCGGTGCTGCGCTCGCGTTCGCGCCCGAAGCATTCGATGCCGGCATCGACATCTTCGGCGTCATGAACTGGGTGCGCACGCTCGAGAGCATCCCGCCGTGGTGGGCATCGTTCCGCGAGTCGCTGTACGCCGAGATGGGCGATCCGGCGACCGACAAGGCGCGGCTCCAGTCGATCTCACCGCTGTTCCACGCCGAGAACATCAAGCGCCCGCTGCTCGTGGTGCAGGGCGCGAACGATCCGCGCGTGCTGAAGGTCGAGTCCGACGAGATCGTGGCCGCCGCGAAGAAGGCCGGCGCGCCGGTCGAGTACCTCGTGTTCGACGACGAGGGCCACGGCTTTCAGAAGCAGAAGAACACGATCGCCGCGCAGGAGGCGTATCTGAAGTTCCTCGACAAGTACCTGCGCGACGCCAAGCGCTAGTTGAGAAGCGTCTCTTCTTTGCCGTCGGTCTTCTGCCCGTCGGCCTTCTGCTCGGCCTTCGGCTGGGGCTTCGTGCCGCTCTCGGAGACCGGCTTGAGCGTGGTCTCCGAGATCGGCTTGAGGCTGGTCTCCGAGATCGGCGGCAGCGGGATGCGCGGGTTCGAGGCCTCGGCCTTCGCCGACGCCGCCGCCTGCGCGAGGCGCTTCGCGTTGCGCTCGAAGAGGAACTGCGTGATGTACGGGAAGCCGATGTGGATGCCGTTGAGCTTCGGCGCGATCGTCGACTGCAGGCCGAACATGATCACGGCCGCGCGCTCGACGTAGAACCAGCCCTCGGGATACGCGATCGACTTCATCAGCTCGCGGAGCTCGTCGCGCTTCATGTCCGGATCGGAGAGCTGCTCGGCGACCTTCGGATCGATCTTCGAGAAGTCGGAGATGTTCAGGTTGAGCAGCTTCTCGAAGTACTTGCGCACGGTGCGCTCGAGCAGCTCGCGATCGCCGTTCGGATCGATGAAGCCCATCGTGTTGATGCCCTGGACGACGAGGTCGTCCTTTCGGGTCATCAGGCCCTGGAGGATGTCGAACATGCCGTCGGCGAGGTTGTCCGAGAGCTCGGTCGCCGAGCCGAGGTCGAGCACGACGATGCGGACCTGGCCCTCGGGGCCCTTCTGCACGAAGAAGTTTCCGGGGTGCGGATCGGCGTGGAAGAAGCGATCGATGAACAGCTGCTTGTAGAAGATCTTCGTCAGCTTGGTCGCGACGTCGTACGGATCGAGGCCGAGCTTCTTCAGCGCGTCCTTCTTCGTCATCTTGACGCCGTCCATGAACGTCATCGTCATGACGGTGGGGCTCGAGAACTCCGGGTAGACGACCGGGAACAGCGTGTCCGGATCGTTCGCGAAGTTCGCCGCCATGCGCGTGATGCAGCGCGCCTCGTTCGCGAGGTCGGTCTCGCGCTGCAGCATGTCGGCGAGCTGCTCGTGCACGCGGGAGATCTGCTGGATCGGGACGAAGTTCTTGTAGATGCCGAGCGCCCAGCTCAGGACCTTGAGGTCGATCTTGATGATCGTCGCGACGTTCGGATAGAGGATCTTCACCGCGAGACGCTCGCCGGTCGGCGTGGTCGCTTCGTGAACCTGACCGAGCGACGCGGCCGCGATCGGTTCCTCGGTGAACGTGGTGAAGCAGTCGTGCGGCTGGCGCTTGAACGACTTCACGAACGTCGCCTTGATCTTCTTGTACGACTGCGGCGGCACATCGTCCTGCAGACCCTCGAGCTCCTCGGTGTACTCGCGCGGCAGGAACGTCCCCATCACGGAGAGGATCTGGCCGAGCTTGATGTACACGCCGCGCAGGCTGACGAAGCCCTTGTACATGCGACGCGCATTGCGCCGATGGATCTTCTTCCAGCGCTCCTTCGTATCGCGACGCGATGGCCACAGCCTCGCCCACGACACCTGCCACAGATAGCTGAGGAAGATGACGGCGAACACGCGCGTGGCGCGAAGGAGTCTAAGCGCAGCCCACATAACTCTTAAGGTGCAATTTCGGATGGTAGCATTCCGAGCGAGTCGGACCTGTCGCGTCGCACGCAATCGCGAGCGCGCGTGGGCGCACGCACGGACCTGGGTGGTTTCCCTGCACGCCACCGCGGATCGTTCGCATCGGTGTTCGATCGAGTGGCTCGCCGGATCGGGCGACGAGGCGATCCCGGGATCATTTTTGATCGTGAGTGATCTCGCGCCGATCGCGCGATCACGCGTCGCGATCGACGTGTGGTTGTCAGGGCTCGATCGTATATCTGCACACGTCAAACGGGAGTCCAGGGCTAGTAGGTTAGCCTTGACGATGCCCTACCTGTAGCGTAAGGAAAGATCATGGCCAAGAAGCAGACTCGGCGCAGCATCAGTGTGAGCAGGACGACCTACGAGCGACTGAAGG
>JBBRED010000138.1:0-19715 GCA_038203335.1 Haliangiales bacterium | reverse complement strand
CCGGGGAGCGCGGGCTCCGGCGGCGCCGTCGCGGCGAGTCGCGACTTCAACGAAGAGGCGCTCGGCCGGTGGACCGCGCAGGCCACCCGCGGTCGGGGGCGTACCTATGGGGTCGAGGCCCAGCTGCGGCGCCGGATCGGGCAGGTTCAGGGCTGGATCTCGTACACGTACGCGCGTTCGTACCGTCAGGGCGACCCGTGGGCGCTCGACCGCTATGCGCCCTACGTGCTCGATCAGCCGCACGTGCTCACGGCGCTCGCGACCGCGCCGATCGGACCGCGATGGCGGGTCGGCGCGCGGCTGCGCTACGCGAGCGGCAACCCGATCACGCCGACCTCCGGCTCGTTCTTCGATACCGGCACGCAGAAGTTCGTCGCGCTCTCCGGTCCCGCGCTCTCGGACCGTCTGCCAGCGTTCGTCCAGCTCGATCTACGTGTCGATCGCACGTGGCAGCGACCGTGGGGCACGCTCAAGCTGTTCCTCGACGTGCAGAACGTGACCAATCGTGTGAACCCCGAGGGGGTCTCGTACAACTTCGACTACAGCTCGCGGGAGTACACGCGAGGGCTGCCGGTGTTCCCATCCCTCGGCCTGGAGTACGCGCAGTGATCCGCAACGCGATGGTTGCGATCAGCCTCGTTCTCGCTGCGTGCAGCGACGGTGGAGTCGATCCGATCACGAAGATCACCGGCCCCCGTGTGCTCGCGATCGCGACCGAGCCATCGGCACTCACGCTCGAAGGGACGATCCGGATAACGGCACTCACCGTCGCCCCCGACGGCCCGCGGGGCGAGGTCGGAGGTGGAGCGTCGGCGGGCCGGCGCGTCGACGCCGTGCGGATGCGTGCATGTGCGCCATGGACGTTCGTCTCCGATCCGTCGCGGGATTGCGTGGGAGGCGATGCGCTGGTGCTCGTCACCGACGACGACGGACGCGTCGCGGTGTCGGCGGCGGCGCTCGCGGCCGCGTTCCCGTCGCCGCCCGGCATCGACGCTCCACCGGATCCGTGGCGCGCGGCCCTCGCGGCGGGGCTCACGTTGCGAGTCCCGCTCATCGCGGAGGTGGACGTGGATGGTCGCACCTTGATCGCGCGACGTGACGTCGAGGTCGTCGACAGCGCCGTGGTCCGGACCAACCCACGTGTCGTCGAGGTCCGGTTCGATGGCGTGGCGACCACGACGCTGCGGGCCGCGCAGTCCTACGCATTGAACGTGACGGTCGACGCCGCGGATCTCGACGAGCGACCCGCCGCCGTCACGCCGGGCGTGCGCGAGCAGGTCGACAGCAGCTTCTACAGCCCCGCCGGGGAGCTGGCCGATTCGCGGGTCGCTCTCGTGGACCCGGATGCGCCGCTACCCGAGTCCGAGGCGACGACGTACACCGCCGGGCCGCGCGGCGTGACCTGGCTGTTCGTCGTCCTTACCGACGAGACCGACGGCATGAGCATGGTCTCGGTCCCCCTCCTGATCGAGTGATCCGCTCAGGCTGCAACATCTCGCCCGGCCACGAACACAACGGCGTAGAATGACACGTGATGCGTTGGGTCCCCCTTGGCCTACTCCCTGCTCTGGCCGGGTGCGGTTTTTCCGCGCCGTGTGGCAGCACCAGCTGTACGGCGACGCCCGACGCGTTTGACCCCGCGGACGCACCGGTGGATGTGGATCCGAGCTGCGCCGCGCTGTGGTCGTTCGTGCCGTCGAACTTCACGCCGTGCACGATGCCGATCCAACCCACGGTGGTCCTCGACAGCGGCGTCTACACGTACACGCCTCAGACCGGCGTCCTCACCAACGGCGGCACGACGCGCACCTTGCCCTCCGCTGGATCGCCGCGCGTGCTCGCGGTGTCGGGTTTCGAGATCCGCGCTGGGGTGAGCCTCGAGATCCGCGGCAACGAAGCCTTGGTCATCGCGGTCTATGGCACCTCCACGATCGCGGGTGTTCTCACGGTTTCAGCCAGTACCGCCACACCGGGGGCCGGGGCAGCGACGTGCACGGGACATGCAGGCAGCGATGCCGATTCTGCGCTGACCAAGTCCGCGGGCGGCGGTGGTGCAGGTGGGGCGTTCGGGACGATCGGCGCGTCGGGCGGCACCGGGGATACGTCCACAGCGACGAAGACTCCGGGCGGCGCCGAGATGGCGATCGAAGGTAATCCGATGCTCGAGCCATTGCGCGGCGGATGCAACGGCGGAGCGGGTGGTCAGGAGCACGACACGGCGATGGCGGACCCTGGCGCGGGCGGAGGTGGGGGTGGCGCGATCCAGCTCAGCGTCCGTGACGCCCTCGTACTCGAAGGGAGTGCACGCGTCGAAGCGAGCGGCGGTGGTGGCGGGGGAGCGAACGGCATCTCCAATGGCTCGGGCACGCACGAAGGTGCGGGTGGCGGTGGCGGTGGAAGCGGGGGCGCGATCGTTCTGGAGGGCAAGACGATCGCGATCACGTCCATGGTGACGGTGTGCGCGAACGGCGGCGGCGGTGGCGGCGGTAGCCACAACACGAATGATGGTGGTCCAGGCGCGGACGGTCCCTGCGCGATCGATGACGCGGCGGGCGGCACGAGTGATTCGACGGGAGTCGGGGGGCTTGGCGGCATGCTCGGCATGAACCCGAGATCCGGCGGCGCCGGCGGTGGCGGCGACGCCGGAGGCGGCGGCGGTGGCGGTGGTGCTGGTCGGATCCGTATTCGCGCCGCCAGCGGCGCGGCGCCAGCCGGGTTCATTGTCTCGCCTCTCCCCGTCCTCAACTGATCGAGTCGCCGGGCGCGCTTCCACGTGACGCGTCGGTCAGCGCCGGCCGTGAACCAGCGAGAGCAGCGCCGCCACCGGCTGATGACGCTCGACCGGATGGCGCAGCGGGAGATCCGCCGTCACCACGTAGCGGTTACGGCGCCCGATCCGCTCCCTCACGAGGTAGCCGTCGGCCTCGAGCTCCGCCACGATGCGTTGCACCGCACGTTCCGTGATCCCCACGCGGGTCGCGACCTCCCGGAGCACGGTCTCGGGGTCCTGTGCGATGCACAGGAGGACGTGTGCATGGTTGGTCAGGAACGTCCACCTCGCGGGGGAGGTGCTCGGCTGGGCGGCACGCGTCCGAGCCGTGGGCTTGCGCTTCACCCGACCATTCTACGCGAACCATCGGATCTCTCGGCTGGGGTTGACGCCCGGAATAATATACGCTACTCGTGTCGTGTTTTCTGAATCGCGGTTTTATAAACACGAAAGGACACGACATGCGTTACAAGATGGATGCTCACGGCCGCAAGCGCGTCACGCTCATCGAGGGCGATGGCATCGGCCCCGAGGTTGTTGCGGCGACTCGAACGATCATCGAAGCGACCGGCGTCCAGATCGCATGGGAGACGTGCGAGGCGGGCGCCGAGGTGTTCAAGGCGGGGCTCCCCAGCGGCGTGCCGCCCGCGACCATCTCCTCCATCCAGGACACGCGCGTCGCGCTGAAGGGCCCACTCGAGACCCCCATCGGATACGGCGAGAAGAGCGCGAACGTCACCCTCCGCAAGCTGTTCGAGACCTACGGCAACATCCGCCCGGTCCGCGAGATGCCCGGGGTGGTCACGCCCTACAGCGGTCGCGGCATCGACCTCGTGATCGTCCGCGAGAACGTCGAGGATCTGTACGCCGGGATCGAGCACCAGCAGACCGCCGGGGTCGCTCAGTGCCTGAAGCTGATGTCGCGTCCCGGCTGCGAGAAGATCGTTCGACTCGCGTTCGAGGTCGCGGTCGCCGAAGGACGCAAGCGCGTCCATTGCGCGACCAAGGCCAACATCATGAAGCTCACCGAGGGACTCCTGAAGCGGGTGTTCGAAGAGATCGCGCTCGAGTATCCGGCGATCGAAGCGCACCACATCATCATCGATAACTGCGCACACCAGCTCGTTCGCACACCCGAGCAGTTCGATGTCATCGTGACCACGAACATGAACGGCGACATCCTTTCGGACCTGACGTCGGGGCTGGTCGGTGGGCTCGGGTTTGCCCCCGGAGCCAACATCGGGTCCGATGTCGCGATCTTCGAAGCGGTCCACGGCTCGGCGCCGAAGTACGCCGGAAAGAACGTGATCAATCCCTCGGCGGTTCTTCTCTCCGGCGTCATGATGCTGCGCTACCTGGACGAGCTGGCAGCGGCACGCAGCGTCGAGGAGGCCCTGCTGGTAACGCTCGAACGCGGCACCTACACCCGTGACGTCCGCCCCGAGGGCAGCGTGTCGACGTCGGCGTTCGCGGAGGCCGTGATCGCGAATCTCGGTACGCGCCCCGAGCGCTGGCGAGCCCGCGAGGTTCGCGGACTCGCCGTGCCCGCGTCGTCCCAGGGACCGGAGTTCCTCCGGATCAAGACCCGGCGGACCGTCGGCGTCGATGTGTTCGTCGAAGCGGAGACCAGCCCCGAGAAGCTCGGCATGGAGATGTCGGAGATCGCGTCCGGCCTCCCCGTGCAGCTCAAGATGATCTCGAACCGCGGCACGAAGGTGTTCCCACCGACCGGCGCCACGCCCGCATGTGTCGACCACTGGCGCTGCCGGTACGTCCTACGCGAGGGGACGACGACGGTCGCAGATGCGACGATTCTCCAGCTGCTCGAGCGAACGACGACCTTGCACCGATGGATGCACGTCGAGAAACTCGAGGAGCTCGACGGCAAGCCGGGCTACACGAAGGCGCAAGGCGAGGACTGACGATCGGCGGGCGCAGGTTGTTGAGGCGCTGCGCGGCGACTTCGTGCCTCTCGGTCACGGCGCGGGCAGCAACACCTTGTCGATGACGTGGATCACGCCGTTCGAGGTCAGAGTGTCAGTCGCGACGATGCCCGACTTGCGCCCGCGTGCGTCGGTGATCTTCAGCGTCCCGTCGACCGTGATGGTGCCCGTCTCCACGGTCGCGATCGGCGACCCCACCGGCACGTCCGCCTTGAACACGCGGCCCGAAACGACGTGATAGGTGAGGACCTTCGTCAGCAGGGTGGTGTTCGCGAGCAGCGCTTGCTTGGTGATCCCGAGCTCCGTGAGCAAAGCGGCGAACGCCGCGTCCGTCGGTGCAAACACGGTGAACGGACCAGGGCCGGAAAGGGTGCCGGCGAGGTTCGCAGCAACGACTGCCTCGACGAGGATGGTGAACTCGGCAGGGTTCTTCGCGGCGAGAGCCTGGGCAGTCTGGACGATGTTCTTGTCCGCGGGGAGGATCACCTTGTCGATCAGGTGGACCACGCCGTTGCTGGCCGCAATGTCGGTCGCCGTGATGTTGGCCGTCCGGTTACGCCCATCGGTGATCTTCGGGGGCGACCCCATATCGATCTTGAAGACACTGCCTTCGGCGCTCGTGATCGGCTTGCCGAACGGAATGGCGGATGCGTTCACGTTCGACGTCAAGACGTGATAGCGCAGCACGGTGCGGAGGAGCGGCTTGTTCGCGGCCGTCAACAGATCGGCACCTTTCGCGGTGGGAGTGCCGGTGAGCTCGACTGCGAGAGCGTCGAACGCATCGTTCGTCGGGGCGAAGACGGTCAACGTACCCGGACTGTCGAGCAGCGTGACGAGGTCGTTGTTGTCACTCGCGAACACGACGGCGGCGACGAGTGTCGAGAGGGATGGGGTGGCCTGCGCTGTCGCGACGATCGAGACAGGTCCGGCGGCGGCGTCGGGCAGCGGAGAATCAGCGTCGTCTCCGCATGCGGCGAAGAGCATCGTGGTGGCAAGAAGCGCGCGAGTAGCGATGATCATGAAAGGCTCCTGGTTGTTAGGTCGAGACGAGTCGACAGGAACCACTTCGCCCCTGCCGCGCGATTGGATGCACCGAGCTGCAACATTCCTTCTGCCTGCGCCGTGACGGCGCTGGAGATCAGCTGCCTCGATTGACGATCGAGGCCGTGGCGACAAGCTCGTCGAGGAGGGCCATGGTCGCGCGCCCGGAGCACGCGAACGGGTTCAGCGCCGCCTTCTCGGAGTACTTCAAGAGCAGGGACGCGTTGACCTTGGCGATGTTGACGTGACCCATGGTCCAGTGGCCGAAGCGGCGCTCGGTGATCTCCTCGTAGACGAGGATCCGGACATGGGCGTGTCGGTTATCGCCGACGATGGTCTTGTAGAGGTCGCAGACCTCGTCGCGACCGCCTTCCAGGACCTGGATGAAGACGCCGTCGCTCATGCACAGCATGCCGGTGATGCCGAGCCGAGGATTGTTCCGGCGCGACTGTTCCAGGATCGAATCCATGACGTCGGGCGAGAGGGGAACCGCAGGGCGGCTGGCGTAGAGACAGCGGACGAGCATCTCGGCCTCAGTTCTTCAGGTTGATGAGAGAGAGAAACTCGCGGCGAAGCGAGGGGTTCTTCAGGAACGAGCCACGCATGACGCTGTTGACCATCTTGGTGCCGGCGTCTTTGACGCCGCGCCAGTGCATGCAGAAGTGATCGGCTTCCATGACCACGGCGAGACCATCGGGCGTGACCTTGTTCATCAGCATCTCGGCGAGCTGCATGATCGCTTCCTCCTGGATCTGCGGCCGGCACATGATCCACTCGGCGAGCCGCGCATACTTCGAGAGGCCGATCAGGTTCGAGTGCTCGTTCGGCATCAGGCCGATCCAGAGGCGCCCCATGATCGGGCAGAAGTGGTGGCTGCAGGCGCTGCGTACCGAGATCGGGCCGACGATCATGAGCTCGTTCAGGTACGCGGCGTTCGGGAACTCGGTCACGGGTGGCGCAGGGACATAGCGACCCCTGAAGACCTCGGTCAGGTACATCTTCGCCACGCGCCGGGCCGTCTCGCGCGTGTTGTGATCGGAGCGGGTGTCGATCACGAGGCTCTCGAGGACGCCCTCCATCTTCAGGGCCACCTCCTCGAGGAGCTCGTCGAGATCGCCCGGCTCGACAAACGCAGAGATGTTGTCATTCGCGTGGAAGCGTTGCTTGGCACGCTGGATCCTGTCGCGGATCTCCGTCGACACCGGGACACTGCGTGCGGTCTTGGATGGAAGCGGCAAGACCGATTCGATGAACCCTGCCGGCCTGCAGTTACAGGCAACCGCCGTGAGATGTGTCAGGGGGAAGCGAGGACGTAGCAGACAACGCGCTGTCCCACGACGAGCGGTGGCATGCCGTCGAGCGCGACGACAGCCTCGAGGATCTTGGTATCGTTGCGCTCGATGGGGTCATCGGTGCGCACGTTCTTGCGGCCCATTCGACGACCGATCTCGACGATCGACCCACCGTAGTCCACGCCCGGGAACGCGCTCGCGCGCACCACGGTCCTCGCGCCGAGCTTGACCTTGCCGATGTCGCGCTCGTCGATGTCCACGCGCACCCGCAGCCGTGACGTCTCGCCGATCACCGCGAGCGGCAGGTTCGCGCCGCCGGGGGAGCTCGGCTGATAGAGCTCGCCCATGCGATAGGGGAGCTGGAGCACCTCGCCGGCCGTGGGCGCCACCAGCACCATCCGCGTGTGGAGCGCCGCGGCCTGATCGCGCCGGGCCTCGGCCCCCATGAGTCGGGCCCGCGCGAGCTGGATGTCCTCGCGGCGCGAACCGGCGATCAGCGCCTGCTCGCGCGACGACGATGCGCGCGCGACCGCGTCCGCAGACTCGGCTTCGCGGCGTGCTCGGTCGAGCTCGTCTCCGGTCAGGGCGCCGACGGCCGCAGCGCGCTCCGTCCGCTCTGCGACGGTCTTCGCGAGGGCCGCACGGGCGCGTGCTCCGTCGGCATCCGCGCGCGCGGCTCCGATGTCCTCGGCGCGACTGCCACGCACCACACGATCGAGCTCGGCCCGCGCCGCGAGCACGTCGGCCTCGGCCGCCGCGAGCGCAGCCGCTTCGACGCGCCGATCGAGCTCGACGAGCACCTCGCCGGCCGCGACGCGTTGCCCTTCCGTTACCGCGATGCGCGCGATCTGGCCCGTGACCGCCGCGCCGACGCCTACTTCCGGCACGGCGGGCTCGATCACGCCGTTGCCGGACGTGATCGACGGAGGCGGTGGTGCCGCCCGCTCGTCCATCCCTCCGTCCGGCGCGACGACCACGCGCTTCGCCTTGTCGACGTCGGCTCCACGCGGAGTTGTCGGTGGCGCCGCGCGGAGAAGGCGGGTCGCCTGCACCCCCATTCCGATCACGGCGACGGTCAGCACGACGGTGAACCACCTTGGCCTCTTCATGACGCTCCCTCGTTGTCTGCGACGATCCGCCCGTCGGCGATCCTGACGATTCGGTCGCCGAAGCCGAGGATGCGCGGATCGTGCGTCACGATCACGACCGTCGCGCCGCGTTCGCGCGCGAGCTCTGCCAGCAGCTCGGTCACCGCGAGGCCGGCGTGCGCGTCGAGCGCCGCGGTCGGCTCGTCGGCGAGCACGAGCGGCGGATCCCCCGCGACCGCGCGCGCGATGGCGACGCGCTGGCGCTGGCCGCCGGAGAGCTGCGCGGGGTACGCGTCGAGCTTGTCGGCAAGTCCGACCCGAGCGAGCAGTGCGTCGCTCTCCCGGCGCGCATCTCGCCGCGCCACTCCTCGTGTTTCGAGAACGAGCTGCACGTTGTCGCGCACGGTCAGCGCGGAGATCAGGTTGTGCCCCTGAAAGACGAAGCCGATCAGCGCGCGGCGGATCACGGGCAGCTCGCGCTCGGAGCGTTTCGCGATATCCGTGTCGAACAGCGCGACTCGTCCGGCCGACGGGCGCAAGACGCCGCCGATCACGGAGAGCAGTGTGGTCTTGCCCGATCCCGAGGGGCCGACGAGCATGACCACCTCGCCTTGCTCGACCCGCATCGCGATGTCGGTCAGTGCGGTGAATGCGAGCGCACCCTTTCCGAACGTCTTCGTCACACCGACGACGTCGATCGCGGTGGTCATCGGAACACGATCCCCGGCTCGAGGCGCGCCGCGCGGTAGAACCCGAGAAACGAGGCCGCGACGCACAGTACGATCATCGCGAGCGGCGTGATCATCACGAGGGTCTGGGGGATCACGAGGCTCAGGTTCGCCGAACGAATGCCCTCGGCTGCGCCCGCGACGAGCCCGAGTCCGAGCACCGATCCGAGCAACGCATAGACGATCGCCTGCACGACGAGCATTCGCATGAGATCTAGGTTCGAGAAGCCGATCGCCTTCAGCGTCCCGAGCTCACGCAGGTTGTCGAGCACTGCCGAGTACATCGACAACAGGACGATGACAAAGCCGATCACCAGGCCGAACAGCGTCGACACGCCGAATGTGATGCCGAGCTGCTGGGAGAGCAGCGTGTACGTGATCACGTCGTGGAACGCATCGCGAGTGATCACCATCGCGGTGGGCACGCGGTGCTCCAGCGCGGACTTCACCGACGCAACGTCCGTACCGTCAGCAACACGGACGAGTACGAAGCTGAGCTCGTCGCTCGGCACCTTTGCGATCTCTCGCACGAGGTCGAGATCGCCGAACGCGTAGGCCGGGCCGAATGGCAGCAAACCCCACGTGAACCCCCCGACTCGAACGAGCTGACCGCCGACCTCACGTATGGATCCCAGATTGAGCCCACCGAACCGTTCGCGCTGTGCATCCTCCATGATCACCGTGTCCCGCACGCGAAGCGCGTCCGGATCTCCCGCGACCATGTTGAACGGACCGCCGAGCATCGTATCGAGGTCGACCCCGACCAGGGTGATGGCCTCGCTGCCCCCGCCCGGCTTCGCGATCGACGTGCCGACCATGATCACCGCCGACGCGCGCTGGACTCCGGGAATGGTTCGCGCGAGATCCAGCAAGGCCGTCGACTGGCGCTGGCCGGGCTGCGCGAACGTGGTCGCCGGCGGTACGATCCACAGATCTGCGCCTGCGTTGTCGACGAACAGAGTGTTCTTGGCGAGCAGGCCGAACATCGTGCCGAGCTGGAAGTTGGCGAGCAGCGCGGCAAACACCACACCGAGCAGGGTCCCCACGAACTTCGCTCGCGAGTGCACGGCCATCCGCAGCGCCAGGCGCGTCGTCGCACGCCATCGCCCGACCGGCCTCTGGCGTACCTTGGCGATGCGGCCGGCTACGCTAATCGGAGTTGCCACAGCCAGGGTGGGACGCCCGCCTGCGACCGAAAGTTACACGCGGATCCGCGGCGGTTCGTCGAGGAACACCAGCTGCCGGAGGTGCCAGGCGTGGACCTGCAGCTCGCGCCGCGCGTCGCGGCCGCGCCTCGCCACCGAGTACGCGAACTCGGTGGCGACCGCGACGAGCAGGATCGAATAGCAGCAGAGCGCCGGCACGATCGGGAACTGGGCAATCCCATCGAGCGGAGGCCGGAGCTGGATCATGCCACCGTCAACCATGGTCGTGGCGCTGACCCAGCCGAAGGCTTCGGCTCCCCACACGCCGAGCACCGCCGCGACCGCGATCGCGCCGCCGCCCATGAGATCGCGTCGGCGTGTCGTGGGGTGCTGCGCGTACGCCATCAGCATCAACGCGGTGACGCCCGGCGCGATGAACAGCGGCGTGAACATGCGCGCGATCAAGCCCAGCATCGCGGCGTGGCCGATCGCGACCGCGATCCTGGGTGCGGCTCTCCGTTGGATCAGCGTGATGCTCGCAATCGCGATGTTGCTGACCGCGATCGCGACCAGCGCGCATAGATAGGGCGCGTCGCGGATCCCGAACGCGATCAACAAAGGCGCCACGCATGCGTACCCGGCATACGTGGCGATCGAGAGCTTCGCCATCCTCAGCTGCTCCGGGAGCTCGGAGCTCTCGACCTCGGCCGCCACGTCGGCAGGCGCGCGCGGAGCGGGCTGGATCATCAGCCGACCGACGAGCTCGGCGGCGCCGGGCAGTGACGGATCGAGTGCGAGCGCGCGGCCTGCCTCGCGCATCGCGACCGTCGCGGCCGCGAAGCCGTCGGTTCGCGTCACGTGCGAGGCCTCCTCGCTCGCGCGGCGAGCGGTCTCGAGATGGATTCGCGCGAGCCTGCGGCGCAGCGCCAGATCGCGGTCTCCGTCGAGGTAGCGTTGGACCGCCTCGCCGAGCGCGCGCGCCGAGGCGATCCGCTCGCGGCGGTCGACGGCCGTGGCGCGCCGACATAGCTCGTCGAGCTCGGGTGCGAGGTTGTCGCGATAGGCCGACGGCGAGGCAGTCACGCCGGCGAGGGCGCTGGTCATCCCGGCGAGACCACTTGGGTGCACGCGGCGTCCGACGAGGATCTCGAACAGCACGCAGCCGAGCGCGTAGACGTCGGCGCGACCGTCGAGGTCATCACCGCACACCTGCTCGGGAGACATGTAGCCGGGCGTGCCAAGCACGCCGGCGGTGTTCGCGACCTGCTCGAGCGTAGGACGCGTCGTATCGGTGGCGGGGACGATCTCGTCGAGGATGCGGGCAACCCCCCAGTCGAACACGTAGACCTCGCCGAACTCGCCGAGCAGCATGTTCGCGGGCTTGAGATCACGATGCAGCACACCGCGCGTGTGCGCGAACTCGATCGCGAGGCAGATCTCGACGAACGCGCGCAACAACTGCTGCTCGGTGAATCGCGGCAGTACCGCGCGGTGGGCATCGTGGTCCGCGCTGGCCTCGGTCCCGCGAGCCGCCAGGATCTCGTCGAGCGTGATCCCCGAAAGCCTCTTCATCGCGAAGAACGGGCGACCCTCGTCATCGCGCCCGAGGTCGTAGACCGAAGGAATCGCGGGATGGTCGAGCCACCCCTGGATCCTGGCCTCGCGCAGAAACCGCGCGAGCGAGCTGGGTGTGATCTTGTCGGGATGGAGGCGCTTGATCGCGACTTCGCGACCGAGCTGCGCATCGTAGGCTGCGAACACCTCGCCCATTCCTCCGCGCCCGATCAACTCCCCGAGCTCGTAGCGCTCACCGCCCACGATCGGAGCGGACGCGTGGCGACGCCGGCGGGGCGGACTGTCGTGAACGGGGCGGACGTTGACGGGCCCGAAGGGCAACGTCCGCTCATCGATCGCCGCTGCCGTGGCGGTGTCAACGGCCACCAGCCTGCTCGTCATACAGGTCGTGTCCGCGGAGGAAGTGTCGCCTCCCGGGACCCACGACATGGGCGACACCTCGGTCTGGGCGGGCAACCATCGTTGCGACCTCGGACGGCGTTGGTCGCGAGCTGGCGGCATCTACGACGCAACCAGTGCAACGAAGGGGCCGTGGGGCCCGTCGCGATCTTCCGTAGGACCTGGGCGGCGAAAGCCACGCAAGCTCGCGAAGCTCGAGCGGTACTCGATGGGGACAACGGGCCACGTGGGGGGAGGGCCCCCGGGGTGGCGTACCTCGGCGCACGGGCGCGCCGCGATCTGGACCGCTACGCCCCGAGTGGAATCACGACGAAGATCGCGATGCTCCAGACGGCGTGCGTGACGATCGAATCCGTCAGGCGAGAGGTGATGATGCGCTGAACGAGGAACAGGCTGCCGACACCGAGCGCCGCCGCGACGAGGAGCCACGCGCCGGCAAGTGCCTGCGGAAGCGCATAGAGCACCACCGTCGCCGGCGCGAACCAGGCGCGACGCGCCGGGAACAGCTCGAGCGCGGCGCCCCGCCAGATCATCTCCTCGGCGACGACCACCACCAGCGTGAGCGCGACGAGCGGAAGCCGAGCGTGCCCCACCGCGATCGTCGCGTAGAGCACGCGCACGCGGTCGGTCACCGTGGGCCACATGGAGTCGGTCACGCGGTACGCGGCGTGCGTGGCCACGACGAGAGCCACGCCGACGGCCGCCGCTGCGGCGAGCCCGCGCCCGGTGATCGCAAACAGGCCGCGGAGCCGCGGGCCGAGGGCCCACGCGGACAGCGCGATTCCGACGAGGGCACTCGCCGCGGTCGACAGCCACGGATCGATCACCTCGCGTAGCCCGAGCGCGGTGGCGAAGCCGGCCGTCGAGACCCCGACGGCGACCACGGCGCGATGGTTCACGTGTGGGTCCGCCGTGAGTGTTGCGTGCCGATCCCCTGCAATCGTTCGATCATCGCCGGCGACGGCGCATCGCCGGAGGGATCGTCGACGAGCGCCAGCTTGATCGCGGCGTCGAGTGCCATCGGAGCGTGGGCGATGCGATCCCACAGCACGGCGCCCGATGGCTCGAGATCGAAGCGCACTCCCTCGACGAGCTCCTTCGCCATCGCCAGATCGGTGCGCGTGACGAGTGCGATCCAGTAGCTCGACAACCTCGGCGTGAGCACCGGCACGCTCAGCATGAGGCTTTTTCGTCCCATCGCCGCCGCCGTCCGCACCAGCATGTCGCGATGCGTGACCCGCTCCGCGCCGGGGAGCTCGAGCACCTGCGAGCCAGCGTCGGGGAGCTCGAGGGCCGAGAGCAAGCCCGCGACGACGTCCTCCACGGCGATCGGGTACGACGAATTCTTCAGCCAGCGCGGCAGCAGCATCGCGGGTAGCCGACGCGCAAGATCGCGAACCATCGTCCAGCTCGCGCTCCCGGCGCCGATGACCATGGCGGCCCGGAGCTCGACCACGCTCGTCGCCCCGGCGCGCAGGATCTCACCTGTCCGCTCGCGACTCGCGAGGTGCTTCGAAGAGCCGGTCGCTGGGATCACTCCGCCGAGGTACACGATCCGCCGAAGCTTCGCGGTCGCGGCGAGCTCTGCGAACGCGGCGGCGCCTGCGGCCTCGTGTGCGGGATAGTCGGAGCCGTGCCCCGGACCCATGCCGTGCATCAGGTAGAACGCGGCATCGCAGCCGGCGAGCGCGGGCGCGATGGTCTCCGGGCGTTCGAGATCCAGCGCGAGCCACGTACGAGTCGGTTCGCGCTCGCGGGCCCGGTCTGGATCGCGGGAGGCGTTGAGGACCGTGTAGCCCGCCGCCTCGAGCGCCACGGCGAGGCGGCGACCGATGAACCCGGTCGCGCCGGTGAGTAGAATGGTGGACACGCTGGCCGTGGCTCCTGAGAGACCCACCATAGCCCACCGGTTACACATTGCTTGCCCTCCGTGACCGCGGTCGAGCCGATGCCGCGTTACATCGACCGTTCGTAACGACCTCTCCGGATGCGACGTCTCAAGCCTGCTCACGCACTTTCGCGGAGCTGTTCGCAGGAGCCATCATGATCCGAGCTACCATTCTCGCTATCCTCGTTTCCGTCGTCGCTGCACCCGCGGCGTTCGCCGAGCCCAAAGCCGATATCGTCGACACGGCCGTCGGCGCCGGCAACTTCAAGATCCTGGCGAAGGCGCTGACCGAAGCCGGCTTGATCGACACACTCAAGGGCAAGGGGCCCTTCACCGTGTTCGCGCCCACCGACGACGCGTTCGCGAAGCTGCCCAAAGGGACTGTCGAGGCCCTGCTGGCCGACAAGAAGAAGCTGACGGCGGTGCTCACCTACCACGTCGTCGCCGGCAAGGTGATGGGGGCGGATGCGGCGAAGCTCACCAGCGCGAAGACGGTCAATGGCCAGAGCCTTGCGATCAAGGTGAAGGGCGGCGCGGTGATGATCAACAACGCCAAGGTGACCAAGGCCGACATCGAGACGACGAACGGCGTGATCCACGTGATCGACACGGTGCTCTTGCCGAAGTGACCCGACTCGCGATCTCAGCGATGCTGCGAGCGATCAGCGCGCCTCGGGGATCACGGAACGCCGGTGCCTTCCCAGCGCGTGCATGGCGTCGAGCGTGACTTCGTGACCGCCGCTGCTGAGCGGCGAAGACGTTCGACGAGTGACCGACCCGCATGTTGCGCGCGCAGGTGCCGCCGCATGCGGGCGGAGTTCATCGAGCCGGGGTCAACCGGCGGGAAGCGCGATCCGGAACAGGTTGCCGCGTAGCGTCGCCGGCTCGACCGCGATCGTACCGCCGTGCGCGCTGACCGCCAGCTGCGCGAACGCGAGCCCGAGTCCGCGGCCCATGGCGGTGTGAGGCGATGGGGCACCGATCTGTTCGAACATCCCGAAGATCCGGGTCCGCTCGGCGGCCTCGATGGTCTTGCCCATGTCCACGACCTCGACGATGCACGTCGCGGCCTCGCCCCGCACGCGGATCGTGATCGGCTGGCCGGCAGGGCCGTGCGTCATCGCGTTGCTGGCGAGGTTCACCACCACGCGCTCGAGCAGCTCGGCATCGCCGGTGATCGTGTTCGGTCCGTCGAGGATCTCGACCACGAGCGCCTGATGTCGCTCGCGCGCCGCGCGCTCGAGCCGCCGGGCGACGCTGGCGACCAGCGCGGGCATCGCGACGCGCGTACTGCGTAGCCGCAGCGCGCCGTTCTGCGCCAGACAGATGTCGAGGACATCGGCGAGCATGCGGCGCATCCGATCGGCCTCGTCGAGCAGCTCGGCGAGCTGCGCCTTCGCTTCGGGGTGCTCCTCGCTCACGCAGGTCGCGATCAGGCTGATCCCGGTCAGCGGTCCGCGCAGATCGTGGACCAGCATGGTGGCCAGCAGCTCCTTGTTGCGCTGCTGCTGCTGCTGGGTCTGGAGGGTCTCCTCGAGCAAGACCAGGCGGCGGCGGAGCTCGAGCTCGATCTCGACCTGGTGGGCGAGCTCCTGGAGCGTCACGACCTGCTCGTGCGTGACCTTGCGCGGCACGCGATCGATCACGCACAGGGTTCCGACGTTGTGCCCGTCCGAGCTGCGCAGCGGAACACCGCAATAGAACCGGATGTCGGGGTGGCCGGTCACCAGCGGGTTGAGGGCGAACCGGGGATCGGAGGTAGCATCGTTCACGATCATCGGATGTATGCTGCGGATCGCGTGGTCGCAGAACGCGATCCCCCGGTCGGTCTCGTGGATCTCCTCGAGGCCAACATTGGCTTTGAACCATTGCCGGGCGACGTCGATCAGGGTGACCAGGGCGATCGGCGCCTTGAAGAGCCTCGCCGCGACCCGGACGATATTGTCGAACACGGGCTCGGGATCCGTATCGAGAATCCGGAAGTCACGCAGCGCTTCGATCCGTGCAGCCTCGTTCAGCTCCATTCTGCGCCCCCACCTATCAACAAAGTGGCCGACCCTACCATGCCGTCGACAACGACAGCAGCACGGCGATCGGCGGCACGAAGCTCTCGCTCTCGTACTGGGCGGCGAGCACAAGGAACACGAACAGCACCGCGAACAATCCGACGGTCAGGCCCTGGTTGCCCGCGCTGACCTCGTCGCGCGAGCTGCCTGCCCGATCGATCGTCAAGGAAGAGATGATGGGTGCGGACGCCAAGCCGATGTCCGTCATCATCATGAGCAAGCAGGCCGGTGCCTGGTACTACGTGAAGGCGTCGCCCGATCTCATGAAGGTCATGACGATGAACGGCATGGCGCTCGAAAGAACCTCGGTCGGGATGTGCAAGGACTGCCACGACAACGGCTCCGACAACGACTTCGTGATGACCCACAAGTTCAAGTAGCGCGGGCCGGCACGTTCTAGATCCGGTGTCGCTCCATGTGAGCTGCCATGATGTGACGGAGCGGGACCGAAGACGTCTAGGCGCGATCCGGTTCGGGCAACCAGTTCCGGACGAGCCGCCGCCACCCGACTGCCGCGACGAACTGCTGCGTCGCGCGAACCAGGACCGGCTACGTCGGACGCAACTCGTCGTGATCCACGAGATCGGCCATCTCCTCGGGTTCTCGCACGAGTTCAATCGTCCGGACGCAGGCGATCATGCATGTGACGTCCCAGATGCGCCCGGCGGCCTCACGCTCGGAGACTACGACGAGAACTCGATCATGCTGGCGGGCTACTGTGGGAGCACTCAGGCCTGGCTCTCGCCTGAAGACGTGATCAACTCCCGCGGGTTCTACGGCGTGCGAACACCGCCGCTATCGGTCAAGGACATCGTTTGGCAGTCGACAAGCGGCAGCGCGTCCATCTACCGGATGAGCGGCACGCTGCTGGCCTCCGAGTACTTCATCCCGAACACATCCGGTACGACGTACAAGATCATCGGCGGCGGAGATTTCGACGGTGATGGCATCGGCGATCTCCTGTGGCGCGGCCCCGATGGCGCGGTCGTGATCTGGCTCCTGAACGCCGACGGCACGATGCGCCAGAGTGGCTACACACCGCTCTCCAGCGACTACACGCTGCAAGGCATTGCGCGCTTCAACAACGACAGCAAGAGCGATGTGATGTGGCGCAGCTCTCAGACCGGCACGCTGATGACGTGGATGATGAACGGCAACCTGATCGGCACCACCCGCTACACCTCCGCGCCGGACTGGAACTGGCAGGTCAAGCTGGTCGGGGACTTCAACGGGACGGAACTGCCGACCTGTTGCTCCGACACCCGTTCGGTTCGACGGTGGTGTGGCAGATGAACGACGGCGCGATCATCGCATCCGTCCTGGCTCCCCTCGAGGTCGACAATTCGTGGAAGCCGAAGGCCGCCGGTGACTTCGACGGTGATGGCAAGTCCGACGTGTTCTGGCAGAACACCGATGGCCGGACCTCGATCTGGTTCATGAACGGCCGGTCGGTCCGCAATTCTGGATCGCCGAGAGCGGTCTCCGCGGGCTGGCAGGTTCAGCTCGCGGCCGACGTCGACGCCGACGGCAAGTCCGACCTCCTGTGGAGGAAGACCGATGGCAGCAACGGGCTGTGGGTGATGGACGGGGCCTCGATCCGATTGGACGTGCCACTGCCGTCCGCGCCGACGTCGTGGAACATGGTGGGTACCCTCTGGGGCACGATCAGTCCGGTCAACTGAGTTCCGCTCGGACCTTCCGCACGGGCATCGATGGACTTGGCTGAAGCAGCATCCGATGATTGGTGATGACTTCGTGCGTCGCTGTTCTCCTGGCGATCCTCACGTCGGCCTGCTGGTCGCCGCCGAGACTACTCGTCAGCACGGGGAGCGCGGACGCCGGAGTCTTGATCGATGGCCTGTCGTCCTGCCGCCCCGAGGACAAGAACATCGTACAGCTCGACCCCACGCGCCCCCTCATCCTCCTGGTGCATGGCTGCAATTTTTCGGCGGGTGGATTTCGGACGCTCGCACGAGTCTTCGAAGCGCACGGGCAGCAGACCCTCTGCTTCAACTACGACGACCGTGCACGGCTCGAGACGTCGTCGAGTGCCCTCGTCAAGGCGCTGGAAGCGCTCGAGACCCGACTTCCAGGAGGCGAGGTCACCGTCATCGGCCACAGCCAAGGCGGACTCGTCGCCCGCCACGCGCTCGTACGCGATCGCAAACGCCCTCTGAGAGTGAACGACCAGCTGCGGATCAAGCTGGTCACGGTGTCCTCGCCGTTCGCGGGCATCAGGTCGTCTCGCAACTGCGGCCGCACGTGGCTCCACCTCGTTACGATCGGAATTACGGTTGCCATCTGCCAAGGCATCACGGGCTCCAAGTGGCACGACATCTACCCCGGTTCCGACTTCATGGATGATCCGGGGACACTCAGCTCCGCGGTGACCTCCCACGTGAAGATCGTGACCGATGAACGGGGCGCATGTCAGAGCGTCGCTTCGGACGGTACCTGCAAGAGGGGTGACTTCGTCTTCGGGCTCGACGAGCAGTACACCCGTGCAGTCGATCAGGATCGCCGCGTCACGAACGTCGAGCTCAAGGCGGGTCATGTCGAGATCGTCGGTGAACGCGGCAATCCACCAACGAAGCTGATCGGCATCTTGCAGGCGCAGCAGATCATGGTTCAGACGCCACCAGAGCGTCGAGTCGAGATCGCGAGCTTGCTGAAGCAGATCTACTGAGAACCGCGCAACATCGGTGACCTCGCTCGAGAACGCCGAACAGGAAGTCGACGAGGCAAAGAAAGCCTCGAAGGCCCCGCCGAACTGCTCGTGGCAGTGTGGTGGCAGCGTCAGCCGAAACGTGACCTAACGATCTAAAAATATGGTGGAGGCGGCGGGAGTCGAACTCTCCCGGGGCACCCAAGAAATCGAGCGCTTGCTGCACGCTCAACAACTTGTGTCCCGGGGAGTCCGGCCCCGTCCGTCTGCGTTTCGGGGGCTCGGGCAGAGTCTGGGCAGAGCGCGCGGTCTCGATTCGCGCACGACCTCTACGGTCGCGGCTCAGGTGACCACGTCCACGTCTCGGGATCCCAAGACGAGAGTCTGTTCCCGGAGAGTACCGGCTCGAGAAAGGTACGGACGGCGGCGAATGCCTTCGGCACGGTTGGCCACGCGAGCTGGTCGTCGAGCGCGAGCGCCGCATACGGCGCCTCCCAGGTGGCCGGTGGCTCCGAAAGCATCGTCGGAAGGTCGTGAGTCGCTCGAAAGGTGAATGTCTGCTCGAGCGCACCCCGAAGTCGGGCAGCATCGATCGCTCGACTGCCGGCTAGAAGTGCGAGATCGGGTAGATCCTTGATTCGTGAGTTCGGGCGTTTCCGCGGAAGCGTGTACGCGTGCAGCTTCTCGGCGATGTGTGTCTCCAGTGGGTACACACGAAGCGTCGGCGGAGCGATGCCTGCGAATCCAAGAACGTCGTCGGCTACGATCGTGTCCGGTTCGCCAAAGATCGGATCGCCGAACGCGACATCGACACCGAACCGCTGACCGTAGATCTTGCCGGCAAGACTACACTCCGCACGAAACCGAAGTCCGTCGTATTTCAGCCCCTCGGCCTCGATCTCGGGATGGTCGGCGTCTGGCACGATTTCGAACGTCAGGAAGTCGTCCAGATCGAGCCGGGCAGCTTGCTGTAGGCGCGAGAGGAGATCACTGCTGCGACCGATCAGCCGAAGGTCGACGTCCTTCGTCGTTCGCGCGCGGTCGATCCGCAGTTCGAGCGCCATTCCGCCCTTGAGCGTCGCCGCATCCCCGAACACGGATGCGATCCGCGCGAG
>JBBRED010000137.1:0-19759 GCA_038203335.1 Haliangiales bacterium | reverse complement strand
AGTGAGCGGAATCTCGACCGCGAACCGCGACGTGCCGTCGATCCCGTCGAGCGACACGCGCAGCGCGTCGGCCGAGACATCGACCGCGCCGAACGACTGGAGGCCGTCCCACGGGGCGAGGTTACCGGTGCCCGCGGGAGGCGCCCACACGAACTTCAGCTCCGGGCCGAAGGTGGGATCGAGGGCGTTCGGGCCGAACGTGCCGGCGTGGATCGGGCCGGCGACGAACTCCCAGAACGGCTTGAACGGCGTGCCGCCGATCGCGCGCGCCGGATCGAAGTGGTGCGCGGCGGCGTAGTGCACGTCGGCGGTGAGCCAGATGACGTTGGACGGCATCGCGGAGAGCACCGTGGCGAGCTCGCGCTCGCGGCCGAGCGGCGGACCGTCGCCGTTCGCGTAGCCCTCCTGGCGCGCGTCGCCGGGGCCATCGCCGATCACGAGGGCGATCGGCTGATCGCACGCGATGACCTTCCATCGCGCGCGTGACGCACCGACCGCATCGACGAGCCAGCGCGCCTGGGCGACGCCGAGCATCGCGCCGGTGTCGCCGCGGTTCGCATCGTTCGGCGTGCGCCAGCTCCGCAGGTCGACGACGAATACGTCGAGCAGCGGGCCGTAGTGGATGACGCGGTGGACGGTCGGGCCGCCGATCGGGGTCCACTCGCGCGTCGCGCGGAGGGCGCGGGCGGCGAGCTTGGTGGCGTCCGGATCGACGTAGCGATCGTCCTCGAGGCGCTGGCCGGGCCACCAGTTGTTGTGAGTCTCGTGGTCGTCCCACTGCGCGAGGATCGGGACCTCGGCGGCGAGCGCCCGCACGTGCTCGTCCTCGTAGTTGTAGGCGAACCGGCCGCGGAACTCCTCGATGGTCTCGGCGACCTTGCCGACGAGCGGGTTCGTGATGTTTCGCCAGATCCGCCCATCGGGCATGCGCTTCTCGGCGAGGATCGGGTTGTCCGCGTAGATCAGATCGCCCGAGTGGAGGAAGAAGTCGGGCTCGGCGCGGCGCATCGCGGCGTAGCCCTGGAGGCCGCCGAAGTCGGGGTTGCGACCGAAACCCTGGCCGCAGGTATCGCCGGTCCACACGAAGCGCACGTGATCGGTGCGTGGCGTGGCGAACCGGCCGTAGGCCCATGCGGACGTGCCGCGCGCGGCCTCGCGCTCGAAGCGGAGGCGATAGACGATGGTCTGCCCGGGCGGCAGGTTCACGAGGGGGACCATGCCGGTGTGGTCGCTGTCGGGCCCGACGAGCGGCCCGGCGACGCGGGTCGCGTTGCCGAACGACGTCACGGTCGACCACTCGACCATGAGACGCGCACGCTCGTCGCAGCGCGCCCACACGAGCGCGCGATCGGTCTGCACGTCACCGGCCTGCACGCCGTGGGTGACGAGCGGGACCTTCGTCTTGATCGCGGAGCGCGCGCACGCCGCGAGACCGGCGG
Organism: Haliangiales bacterium; assembly: GCA_038203335.1. GTDB lineage: Bacteria > Myxococcota_A > Polyangia > Haliangiales > Haliangiaceae > JABFXX01. The sequence goes on along the minus strand of JBBRED010000137.1, from coordinate 18,320 downwards.
CGGCGGAGCCCACCAACAACTGCCGGCGCGTGATCACGAGCGCGACTCTATCCGATCAGCAGCGGCGCGCGGCGCGTGCTCGACAATACCGGCCTCGTCGGGACCGCGCCGCGGTATCCGGAGACATCGGCGTCCATCGCCGCGCGATCGGGTTCGCGCTGGCAGTAGCCATAGACGGTGACCTCGGCGACGGGCTGGATGACGCGCTCGGTGAACCGCAGGCTCGACGTGGATGGATAGTTGAGGCGGATGTTCAGCTCGAAGAACAGCTCGCGCTCGTAGCCGATCAGCAGCGCCCCCGGCAGGTAGTTGAACATCCGGCCATCGCCGCCGAGGCGCGCGCCATCGGGGATCACGCGCGCTACGCCGCTCGCATCGCGCACGGCGAAGGTCACGCCCTGGCACTTCGCGCCGCGCAGCACCGAGTCGCCCATGCCGACCTCCTCGATCGTCACCGCCCACACGCTGCACGCGGTGCCCGTTAACGGCGAGCGAATCGGCGCGTCCTCGAGCTCGATGCGGCCGCCGATCTTTCGCGCGGCACCGTCGGGGATGTCGGCGATCGGCGTGCGCGGGGCACGGGCGAGCTCGCGCATCACGGCGCGACCGTGCCGCGGCCGCGGAGGGAACATCCACGACCAGATCGCCACGTCAGCGTCGCTTGGTGCCGGGTTTCTTCGCCGCAGGCTTCTTCGCCGCGGGCTTCTTCGCGGCAGACTTCTTCGCCGCCGATTTCTTCGCGGGAGACTTCTTCGCGGGCTTCTTCGCGGGAGGCTTCTTCGCGGGAGACTTCTTCGCGGGCTTCTTCGCCGCGGCCTGTTTCGTCGGGGGGCTGGTTGCGGCGGGCTCGCCGGCGGCCTTCGCCTTCGCCTTCGCCTTCGCGGTCGCGATCGGAATCGTCGGCGCGGCCGCGGCGCGCTTCGCGCGGGCGCCGGCGACTGGGCGCAGCGTGGTCATCGCGTCCTCGTCGACGACGGAGCGGAGCGTGGTCGGGCTGTCATCGTTCTCGACGGTCACGGGGATCGCGTTGGCCTCGTCCAGCAGCTCCTTGAGCGCGGCGTACTCGTCCCACGCGGGGTCGCTCTCGTCGAAGAACCCGAGGCCGCCGTCGAACGGGGCGAGGCGCTCGATCATCGGCGCAGGATCGTCGGCGCCGTAGAGGTAGAGGAAGCACGAGCCGTCGTCGACCTTCGCCGCGACGAACGTCCAGCCGAGCGTGCCGGCGGCGGGGATCAGCCAGCGCTCCTCGAACGTGGCGATCCGCCGGTACGACGTCGCGTCCGGAAGCCGCGACAGGTCGGTGATCGGATATGGCAGCTCGACCACGAAGATCCGTGGCTGATCAGTCCGCGGGGTCAGGTCGCGGATCCGGAACCGCGCCGGAGCACCGTCGTCGCGGAGCGCCTCGAACTGATGCCACTGCTCTTCGGTCGCCATGGGCCGGAGCGTATCTCACGGTGCCTTCCGTGTGAGGTCGGCGCGCGGATCGACATGGCCACCTGATCCCAGCTACTTGGCCAGGTGGACGCATTTCGCTTCCCGGCCGCCACAGCGGTACACTTTTACGATGCGCGTCGCCGTCGCTCTCGCCGCTCTCGGCGCGCTGACCGCCTGTCGCGGTGACACGGCCACGCCCGCGCCGGCCGCGCACGCCGCCACCGGCAGCGCTGCGCCGGGGCCGAGCGTCGCGGCCGCCACGCTGCCCACGCCCTCGAAGGCGATCGTGGAGGGCGGATCCCTTCGCCCGCACAAGGAGGAGCCCGTCGTCGACTGCCCGACGGTGATCGCCGAGACGGTCGACGAGGAGGGCCAGGTCGCGCTGCTCCTCGACGAGGCGAACCGCCAGATCGAGAAGACGGCGTACGGTGCCGCGTGGACGTGCGCCGATCGCGCGGCCGACCTGGCCCCCACCTCGGTCGAGGCCCACCACCTGCGCGGCGCCGCGCTCGCCGCGCTCGGCCGCGATAGCGACGCGCAGATGGCCTACACGCTCGCCCTCGCGCTCGATCCCGACGATCCCGAGACGCTGCGCGCGGTCGCGGACTTCTATATCAACGGCAAGGGCGAGCGCGGCCGGGATGCGCTGCGCCTCGGGCTCGAGCTCGCGCAGCGGGGCAGCCGTCGCGCGCAGGCCCGGCGCCGCAACAACCCGCTCGCCGCGGACCTCGCCGTTCTCGAGGGCCAGGCGCTGAACGATCTCGGCCGCAGCGACGAGGCGCTGGTCCGCGTGGACGTGGCGCTGCGCATCGCGCCCGGGCGCGGCGACGCGCTGCACGAGAAGGGTGTGGCCCTGTTCGATCTCTCGAAGTTCGCCGATGCGAAGGCCGCGTTCACGAAGGCGCTCGTGATCCAGCCCGACGACGCGTACACGCACCAGATGCTCGGCCTCACGCTCGAGCAGCTCGGCGACGTGAACACTGCCGATGCCGAGCTCGGCCGCGCGCTCGTGCTGGCGCCGACGGAGCTGACGGCGCCGATCCTGATCTCGAAGTCCGACTTCCAGAAGGAGGTCGACGCCGTGATCGCGGCCCTCCCCGCCGAGCGCCGCGCGCGGGTCACCGCGATCCGCGTCGAGATCACCGACCTTCCAGATCCCGCGGACCTCGCCGCCGTGAAGCCGCCGTTCCCGCCGACCATCCTCGGCCTTTACCGCGGCCCGGTCGGTCACGCGGCGACCTTGCCGGTGCAGCCGGGCGAGGAGACGCCGTCGATCGTGCTCTATCGCAAGAACCTCGCGCGCGCCGTGAAGACGCGCAGCGAGCTGTCGGAGCAGATCCGCGACACGCTGCTCCACGAGGTCGGCCACCTCGAGGGGCTCGACGAAGACGACCTGCGCCGCCGCGGCATGGAGTAGCTACTGCACCTTCAGCGAGTCCAGGTACTCCTGGATCTCGTCGCTCGTGCACGTGCCCTCGAGGCAGCCGATGTTGACCTGGTAGAGCCGGTGCTTGACCAGGTACACGCGCTGGTTGAGCTCCATCTGGCCGACCACGATCTTGAACTCGCGGCCGGGGTACTTGCCGGCGAGCTTGATCTCGCGGTCCGCCACGACCTTGCCCTTCACGCGCGCGGCCGCACCGTCGCGGGAGCCCTCGAGCATCTTCTTCGGATCGTCTCTCCAGGTCGACTTCGGCATGTCGTTGTAGCTGACGAAGTACGCCCTGGACTGCTGGATCACGGAGGCCTGCCAGATCGTGATGTCGCCGACGGCGGTCTTCTCGACCTGGCTCGACTCCTTCGGGGTCTCGGGTAGCATGACCGAGAGCTTCCCGGCCTTGTTCGCGTAGAGCTTCCAGGTCTTGTCGAACGCGCACAGGAGCACCACCGTGAGCGCGAGCAACAGAACGCGTGAGATCGGGCGCTTCATCTGGTTGGCGACCGTACCACTGGCTCCGCCCCACCGAGTGTTGGGGTAGGATGGCGGACATGTCGGATGGTCAGGGGCTGGCGCCGCAGGCGACTGCAACGGGCTCGTCTGGCGTCCACTCGCTGGAGTCGCTCGAGCAGGCGCTCCTGCGGGAGCAGAAGAAGATCGCGCTGGTGCAGGAGGTCAGCCGGGCGCTGACCGAGACCGGCGACCTCGATCAGCTCCTCATCCTCATCATGACGAAGGTGTGCGAGCTGATGGAGGCCGATCGCTCCACGCTCTACCTCCTGAGCGAGGATGGCCGGCAGCTGTGGTCGAAGGTCAGCCAGGGCGCCGAGCGCGTGGAGATCCGGCTCGAGGTCGGCGAGGGCATCGCCGGCTGGGTCGCCGAGACCCGCGAGATCGTCAACATCCCCGATGCGTACGCGGACCAGCGGTTCCAGCCGCGCGTCGATGTCAACAGCGGCTATCGCACGCGCTCGATCCTCACCGTGCCGATGCTCGGAGCGCTCGGCGGGCTGGTCGGCGTGCTGCAGGTCCTCAACAAGCAGGACGGCCCATTCCTCCGCGCCGACGAGGAGCTGCTGCTCGCGCTCGCCGCGCAGGCCGCGATCGCGATCGAGAACGCGCGGCTCTATCACTCGCTCGTCTCGCAGAACCAGGAGCTCCAGCGCGCGCGTCGCGATCTCGAGCGCCGCAGTCGCGAGCTCAACGCGCTGTACGAGGTCGAGAAGGAGCTGTCGGCGGCGCTCGATCTCGATGACCTGCTGTCGCGCATTCTCGCGCAGGCGATCACGGTGCTCGGCGGTGGCGCGGGTTCGATCGCGCTCGTCGACCCGGATGGCGCGCTGCGGTTCCGCACCGTGCAGGGCCCGGCGGCGCCGAAGCTGATCGAGCGCACGCTGCCGCACGGCACGGGCCTGCTCGGCTGGTCGATCGCGCATCGGACGCCGATCATCGTCGACGATCCGGCGAAGGACCCGCGTCACGCCAGCGAGGTCGCCGAGGAGGCGGGCGTGCGGCCGCAGCACCTGATGATCGCTCCGCTCGTCGACGGCGAGGACGTGATCGGCGGCATCGAGATCATCGACCAGCGCCGCGCGGCGCGCGATGGCGACGGGCCCTGGGGCGAAGAGGATCTGAAGCTGCTCGTGCTGATCGCCGCGCAGGCCGCGGGCGCGATCGGCATGGCGCGTCGCCGCAGCGAGGCGAGTAACCGCGACCGGCTGGCCTCGATCGGCCGGATGCTCGCGGGCCTGCTGCACGATCTCAAGACGCCGATGACGATCATCTCGGGCTACGCGCAGCTGATGGCCGCCGCCGACGAGTCGGAGACGCGCGAGAAGTACGTCGAGCAGATCCAGCGGCAGTTCGATCTGATGGCCGGCATGACCCGCGAGGTGCTCGCGTTCGCGCGCGGCGATACCGATCTCGTGGTCCGCAAGGTCTACATGAACCGGTTCGCGGAGGACCTGACCACGCAGCTCGGCACGGCGATCGCCGGCCGCGGCATCCAGCTCACCGTCGATGCGAAGTACGACGGCATCGCGTTCTTCGACGAGCAGAAGCTCATCCGCGTGTTTCACAACCTGACCAGCAACGCCGTCGAGGCGATGCCCGAGGGCGGAAACCTCGTGGTCACCATCGATCGCGATGGCGACGAGGTGCTGTTCTCGGTCAAGGACAACGGCCCGGGCATCCCGGTCGCCGTCCACGCACGGCTGTTCGAGCTGTTCGCGACCGGGCGCAAGGGCGGCACCGGCCTCGGCCTCGCGATCGTGAAGCGCATCGTCCAGGACCACCACGGCACCGTGACCTGCGAGACCGGCTCGACCGGCACGACGTTCGTCATCCGCCTGCCGCTGCAGCGCGGAACCGACGGCGAGTAGTCGGCTGGAAGGGTAGGCTTTCCGTCATGCTCGCGCTCGCCGGCATCGACAAGGCCTTCGGGGCCTGGCGCGCGCTCTCGGGCGTGTCGCTCACGGTCGCCGCCGGCGAAGCCGTGCTGCTCGTCGGGCGCAACGGCGCGGGCAAGACCACGCTGCTGCGGATCGCGACCGGCTTCCTCGATCCCGACGCCGGCGACGTGACCATCGACGGTGTGGCGATGGCGCGGGCGCGGGCCACGGCGCAGTCCAGGCTCGGCTACCTGCCGGAGCACGCGCCGGCGCCGCACGAGCTCACGGTGCGCGATCACCTGCGGCTGCGCGCGCGGCAGAAGGGGCTGCGCGACGCAGCGACCGCGGTCCAGGCGAGCCTCGAGGCCGCGGCGATCACCGGCGAAGCGGGCCGCCCGATCGGAACCCTGTCGAAGGGCTTTCGCCAGCGCGTGGGGCTCGCCGATGCGCTGCTCGGGAACCCGCCGCTGCTGATCCTCGACGAGCCGACCAGCGGCATGGACCCGATCCAGACCAAGCAGCTGTGCGAGCGACTGATCGCGGCGGCGCGCGAACGCAACTGCGCGGTGCTGGTGTCGAGCCATGCCGTGGCGGAGCTCGAGTCGCTCGCGGCGCGCGTGGTGGTGCTTCACGAGGGCAAGGTCGTCGCCGAGGGAACACCGGCGGCGCTGCTCGCGCAGACCAAGGCGGAGCGCCTCGAGGCCGCGGTGATCGCGCTGCTCGGCGACGAGGCCGCGGCGTGAGCGAGCCGAGCGTCGGCGCCGGCGGCGCGGGAGGCTCGGGCTCCAGCGATGGCGCCGAACGAAGCCGCGCGATGACGTCGCTGCGCGCGGCATATTGGGTGTGGCGGCGCGAGCTCCACATCATGCTGCGCGCGCCGATCCTCTACGTCGTCGGCGGGGTGTTCCTCGTCGTGCAGGGCATCGCGTTCGCGGGGCTCGTGGGCGAGCTGTCGGATCCGCGCAAGCCGGCGCCGCTGGGCGCGCTGCTCGAGGGCCAGCTCGCCGGCACGCTGCTGACCTGGGTGCTGTCGCTCGTGGTGCTCACGCTGCTCGGTATGCGCGCGATCGCCGACGACAAGCGCACCGGAAGCTGGGAGCTGCTGCTCACCGCGCAGGTCGGCGAGGGCGCCGCCGTGCTCGGCAAGTGGCTCGCGGCGGCCACGCTGTACGCGCTGCTCTGGGTGCCCACGCTGGCGTACCTCGTCGTCGTCGCGGTGTTTCGGGCCGATGATGGCGGCTGGGATCTCGCGACGATCGTCACGGGCTACGCGGGGGCGATCGCGATCGGCGCCGCGCTCCTCGCGTGGGCGATCGCGGCGAGCGCGGCGATGACGTCCACGCTCGGCGCCGGCGCGCTCGGCTTCGCGCTGCTGATCGGCGTGTTCCTCGTTGGCGAGCTTCCGGCACTGTGGCCCACGCTCGCGGTCGATCATCCGTCGCTCGCGGCGATCCTGCGCGCGTGCTCGGTGCGCGAGGCGGCGGGCGCGTTCGCGCGCGGTGAGATCGCAGTGTCGTCGCTCGTGCTCGTCGCCGGGCTCACGCTCGTCGGGCTCGCCGCCGCCGTGACGCTCGCGTGCGCAGGACGGCGATCGCAGCGCGAGCTGCGGACCCGCGCGGCCGGAACACTGCTGTTCGCGGTGATCGCGGTCCTCGCCGGTGGCCTGGCGATCCGCCGCCCGGCGATGTGGGACGCGAGCGCCGCGCGCCGCAACTCGCTCGATCCGCAGACCCGCGAGGTGCTCGCCGCGCTCCCCGGCGGCGCCACGTTGACCATCGTGCAGCCCACGCTCGCCGGTCTCGCGCCGATCTACGACGAGGTCGAGCGCGTGGCGGCGCGCATGGCCGCCGCGGCGCCGGGCGTGGTGGTGCGCACCATGGACCCCGCGGCGCTGCCCGGCGGCCTCGCCGAGGTCGCGAGGATCGGCGGCCTCCAGCCGGGCGATCTCGCGCAGGGCGGGGCGGTGATCGTCGATGTCGGACCGCGCCGCCGCGTCGTCGACCTGCTCGCGATCGCCACCGTGGATCGCGGCCCCGATGGCGCGCCGCGCGTGGAGCGGCTCGCGATCGAGCAATCGATCGCCGGAGCCCTCGCGGCGCTGAGCTCGATCACCGCGCTCAAGGTCTGCTTCTCCACCGGTCACGGCGAGCTACCGTTCGACGTCAAGGACAAGCAAGGCGCCGACTGGAAGCTCGTCTCCGATCGGCTGCGCGCCGAGGGCATGGACGTGGAGTCGGTGGGGCTCGCGAACATCGGCAACTGCTCGATCCTGATCATCGCGGGCCCGGCCACACCGCTCGCCGACTTCGAGGCGCTGAACGTCCAGGCCTACCTGCACGATGGCGGCGCTGTGATCGCGGCGGCCGCGAGCCGTACGCTCGATGGCTCGCTCGGCACCATGGGCCTCGAGTCGGTGCTCGCGGCCGATGGGCTCGGCATCCCCGCCGCGATCGTCGTCGATCCCTCGCTGACCGTGCGCGAGCTGCCGGGCGCGCTGCTGATCGCGAGCGGCTACGCGGATCACGCCATCAACGCCGGCTTCCGCAACGCGCGCCCGACCCTGTGGTTCCAGCCGCGCGCCGTGATCGCCGCGCGCGGCGCCATCGCGCTCGTCAGCGCGAGCGCGCAGAGCTGGGGCGAGCGCGATCTGATGCACGCGCCGCCGCAGAAGGACGCCGACGATCTCGCGGGCCCGGTCGCGGTCGCTGCGCTCGGCTCGTCGAAGCGGCTGCTCGCGCTCGGCTCGGCCGAGTCGCTGTCGACCGCCGTGCTCTCGGGCGGCGCCTCCGCCGGAGATCTCTGGCTCGCGCACGCGGTCCGCTTCCTCGCCGGCATGCCCGAGCCCTCGGTGACCATCGCTGCCACCGCGCCGTCGCAGGTCCGCCTCGTGATGACCAGCGCGCAGCGCACGACCGTGATCGCGATCTGCGTCGGCGTCATCCCGCTCGCGTGGGTCCTGATCGGTGGCGCGCTCGTGCTGTGGCGGCGGAGGCGCGCCGCATGACGTGCGGTAGTGGGGGCGGACCACATTTGTCCGGGAAATGGGGTCGGACCCCATTTGGCGGACGCGCGTGATCGCGAGCCGGCGCGGCCTCGCGGCGCTGCTCGCGATCGCGATGCTACTCGGCGTGCTGCTGCTGCGCGACCTGCGTCGCGCGCCGCCGGCGCTCGAGGACCGCGCGCTCGTGACGGGCCTCGACCCGAACTACATCACGGCGATGACCTGGGACCGCTCGCCGCTGCCCGCGGTCACCGTGAGCGGCACCGGCACGGACTGGACGTGGACCTCGAACACGTTCACCGCGCACGCCGATGCACGCGTGGTTCGCGACGTGCTCGCGGCGCTCCGCGCGGGACGATGGCAGCGCACCGGGAAAGTGGCCGCGGCCGGCAAGCTGCGCGCGCAGCTCTCCGTCACCATCGGCACGAACACGCGCGTGATCGGCATCGGCGAGGCACTGCCGGGCACCGAGCAGACCTGGCTCGTGGTCGGCGATCGCGCGCTGCTCGTCGATTCCTGGGTCGCGCGCGCGCTCGATCCGGATCCCCTCGCGCTGCGCGAGCGCCGGCCGGTCCCCGAGCTCTCGCACGGCGTGAAGTTCATCGTCAGCACGGAGACCGAGACCGCGCGCTTCGAGGGCCAGCCGCGCCGGCAGCTCCAGCCGCGCATCCTGCTCGTGCGCCCCGAGCTGGTCGCCGAGCTCGAGCGCGCGCTCGAGTCGATCGAGATCGTGCGGCTGTCGCGCCCGCCGGAAGACAGCACGCCCACGGTGTCGCTCGAGCTTCCGATGGCGGTGCGCGTGAGCCCGACCTGCCTCGACGATCACGCGCTCGCGTGGCTGGCCTCGGATCTCGGCGATGGCTGCATCCCCCGCGCGACCTACGACGCGATCATCGCAGCCACGCACGCGCTCCTCGGCCCGCCCCAAGCCGTCGCCGACCCGCGCCCCCTGCCCGCGGAGCTCGAGACGATCGTGCTCGCCGATCGTCGGGTCCTCGAGCTCGATCGCGTGCCCTCGATCGACGGCAAGCCCGCCGATTCGGAGGCGGTGATCGACCTGCTCGCCGTGCTCGCCGCGCCCGCAGACATTGTACCCGCGCCGAAGCCCATGACCGAGCGCGGGCGGCTCCTGCTCGCGATCAAGGGAGGCGCCACCGTCACGCTCGTCCTGTTCGAGAACAACCTCGTGCGCCGCGAGGGCGAGCCGATCGCGCTTCGCCTCTCGAACATCGCCTACAACCGCCTCCTGCGCGGCGCGCCCGCTTACGCCGACAAGAGCGTGTGGAACGAAGAGCCAACCACGGTCACGTCCCTCGTCATCGACGGCATCACCTACACGCGCGGCGCCGTGATCGGCGAATGGACGCGCGCACCCGCGGGCGCCTTCGATCCGGCGCGCGTCGAGGCCGTCGTCGCGGCGCTCTCGGCCCCGCGCCGCACGGCCGACGTGGAATCGATGAACATCACGCACCGGGTGACGCTCACCGTGACCCCGCCAGTCGGCGCGCCGGTGGTGCACCACGTCGGCGTCGCCTCCTTCCGATGCCTCGCGATCGATCCCGCCGCCACGATCCAGCTCTCGGGCAAGACCTGCGAGGCGCTCGACGCTCTGGCTCGCTAGTTGCTGTTCTGTACCGCGATGGTGCAACTCGCGACGGCAGCGTGGCTTTCCCGACTCGGGGTGTGTACGGCGGTTCTCGCCGGCTGCTCCGACGTCGTGGTCGAAACCGACATCTCTTATGACGACCGGTTTTCTGTAGCGAAGCTCGACGTCTACTCTCCACCACTCGCCGAGGTGCCCCGGCCGGCGGTCATGGTCATCCATGGCGGCGGCTGGCACGACGGCCTCGAGCGCGATGGCATGGCCGACCACGCGCAGCGTCTGGCCGCCGCCGGCTACGTCACGTTCAACATCAGCTATCGGCTCGTGCCGAGCGGCGGCGAGTTCCCGCACGCGGTGCAGGACTGCATCTGCGCGCTCGCGTGGATCCGCGGTCACGCCGCCGACTACCACATCGATCCCGATCGCATCGGCGCGCTCGGCTACTCCGCCGGTGGCCACCTGGTCTCGATGCTCGGCGTCGCGGCGGCGGATCCCGCGGTCGCACCCGACTGCGACGCCGGCGGCACCACGCCCGTGCAGGCCGTGATCTCCGGCGCCGGTCCGCAGGACATGAACCTCCTCTTGGCCGTCGACAACGTCGAGGCGTTCGTCGGTGGCTCGCGCGAGCACGTACCCGAGCTCTACGCCGCCGCCTCGCCGATCACGTACGTGGCACCGGGCGCACCGCCGTTCCTGTTCATCCACGGCGACAGCGACTGGTTCGTCAGCCTCGAGCACTCGACGAAGATGGCGGCCGCTCTCGACGCCGTTGGCGCTTCGCACAAGCTGCTCGAGATTCCCGGCGGCGGGCACCTGTGGAATCGCGGCGCCGGCGGCAACAGCTGGGACCTCGAGCTCTCGATCGATACACCGCAAGCGTGGGCCGCGATCATCGACTTCCTCGACCACGAGATCGGACCCGTGCCATGAGCGGAGCGCTGCCCATCATCATCGCCGCCGCCACCGCCGGCGTTCCCGAGCCCGACATCGCGATGAACGCGATCACCGTCGCCGTGCCTTCGCTCGATGGAGCGCGCGGCCTCCAGGTCGGCTACGAGCGCTGGCTACCGCGCCCGCAGGTGAGCATCACGGCGAGCGTGCAGCTCCGCGAGGCCGCGGTTGGCGACTACCGAGGCATCCGCGCCGGCGTCGGCGGCGAGGTGCGCTGGTACTTTCGCCAGAAATCGTTCCTCCACGCTCAGCCCGTGGGCTCGATGGTCGGCTGGTGGACCGGCGGGCGCCTCGATGTCGCGATCGACGGCACGCACGACCTCATGACGGATCGCTGGATCGGCACGACCGTCGAGATCGGGACGAGCGCGCTCGTCGGATATCGGTTCGCGCCGTGGCGCGGCCTCGAGGTCACACCGAGCGCCGGCTTCACGTGGCGCCACGACATCGACCTCGGCGGCCGGCTCCCCGGTTGGAGCCGCACCGGGTTCGCCGCCGGGCTCAGCGCGGGCTGGATGTTCTAGGCCGAAACGACAACCGGCGCCTCGCGAGGCGCCGGAGTCCGCGATCGAGGGAGAGGCTCAGCCCTTGCCGTTGCCCGAGCGCCTCATCATGTCGGTCGGCGACTCCTTGGTCCCGGCCGGCGGTGCGCCTGCCGGCGGCACGGCGGCGGGATCGAGCGGCGGGGTCTCCCAGGTCTTCGTGATGTTCTTCATCTTCTTGTAGACGAGGAGGCCATCGGAGTTCCGCTCGCTGTGCGGCGACGCCATCTTCCACGAGCCGGTGACCTCGACCTGATCGCCAACCGCGTACGGCGGGCAGATCATCTTCTTCGCGTCCTTCTCCGCGGGCTCGCAGCGATCCGGATACATCGCGAGCGTGCGGTCCTGCTTCTTGATGCGCTCCATCTCGAGCTTGTTATACGGGCGCGGCACGTCCACGACCCACAGGCTCTTCTCGGCCGGCGTATCCGCCGTGTCACCGATGTAGAACTTCGCGCGCTCGCACTTGGTGGGATCCTCGTCGATCATCTTCTGGACGTCCTTGTCGGTCATCCCCGGCTGACGAACGGCGGTCGGGCAATCGTAGGCCCAGGTCACGATCCCCTTGACCGTGATGTCGCTATCGAGGAGCTTGCGGCCCTTGACGCGTAGTTCTTTGATCGAATGCGAACCGTCCGTGTTCGCCGCCGGCAGCTCGAATGCGGGCACGGCGGGAAGGTTCATCTTCGCCTCGCTCTTCTTGACCTCGGCCTCCGGGCCTTTGAGCTTGTCCTTCTCACAAGCTCCCAGCGCGAGCGGCAGGAGCATGGTTACGAGAAGCGTGCGAAGGCCGGAAGTGTGCGGCATGGTTGGGGTCATAACATGGTGACAGGGGTCACTCAAGTCGCGCTCCTGGCTGGGATCCTGTCCCTGGCTGGCTGCGACTCGCCCGCCCGCGTCAAACCGTGGCGTCATGCCCCAGATCCAACCTCCGAAGCCGCCCGCGCCCCGAGCTCACCGGCGCTCGCGGATGTCTCGGCCGCCGCCGAGGTCCGGGCGGCACGTGGACATACGCTGCGGATCCACGTCGACGCCGAGCCCGGCCGCCTGAACCCGCTGGTCGGCCCGACGGTGTGGGGCCGCCGGATCACGCAGGGCACGATCTTCGAGCCGCTGATCCGGTACCTGCCCCCCGAGCCGGGGCACACCGCTGGCCGCTTCGCGCCGGGCCTCGCACAATCCTGGCGCGTGATGCCGGGCGGGCAGGAGATCCGCATCGAGCTCCAGCCGGGGGTGACGTTCTCGGACGGGCATCCGATGAGCAGCTCGGATGTGCAGTTCACGCTCGATGCGATCCGCGATCCGCGCAAGGGCATCGAGCACCTGCGGCCGATGCTCGCCGACGTCTTCGCCGTCGAGCTGATCACCTCGACCCAGGTGCGGCTCGTGCTCAACCGGCCGAGCGGATGGGTGCTGCGCGCGCTCGCCGAGATCCCGATCCTGCCGATGCACGTCTACGACGGCAGCCTCCTCGCGGGCGGTCAGCTCGTCGGCACCGGGCCCTACAAGATGGTCTCGAACAAGGGCGGCATCGTCCACCTGACCCGCAACGACCGCTACTGGGGGACCAAGCCGGCGATCGCCGACGTCGAGTTCGTGCACCAGGCCGATGCCGCGATCGCGTTGAAGGATGCGAAGCGCGGTGATCTCGACATCGTCCCCGCGCTGATCCCCGCGCACTGGCCCGAGCAGGCGAGCGCGCCCGGCATCGCGGCATCGTTCCGTGCGCTCGAGCTGGGTGGTCCGCGGCTCCGCTACATCGCGTTCAACGCTACGCGGGTTCCGCTCGATGACGCGAAGCTGCGCCACGCGATCTCGCTTCTCGTCGATCGGCGCTCGATCGCGAAGCGTGTGTTCGATGGGCTATCGCGCCCCGCGCTGTGGCCGATCTGGCCGGGCGGTCCGGTCAGCGGCGCCGAGACCGCGATCCCCGAGTTCGATCCGGGCGCGGCCGCGAAGCTCCTCGACGCCGCCGGCTGGATGGACACCGACAAGGACGGCATCCGTGACAAGGATGGCAAGCAGCTCCACCTTGTGATGATCGGCAGCGAGAAGCCGGCGCCCAAGGACTCGTCGGCGCCACCCGAGAAGCTGCCGCGCGACTACTTCATCGAGGCGGCCCGTCGGATCGGCGTGGTCATCGAGGTCAAGACCGGTGGCGAGTCATGGGTCGCGAAGCGCGCGACCGAGGGCAGCTACGACCTGGTCGAGATGACGTGGTCCGGCATGGTCGACACCGATCTGACCCCGCTGCTCGGCAGCAAGGATCCGGTGCACGCGCCGTCGGCGAAGATCGATCGCACGCTCGATGCCATGGGCGCCGCGTGGGATCCCGAGGAGCGCGGCAAGCTCGCCGTGGATCTCGCCGCGGGCCTCGCCGAGGCGTGGTCGCTCGCAGGCATCGTGGCCGAGGCGCCGCAGGGCCTGGTCCACCGCCGGGTCAAGAACGTCCACGTCTGGGACGGCTGGATCGACGTCGCCGCCCTGGCGTTCGACGACAAGCCGTGAACTTCGGTGCGGGGCGTGTTATCGCCTCGCGATGCGCGGACTGATCTTCGTGATCGCGGTGGCCGGCCTCGGCCTATGGTGGGGGGGACAGAATCTCTACACGGGGTTGCGCGAGCGCGATCCGTTCGAGATCACGTGCGCCGCGTACCTGAAGGATCGGCCGGATAACCGGTTCCTCAAGCTGACCGAGTGCGAGCCCGACCTCGACCACATGGCGATCGAGGAGGACAAGCACAAGGAGGTCAAGGCGGTCTACATCCCGCTGCGTGCGAAGGGCACGACGGCGGGCGCGACGCAGATCGTGCTGAAGCGCACCGACGACGAGATGACGGTGCTCGTCCATGCGCTCGACGGACCCAACGGTCCCGACGAGCGCCTCGCGAAGAAGGTCCTCGAGCAGCTCGAGGGGCCGAACCAGGGCCTCATCCAGTTCGGACTCGACCTCAGCGACAAGGACATGACGCAGCTGAAGAACCTGAACCTGGGTCTCGCCGCGGACTTCGTCATCATGGACCACGGCAAGGCCCCGCGGCTCCTGCTCGGTGCGCTGGCGTTCGGTGCGGGCCTGCTCGCGCTCGGCTGGCTGCTGCGGATGATCTACAGGAAGGTCCGACCCGACGCGGCGTGACGCGCCTGGTACGCTAGGCGCCGTGGCGACACCGTCGATGACTCCGCTCCGCGGTATTCGCGCTGCGCTCGAGCAGGTGTTCGCGACGCTTCCCGAGCGGCTGCGTGCGCCGGGGCAGGGCGCGCAGTCGTGTCGCGCGATCAGCGATGTGTACGATCGCGAGATCGCGGCGCGGTTCACCACGGCCGCGGATGGTGCCGAGGTCGCGCTCGTGGCGACCGGCGGCTGGGCACGCCGCGAGCTCGCGCCGTACTCCGATATCGATTTCATGGTGCTTCACGATCGCGACGAGGCGACCGCGAAGCGGGTCTCGGATGCGCTGCTGTATCCCCTGTGGGACGAGAAGCTCGCGATCGGTCACGCGATCCGCGAGCCGCGGGCGGCGGCGCGCCTCGCGAAGGACGACCTCGCCACCGCGACCGCGCTGCTCGATGCGCGGCACATCGCCGGTGATCCGCGGCTGACCACGGAGCTGGTTCGCGCCACGCTCGGTGCGCTCGCGCCCGGCGGGAATCCGAACGATCTGATCGCGGCGCTCGCGGCGGAGAAGAAGGCGCGGCACGATCGGTTCGGCGCATCGCTGTACCTGCTCGAGCCGAACCTCAAGCAGGGCATCGGCGCGCTGCGCGATCTCGCGACCGCGCTGTGGTGCGCGCAGGTGCGGTGGCGCCCCCCGCGTCCCGGTGAGGAGCCGGAGGATGCGGAGCGACGGATCGCGGCACTCGTCGGCATGGGGCACCTCAACCGCCGCCAGGCGCAGGTGCTCACCGGTGCGCGCGACTTCCAGCTCCGCGTGCGCGCGCTCGTTCAGCTCCAGGCGAAGCGCCGGTTCGATCAGCTCACGTTCGAGATCCAGGAGGCGATCGCGCCGGCGCTATATCCGCACGCGGTCCCAAACGATGGCGAGGTTCGCTCCGCGGTCGCGCCGGCCGTGGAGGCGCTGATGCGCGACTACTACCTCCACGCTCGCGGCGTGGTGCAGGTGGCCGATCGGCTGCTCGAGAGTGCGCGCGTCCCGGCTCGCCGGCAGCCGCGGATCGCGCAGGTCGATGCCTCCTTCATCACGTTCAACGGCGAGCTCGCGATCAAAGATCCGCGGCTGTTCGTCGAGAGGCCGAGCGAGATGGTGCGGCTGTTTCGGGTGGCGGTCGCCGAGCAGCTGCCGGTGTACGGCCACACGCGCGAGCTCGCCGCGGAGACCATCGCGCGTGATCCGGCGCCGCTCGCCGCGGATCCGCTCGCGCATCGGCTGCTCCTCGAGGCGCTCTCCGATCTGCGCGATGTGGGGCAGCCGAGCGCGCTCGAGGTGATGAACCAGCTCGGCATCCTCTCGGCGCTGATGCCCGAGTGGGCGCCGTGCGTGGGCCGCGTGCAGCACGACCTCTATCACGTGTACACGGTCGATCAACATCAGCTCTACACGCTCGCGATGCAGAAGCGGCTCGCGCGCGGCGAACTCGCGAAGGAGCATCCGCTCGCGACCGAGCTGTGGAAGCAGGTCAAGCGCACGCAGGCGCTCCTGCTCGGCACGTTGCTGCACGATGTCGGCAAGCCGCTCGGCAAGGGCCATGCGGAGAAGGGCGCCGTGGTCACCCAGACCATCGGGCGGCGGCTCGGTATGTGGGAGTCCGACGTGGCGCTCGCCGAGTTCCTCGTCCGGCAGCACCTGACGATGTCGAACCTCTCGCAGCGGCGCGACCTCGCGGATCCCGAGGTCATCGCTCGGTTCGCGGAGCGGATCGTCGACGACGAGCACCTCGTGCAGCTCTATCTGGTCACGCTCTGCGACGCCGCGATGACCGCGCCCGACAATCTCTCCGCATGGAAGGACGGCCTGCTGCGCGACCTCCTCCTTCGTACGCGCGCGCACTTCCGCGGCGACAGTGTCGAGGCCGCCGACGACGCCGATCGCGCCTACAAGGCGAAGGTCGTGCAGGTCGCGACGGAGTCCGAGGAGCAGGGTCCCGCGATCGCGGCGCTCGTCGATGGCATCGATCCGCGCCTGTTCACGCAGCTCACGCCGCGGCAGACCGCGAGGCACGTCAAGCTCGTGAGCGCGGCGCGCACCCTCGCGCCCGCCGTGGCGCTCGAGGTCCACTGCTATCCGCTCAAGGGGCACAGCGAGCTCGCGATCGTGGCGCCCGATGCGCCCGGGGTGCTCGCGGCGATCGCGGGCGCGCTCACGGCGAACCGCGTCGACGTGCTCGGCGCCGTGCTCGGGCATGTCGATGTCGACGGGCGCCGCCTCGTCACCGATGTGTTCCACATCCGGGATCTCAAGGGCGAGGCGATTCCCGAGGACGACCCGCGGTGGGCCAAGCTCGGCGCCGATCTGCGCGAGCTGCTCGCCGGCGATCGCCCCGATCCGGACATGGTCGCCACGCTGATCACCCGCCGCCGGCCGCGCTCCACGCTCCCCAAGCGCGTCACGCCCGGCGTGATCACCGAGATCAAGCTGCACGATGACTCCACGCAGGCGACCATCGTCGAGGTCGCCACGCGCGATCGCGTGGGCGTGCTGTACGCGATCACGCAGACCCTCGCGGACCTCGGGCTCGACATCTCGCTCGCGAAGGTCGCGACCGAGGGCGAGAAGGTGGCCGACGTGTTCTACGTGACGCGCGCCGGCAAGCGGATCACCGACGACGCCGAGCGCGCGGTGATCCTGCAACGCCTGCGGACGGCCGTCGAGGCGCCGGGCCTCACCGGCTCATGAGCGCGGTCGACCTCCCACCGGGCATCGGCCTGCTTGGCACGGCGCTCGGCACCTTCGATGCGCCGAAGGGCGCGCGCCGTCGGGCGCTGATCTCGCTCTCGATCGTGGTCGTGCTCCTCGTGATCACCTGGTACCTCGTCTCGCGCCACCCGTACCGGTACAGCTCGAGCACGCAGGTCGTGCTGCCCGTCGCCTTCGCGCTGTGCTCGGCGCTCGCTCTCGCGGTCCGGAGCGCGCGCGTGGCGATCACGCGCGATGGCGTGCGGTGGGGCTGGGCCGGCCTCGGCTTCACGCAGCCCGCGTCTCGGATCGTGTGCGCGCACGTGTTCTCCGATGGCATCGCGCTCGAGGCCACGCGCGGCTCTCGCTGGTTTCTCGCAGCGCGTGACTGGGAGCGGTTCGAGGCCCTCGTCAAGCAGGTGCGGCGCGCCGAGTTGCCGACCAGAGACCACACCGGCAAAGCTCCGCTCCGCCAGCGCTTGCAGAGCTACGGTCGGTTCCTCGACGCGATGGTGATCGGATGCGTGCTCGGCTCGCTCGCCGTGGCGATCTGGGCCGCGTGATCACTTGCTGCAGGCGAAGAACGGCTCGGCTCCGGGTGCCGAGATCACCCACGTGCACTCGTGCTTCGTGAAGCACGCCGTGAGCGCACCGCAGTCCTCGATCGCGCGGCACTCCTCGAGCGCCGCCCGCTGCACG
This sequence comes from Haliangiales bacterium, assembly GCA_038203335.1. Taxonomy (GTDB): domain Bacteria; phylum Myxococcota_A; class Polyangia; order Haliangiales; family Haliangiaceae; genus JABFXX01. The sequence goes on along the minus strand of JBBRED010000137.1, from coordinate 407 downwards.
GCCGCGAAGCTCGTCGTGTCGTCCGCCTTCAGCTCGCGGCCGAGCGACACGTAGCACGCCGCCTGCGAGGCGCTGTGCATCGCGCTCGTCTGCGGCGTGCCCGAGCAGCGCTCGTAGCGCTCGAACAGCCCGTCGCAATCCTTCTCCGTCGCGGTCTTGCAGCCGGCGAACGCCGCGATCACGATCAGGCTGCGAAGCACGACCCAGCCTAACACCGCTGCGCTGTTACGCTCGGCCGCCGCGCGCGCCCCACTCGATGCGCCGGTGCCGCCGCTCGTCCGGCCTCTGAAGCCGCGTCGTCCGAAAGGGGACGCTTTCAACTTAGACAACGTGCGATCGCTAACTCCGCGATTCGCGAGATCGCGAATTTCGGCGGCGACCAGGGTTCGCGCAGTTCGGTTGTCCAA
>JBBRED010000136.1:0-19954 GCA_038203335.1 Haliangiales bacterium | reverse complement strand
CTGTCCCCGCAGGAGAAGGCGCTCGCGTTCATGTTCTTCGACATCGCCAGCTGCGTCGGCCCGATCTTCTGATCGGCTAGACGATCGCTTCGATGCGCACCGCGGTCCCGTAGGCGAGGACCTCGGTGGTGCCCTGCATGAACTCGGTGGCGTCGTAGCGCATGCCGATGATCGCGTCCGCGCCCATCTCCTGGGCGTGCTGGAGCATCTGCTGGTAGGCGTCGTGGCGCGCGCGCTCGCAGACGTCGGTGAACTCCGAGATGTTGCCGCCGCCGAGGGACTTCAGCGAGCCCCAGAACGACTGGCCGAACGAGGCGGCGCGCACGGTGATGCCGCGGACGATCGCCATGTACTTCACGATCCGGTGACCGGCGACCTCGTTGCCGGTGGTGACGATCAGCTGCTCGATGGGCTCGGCGCCGATGCGATACGGATGCTCTGCGGTCGCGGAAGGGGTCTCGGCCATGCCGAGGAGTCTAGTCGACGGCTAGGCGCTCGATGCTCGTGCCGTTGACGTAGTAGACGAACCCATCGGCGACCGCGCCGGCCTGGCCGGTCACGTGCGCCTCGAGCGTGGCCGCGCCGCCGGCCTTCGGAGCGCTCAGCACGGCGTCGCCCTCCTGCCAGTACAGCCGGTCGGAGGTCGCGAAGAAGCCGGTGACGGAGCCCATGTGCTCGACCAGCAATTTCGGCTCGCCTTCGACGGGCACCGAGACGAGGATCGCGCGCGACGGGCGCGAATCCTCGTCGGGCGTCTCGGTGACGAGCCACAGAGCACCCGCCTCGTCGGCGTCGACGAGCGAGCCGCGGTACGCCGCGTTCGCCACCGCGCCGCCGGGAAACCTCTCGGCAAGCTCCATCGAGGTCGCGACGGTCAGCGGCCGATCGGAGCCACGGTCGAGACGCAGCAGTCGCCAGTCGGTCGACGTGCCGATCGTCCCCGCGACGTAGGTGTGGTTCGCGCTGGTGCGGATCGCGTTCGCGCGCGAGAGCCGGGTCATCGTGGAGCCCTCCATCGCCTTCGCGCCCCACTGGATCTGTCCGTCAGCGAACCAGACGAGCGAGCCATCGGGACTCTCGCCGACAGCGCCCGCGGTGATCGGCGTGATGCCGGCCTCCGGCGTCGCGAGGCCCGTGCGCAGAACGGCCTTGCTCGTGGCGAGCACGATGTGATCGTTGACGTACGCGACGGGGCCGGCCGATACGCCCAGCTGCGTCGCGGTTCCTTCGTCGACCGAGCTGCCGAACACGAGCTTCGTGGTGTTCGGCTGCGACACGGACCAGTACAGCGCGTCTGCGCTGGCACCCACGACCGTCGCGACGTTGGTTCCCACGGCCGCGTCCGCGACGACGACCTCGGGAGTTGCGGGAGCATCCGTGCCGCATGCCCCGAGCACCAGGAGCGCGAGGACAGAGGTTCTGGCCGTTGGAGTGGTCACGCCGGGGTGTGGTGCAACGGCAGCGCCAGAGTGAGGGTCCGTCGATCCGGGAGGTTGGTCCCCGGTGGCTACTCGAGTGGCCAGCTACTACTTCTTCGGGAAGTACTGGTCGAGCCGGCCCTTGAACATCCCGAGGCCAGCCTCGTCGAGGCACCGCTCGCCCATCGGCCGCGTGATCTGCGCCGCGCCCTGGAACTTGGCGTAGGTCGCCGGGCAGTACTGCGCGGCGAGCTGGCGAAGCTCGGCCTGGCCCTTTGCCGGCGCGCCGGTGCCGCCGGTGACGGTGCCGAGCTCGTCGAGGCCGAGGGTCGTGATCGTGGTCGACTGGCTGCTGGTCATGTCCAGCTCTTCAGCAAGACCGCGGCCAGCCGAAACGAAGAACGTCCCGACGGGGTGAGTCCGTCGGGACGCAGGCCAATCTGCCGTGCTCGTTGCGATCGCTCTCGAGTGAGTGATCGCGCCGAGGGGCAATCCCCCGGCCACCAGCTACGAGGCTAGCCGGCCAGGAGACGTTCGATCAGAACGCCGTACCGTCGGCCTTCTTGCCGGGCGAGAAGTTGCCGACCGCGCCGGTCACCGCGTTGTGCAGCGCGTATGTCGTGCCCGTCACGTCGGGGGACAGGTTGAACGAGACCTGCAGGGTCGCCTGACCGAACGTCGCCGCGGCGAGCTGCACCGGAGTCGCATCGGCCGACATCACGGTGACGAGCTCAGCCGCGTCGTTGAGGCCGAGGGTGCCCTGCGCGGCGACGGCCGGAGTGAACCAGTTCGTCACGCCCGCGCACATCGGCGTGCCGCCGGCCCACACGGTCACGGCCTTGCCCGGGGCAAGCGTGAGCGTGCCGGTGCCGAGGTTGCCCACGGCGCCGAACGTAAAGCGAATAACGCCCGCCGTCGGCATGTTGTCGCGGATCGTGATGCCGGTGAGGTCGAGGAGCTTGTTCGAGACGTTCACGAGCTCGACGAACTCGTCGTTGCTCATGTTCGTCAGGGTGTCGCAGTTGGTGTCGGCGAGGTTATCCGCTGTCATTACTTCGTTGATCACGAGGTCGCCCGCGACGGGCGGGACCGCCGTCATCACGGTCGCGCCAATCTTGAGGTCGATGAGGTAGTTCGCCGGCGTCATGGTCGTGTTCGAGAAGTTCTTGATGCGCAGCGTGTACGTACCGGCAGGCAGGTTGACGAGCTGGTTCGGATCTGCGCCCGTCTCGATCGCGTTGTCGGTGCTGTCGGCCGCGCCGAGGTACGAGCAGGTGCCATCGCCATCCTCGTCATCCCGCGCGAGAGCCATCGTTTCCATCGTGACGTCAGCGCCGGCCGCGAAGAGGGAGATCACCGAGTCGGACGACAGGCAGTCGAGCTTGTTGTTGCCAACGCCGTCGTAGTTGAGGGTGGTGCCGTCGATGCGGTTGTAGGTCTCGATGGTCACCGTGTTCGGCGTGGCGAGGGTGAACGAGTAAAGGTCGATGTCGGTACCTGACGTCATCACGCCCTTGATGATGTGGTCACCCGGGGTGAGCACCTGCGGGACGGTGTCGTTCGGCTCGACCTCGGCGGTGTCGAACTCGAGCTGGCAGGTCGCCGAGCAGCGATCGCCCGACGTGGTGTTGAGATCGTCGCACTGCTCCGGGGTCGCCGCGGCCGTGTCGATCACGCCGTCGCCGCAGCCCTTGAGGTGGCAGACCGAGGTGGCGCCGGTTGCGGGGATGATGCAGTTGTAGTCCATCTCGACTTCGCAGTTCGAGTTACAACCGTCGCCGCTCGCCGTGTTGCCGTCTTCGCAGAACTCGAAGGCGGGGTTGACGACACCATTGCCGCAGCCCGGCAGCGTCGCCGTGATCGCGACCTCGTACGGGCCTTCCTGGCCGGCGGCGTAGGTGTCGACGACGAGGTAGTAGGTACCGGCCGGGAGGTTGACGATGCCGAGAAAGCCCGAGCCCTCGAAGTCGGCGCAGCCATCCGCGCCGGTGTACTCGGGGACCTCCATGGTGACGTCACACGGTGCACGCAAGAGGCGGACGATCGTGCCCGACATCGTGTTGTCGGTGATCTCGATCTTCACGTCGCGCACGTCGGTGGTGGTGAACTTGTAGATCTTGTCGTTTCCATCGCCCTCGTCGGGGAAGCCGTCACAGGTCGCCATCGCAACCTGGCTCGTACCGGTGGTGGTGTCACCGGTGAGCGTGGCGGTGAGGTCGGTGGTGCCGGTGAAGGTGACGTTGAACGGCGCGGCGCAGGTGCCGTTCGCGGTCTGCGTCATCGTGCACACCGACGGCGTGCCGGTGCAGGTGTACCCAGTCTCGACGGTGCAGGTCGACGAGCAGCCATCGCTGTTCGTCATGTTGCCGTCGTCGCAGGCCTCGGTGCCGTTGATGGCGCCGTTGCCGCACATCGCGCTGCCTTCGTTCTGGCAAGTCGCCGAGCAGCCATCGCCGCTCGTCGTGTTGCCGTCGTCGCACTGCTCGGTCGCGACGTCGACATTGCTGTCGCCGCAGACCGGGCCCGATGTCTCGTTCTTGCAGGTCGCCGAGCAGCCATCACCACTGGTGGTGTTGCCGTCGTCGCACTGTTCGGATCCGGTCGTGTGACCGTCACCGCAAGAGCCATTGTTATTTCCGCCGTCGTCGCCGCACGCCGTTGCGAGCGTGACGAGGAGCGAAGCACCGAGTAAGGCGACCGTTCTCATCTTCATAGGGGCGCGCAGTACCACACGCGGCCCGCCGACGACGAGAACCAAAAAATGGCTTAACAGAACTGTGACCGAACTCGCTTCAGAGTGAGAAGGCGAGCGTGATGTCCGGATAGACCGCCGAGCAGTTGGTCGTGCACTCGGAGACGAGTTGTTCGTACGCCACGCCGAGACCGACGACGAATTTTCCCGAGACGTAGAGCAGGCCTGCGCGTGCGCCGAGGGTATCGACGTCGTTGATCGAGTCGCTGACGAACCAGTGATTGTAGAACGCGCCCACGTACGGGACCACGGGCCACACTCCAACGAGTGGTTGGACCACATACCGCACGGCGGGCGAGAGCTGCGCGATGTTGGGCCCGGAGCCGAACTGTTCGACGCCGCCGAGCGCGATCTCGAGGCCATCGACGACGAAGTAGCCGACGGATGCACCGACGGCGTAGTAGCGATGGCCGAACTGCGTCTGCGTGCCACCACCGACGCCGATCCAGAGCTGGCCGCGATCGAACGGAGTCGGCCGGCGACCGATCGGATCATCGGCGAGGGCAGGGCGCGCGATCCCGAGGAGCAGCAACGCGAGCACGACACGTGACATGAAACCGAGTATATGACGGCGGATGTCGTGGCGCGCTGCACTCGTGGTTCTGGGCGGGTGTTCGTTTTCGGTTCCGAACGGCGGCGGCGTCGAGCCCGACGACGCGCGGACGGATGCACGACCGATCGATGCCAAGGCCGAGCCCGATGCGGCGATCGACGCGATGGCCGACGCGATGATCGATGCGGGGATCACGCCGCTGACCTGCCCGGTGAGCTACATCCAGATCGGCGCGTCGCTGACGAGGTACCGCCCGATCTACACGCTCGGATCGTACTGGCAGCACGAGGCGAGCTGCGAGGCCGACACCCTCGACAAGCGGACGCACGCGGCCGTGCTCGATAGCCTCGCCGAGGCGGTCGCGGTGCGCGCGTACCTCGTGGCGCAGAACCCCGTGTACAAGGCGTTCGGCGTCGGCGCCGTGCAGAGCCCGGCCGCGACCACCGTCGGTGGTGGCTGGGTCGACTTCCGGGATCGGGTGCTCGATCCGCAGCTGTGGGGCTCGTACGCGGGCGTCCAGCAGCCCGATGACGGCGCGGTGGGCGGGGTGGCGTCGGCCGAGGATCACCAGCAGAACCTCGCGTTCCTCGATCTCGAGTCCACTGGCACGAACCCGTACCTGCGCGATGGCAACGGCGCCGGCGCGAACTACGTGTTCCTGTGCGAGTGCGACGGCTTCCCGGTCGGCACCGTCGCGCAGAACTACGTCGACACCGACGTCAACAACCCGAACTGAGCGGCTACTCGGGTTTCGTGGCCGCACGTGGCTACTCGAGTCGCCACGTGATCGTTCGCGAGGTTAAGCGCGTCTCGACGAGGATCGCTTCCTGCACATCGCGGCGGGCAGATATTCGATGAAGCACTTCAGCGCCCTGTATCTCGTCACTGCGTTGGCCGCCTGCACGGGCGATGACTCCGCGATCTCCGACGAGGATGGCAGCGAGCTGCCACTCGGCGACGTGTCGGCCAGCGACATGAAAGCAGATGGCAACTGGGGTGCGGCCTTGACGTGCAAACCGGTGCCCAATCTGCCCGTGCTGACGAATCCGAAGATCACGCTGTCGATCGACGGCCTGAGCCTTCACCTCACCGGCGACGGCTACGACAAGGTGTTCCCCGTCGGCCCAGGCAAGATCGAGACGGACCCGACGAGCGGCGAGTTCGGCGAGTCGCTGTCCTACTACCCGATCGCGGCGTACGGGAAGCAGGACTTCCAGATCACGCCGGCGAGCATCCAGCCGTGTAAGACGTGGTGGACCGATCCGGCCACCGGTGAGAAGACGCCGGTGTTCGCCGGCCTCCCGTTCATGAGCTGGTCGGGCGCGTACGCGATCCACGGACCGATCGACAACTACCGCGCGCCGAACGGCGGCAACCTGCGCCGCGGCTACGTCTCGCACGGCTGCTTCCGCATGGAGGCCGCCGACGTGCTCGAGGTCTACGCGCGCATCAAGGGCGTCGCGAAGGTGCCGGTGCACGTGCAGCGCGAGCCCGAGCGCACCGTCGAGCGGGTCAAGATCGACCTCGCGCAGAAGTGGATCGGCTCGGAGTGCACGGCGAGCACGGACTGCAACTACACGGGCGGCTACTGCGCCGTGAACCAGTACACGCAGAAGGGCTTCTGCAGCGCGAAGTGCACGACGACGTGCGCGGATCGCCCGGGCTATCCGTCGACGTTCTGCGTCGCCGAGCCGCAGGTAAACCATGGTCCCGTGCAGGGCATGTGCGTCGCGAAGGCCGTCGCCGAGAACTACCAGTGCCGGCCGTATGGCTACTTCCAGCCGAAGACCTTGGCGCGACCGAATCAGCCGACCGCCACCGCGAGCGTGTGCATGCCATCGGCGCTCGGTTGGGTCGGAGACAAGTGCCTGGCGAACGCGGACTGCAAGACCGGCACGGCGTGCGTCGGCGCGGGCAACGGCCACCTGGGCGTGTGCTCGATGGCGTGCAACCAGTTCTGCGCCGACCAGCCCGGCTACGCGGATACGTTCTGCGCGACCATGCCGTCGCTCGCTCCGGGCGGCAGCTGCCTGCGCCAGTGCACGCCGAGCTCGAACGCGGCCGAGTGCCCGAGCGATATGAAGTGCACGCCGGCGACGCGATTCGGAACGCCTGCCGCGACGAAGTTCGTCTGCACCTACTGATGCGGTAGCAGGCGGAACGAGTGGATCACGCGTTCCGCGTCGGCGTCGCGGCCGGCGGCGATCACCACGAACGCTACCGGTGTCTCGCCGCGGATCAGCACGTAGCTGCGCTTGCCGGCGATCTCCGTGATCAGTGCGGAGTCACCGTCGGGCATCGGGTACTCCTCGATCAGCGTGCCCTGCTTGTGGCTGAACGCCTCGCGTAGATTCTCGCGCCACGGGCCATCGGTGACGCGCACCCAGGTGATGCCGAACTCGTTGCGGCCGAGCATGGCGCTGAACAGGCCCTGACCGGCGACCTTGGTGGTGCTCTCTGTCGGTTCTGCAGGGAGCTCGATCGAGAACTGGTGCGCCTTGTCCTCGTAGCGCTGCCAGTTCGCCGGCGGACCGGCGCGGAACGCGATCACGGCGAGCACCGTGATGCCGATGCCGGCGGCCCAGCCGACGAACAGGCCGAGCGACACCCCGATGCCGGTGGGCTGGCGCGTCGCGACGTCGAGCACCTGATCCATCTGCGCGGCCTCGACCGCGGGCTTGCCGCGCCACTGCGCCGGCATCACGTCCCACACGGAGGAGAACAGCGAGCGGCGCTGTGCCTCGTCGAGGTTCAGCGGATCGCGCGGGAGATTGGCCATGCGCAGCTTGTCGCCCGCGGCGAGAACGCTCTTGCGGAGCGGGATGCGAATCAGGATGAACACGCCGATGATCGCGAGGACCCAGAGCTTCAGATACGCGCCGCCCGCCGCGAGGGCGAGCGCCGCGATGACCTGGAAGCCGATCTCGGTGTGGCGATGGCGCGAGAACAGGAGGAGCTGGAACAGCTGGCCACCGTCGAGCGGAGCGAGCGGCAGCAGGTTGAACGCGTTGATCGCCACGAGCTGCAGCGCGACGGTGCGGAGCAGGCCATCGGCACCGGTGAGGAGCAGGATCGTGCCGGCGACGAGGCCGGGCATCGGGCCCATCAGGAGGACCAGACCCTCCTTCCAGCGCGCCACACCGCGCTTGCGACCAGCGGCCGCGGCGCCGAACAGCGGGATGAAGAAGATGCGGACGTCGGAGTAGCCGAACAGGAGCATGCCGAGTGCGTGACCGAGCTCGTGCACCATCAGCACGCCGACGAGCGTGACGAGCTCGACGACCGAGGAGCCGCCGCGGATCATCGAGACCGCGACGAACATCACGAGGGAGGTCAGCAGCAGCCGCGACTTCTCCTGGACGCGCGGCGGATTGATGAACAACTCGCTCGCGGCGAGAAAGTCACGCTCCTGCTGGTCGTCGGCGAACCGCGGCGGCAAGGTCACCGGTGCCGGCTCCGTCGTCACTCCCTCCTCCATCGCGCGACCCTACCCCAGCGGCGGCGTGGTTGAATAGCGCCGCATGAACGCGCGCATCGTGGTCGGGCTCGTCGCTGTCGTCGTCGGCTGCAAGGGAACCTCGGAGAAGGCAGCACCGCCAGCCGCAGCCGGTTCCGGTTCCGGATCGGCGGTGGTGAAGGCGCCCGCTCCGAAGGCGCCAACGCCCGCGGCGCTGGCGGAGGATCCGAAGGCGCGCGCGGCGTATCGCGCGGGCATGCGCACGGGCCGCAAGGCGACGGATGCCAGGCAGTGGAGCGCTGCGATCGCGGGCTTCGATCAGGCACTCGCGGCGAAGCCGGGCGATGCACGCGCGTTCGGCGAGCGCGGCTTCGCGCGGCTGCTCGACGGCACAGATCTCGACGGGGCGTCGCGCGATCTCGATCGCGCCGCGGGTGGGACCAAGGATACGAAGCTGCTGTCCTCGATCTGGTTCAATCGCGGCCTGATCGACGAGAAGCGCGGCAACGAGATCAACGCGACGGCGGCATTCGTGGTTGCGAACGCGCTGCGGCCGACCGCGGCGGCGAAGGCGAAGCTCGCGGGCAAGTCGACGTGCCCGGTGTCGGTCGGTCACGAGGTCGACCTGATGGATCACAAGCCGATCGAGGGCGCCGATTGGATCGCACTCGCCAAGGCGACGGGCTTCGACGACGCCGACGCGATCACCACGAAGGAAGCGGCGTTCGAGCTGTTCAACGGCGAGCGGACCGAGCCGACGCTGCCCGGGCTGTTCAGCCCCCACGACTTCACGTGGAAGGTCCCCTACTACATCGTCAAGACCGGCACCGGTCTGCGCGCGATCCCACTCGCCGAGGCGCAGGGCGGACGCTGCCCGGGAACGGCGGAGCTCGAGGTGGTCACCCAGGATGCGACGCGCGTGCTGATCTCCGGAACCGAGCTCGGAGACGGCGGGTACACGTTCATGTGCAAGAAGCCCGGAGACGACGACGGTGATGTATTCGAGTGCAGCAACAAGGAAGGGGCGAAGGAAGAAGATGCGGGGACCGCGTGCTTCGGCGGCACGCCCGAGCGCGACGACATCGTTCTCGACGTGAAGACAGGCAAGGTGCTGCTCGTGCTGTCGCAGCCCGAGGTCGAGGCGCGAGCCGCCGTCGAGCTCGCCCCCGGTGGCGTGAAGCTCCGCAATCGCGGCTGCGATCGCATCGAGCCGACCGCCAAGTAGGGGCGTGGACTCGCGAAACTTCGTGCTTGCGGCTCCGGATCTAAAAACGGTACAGATGTACGGTTTCTGGAGGACGCCGCATGAACGCCGAGACCGAGCGCAGTCACACGCCGAAGGGCAAGAGCACGCGGGATCGCATCCTGATGGTCGCGGAGGCGCTGCTCGCGGAGCACGGCTTTCACGGCACGCGCATGCGCGACATCGCGGCGGCGGCGGGCCTGCCGCTCGCGAGCACGATCTATCACTTCGCGAAGAAGGAGCTGCTCTACAAGCAGGTGCTCGAGAGCATCGCCTCGGAGTTGCTGCACGAGCTCGATGTCGCGATCGGGCCGGCGCGGATCAAGGGCGATCTGGTCGAGCGATTCGTCGCGCCGGTCGATGCGCTCGCGATCGCGCTGGTGCGCTGGTCGCAGAAGAATCCCTCGCGCGTGCGCCTCATGCTGCGCGAGCTGCTCGATAACCCCGGTCGCGTCGCGCGCGCCTCGAAGGTGCCGCTCGCGCCGTTCCTCGAGCGCGCGGCGGCGATGGTCACGTCGGGCCAGCGCGCGGGCGTGCTCGAGGTCCGCACGCCGGAGACCGCCGTGCTCCACGTCGTCGGTGGGCTGCACTACGTGATCGCGGCCAAGCCCACGCTGCGCCGGATGGTCGGCGTGCCGCGGGCGGAGTCGATCGCGGCATCGTACGAACGCGAGGCGATCGCGTTCGCACGCCACACCCTCGGCGTGCCGGCCGCGTACGCGCGGATGAAGGACGGTCCGCGCGCGTGATGAGCTCCAGCAGCAACTTGTGAGGCGTGCTCCCGCACCTCGAGCACCAGGCACCGAGACCGTGGCCTCTAGTGGTGCCGGGGCGTGTGCGGTCCCTCGGGGATCACGCGCGTCAGCTCCGCCTCCGCACCCTCCTCGCCGCTCTCGGGATACCGCCAGCGCCAGTGAAGCGACATGCCCCGCTCGCGCGGGATCGAGATCTCGCCGCTGTCGACGCAGCGCTCCTTGGGATCGTCGACGATGTGCTCGACGGCGATCACGTCACCACCGCGATCGGGCTCGCGCGTGAGCTCGGCGCGGCAGCCCATCGTCGGATAGCTGACCGTTCCGAGCCGACCGCCGATCCGCGCGGAAGGATCGATGACCATGTCGATGTCCCAGCGCGAATCGTCGTCGTACTGGCGACCGACGCCAATCCAGTGCTCGAGCTGCGGCCGCGGCTTGGCAGATGGCGTGGTGTTCGCGATCGGCGTGGGCGCGGGAGCAGCGGCCCAGCAGCCGGAGGCGAGCGCCACGCCGATGATCCACCGCATCGCCGACATCATACGTCGCGAGCAACCCTCGACGCCGGTGGGTGTCCAACCTACGATGCGGATGCTCGTTCTCGGATGCGTTCTGGCCGCCTGCCACGGTGACCCGAAGGCGGTCGCCGCGCCGGAGCGACCGGGTGTGCTCCGGGTGATGAGCTACAACGTGAACTTCGGGCTCGCCGGTGATCGCGCCGGCGTGACGGCGGTCGCCGATGCTGCCGCCGACGTCGTGTTCCTGCAGGAGACCAACCCGGCGTGGGAGAGCGCGCTGACGCGTGGGCTGAAGGCGCGTTATCCGTACCGCCGGTTCACGCCTCCCGCCGAGTGGCCCGCCGGCGGGATGGGCGTGATGTCGAAGTTCCCGATCGTCGCGCTCGAGGAGTTGCCGCCCGCCGGCGGACCGTTCTTCGCGTGGCGCGTGGAGATCGATAGCAACGTCGGACGGATCCAGGTGCTGAACGTTCACCTGCGCCCGCCGATGAGCGATGGCGGGAGCTGGGTCGTGGGCTACTTCTCCACGCGCGAGTCGCGGTTGCAGGAGATCGAGGCGCACGCGGCATCGCTCGTGCCCTCGCTACCCACGCTCGTGGTGGGCGACTTCAACGAGGAGGCGGATGGCCTCGCGGTGCAGGCGCTCGGGAAGCGCGGCTTCGTCGATGCCATCGCCACGCAGCACGGCAACACGCCGACCTGGCACTGGCCGCTGAAGGGCATCACGCTGACATTTCAGCTCGACCACATGCTCCACGATGCGCGCCTCGTCGCGACCGCATCGACGATCGTCTCCGCCGGCCGCTCGGATCACTTCCCGATCTGGGCGGACTTCGTGCGCGTCACGGAATAACCCGCCCAGCCGGCGGACCAACGGGGGTAGGCTCGCTCCAATGAGCCCCCGCACCTCGCTTCGCTGCGCCGCCGCCGTGCTCGCCTTTGGCGCGTGCAAGGGCTCCAATGCAAACCAGGATGGTGGCGATCCTCCGGTAGAGGCCGCGAGCGATGCGGGTCTCGATGCCTACGTGCCTGATGCGTACGTGCCCACGTGCACACCGAACACCGGATCGACGATCGCCACCGTTCCGTTCGTCACCGGGCTCACCCAGCCGCTGATGATCACGGGCGCACCCGGCGATCGCCGCCAGTTCATCATCGAGCAGGGCGGTCGCGTGCGCGTGGTCAAGGACGACGCGCTGCTGCCGACCCCGGCACTCGCTCTCGGGGACCTCGTCACGGCCGGCGGCGAGCAGGGCCTGCTCGGCATCGCGTTCCATCCGAAGTGGCTCGAGAACGGCCTGTTCTATCTCGCGCAGACCGGCGCGAACGGCGACCACGTGTTCGTCGAGTACCACATGCCCGCCGGCAGCGATGTCGCCGATCCCGCGTCGCGCCGCGAGCTGCTCCGATTCCCGGATCCGTACTCGAACCACAACGGCGGCATGCTCGAGTTCGGCAGCGATGGCTTCCTCTACATGTCGATCGGCGACGGCGGCAGCGGCGGCGATCCGCAGAACCGCGCGCAGAACGATGCCGTGCTGTTCGGCAAGCTGCTGCGCATCGATGTCGACACGCGCACGGGCGGCAAGCAGTACGGAATTCCGCCGACGAATCCGTTCGCGACCTCGGCCGATGGCCCCACCGATCCGCGCCCCGAGGTGTGGAACAAGGGGCTGCGTAACCCGTTCCGGTTCTCGATCGACAAGACGACGAACAACGTCTACATCGGCGATGTCGGGCAGGGACCAAACCCGCCGAACCTCGAGGAGATCGACGTCGAGGCGAACGCGCCGGGCATCAACTGGGGCTGGCCGGATCGCGAGGCGAATCGCTGCTTCAGGCCGACGACGGGCTGCATGACGGCAGGTCGAACCGAGCCGGTCGTGGTGCGCGGCGGCACCGTCAACTGGACCTCGATCATCGGCGGCTCGGTCTATCGCGGCACGTGCTATCCGAACCTCGACGGCAGGTACTTCTACGGCGAGTACGCGACCGGCCAGCTGTGGTCGTTCACCTGGAACGGCACCGCGGCGGTCGGCGATGCGCAGGTGGTCGCCGGATCGCTCGGCAACATCACGGCGATCCACGGCGACGGTCTCGGGCAGCTCTACGTCGTGCTGCACGGTGGATCCGTCCGCCGCATCGTCACGCAGTAGCACCGCTGAGACATGCGACGCGACGCGTGGTCGACAGGGGCCACGCGCTGTTGTCAGGGTTCCATGGCCTCGCGCCCGCGTCCGCGTAACCCTCGGAAGATGCAGGTGCGAATGCTGGTCCTCGCTGGAATCGCCGGGGCGTGCGGCTGGGTCGCACGCGGCATCGTCGCCCTGCCCGAGGCGACGGCCGAGCCGACGCGGCCGCAGGTGGTGGTCGCCGCTCCGCCGGTGATCGAGGTCGTGATGGCTCCGGAGCGGCCCGACGCCGCCTCGGGACCCGAGGAGGTCGTCGAGGAGGCCGAGCCGGAGGACGAGGCGCCGGCGGATGGCACGGGCGAGGATCTCGGCGCGGTGATCGCGCGCGCGCAGCTCCACGTCGCCGATCACAACTCGATCTCGGGCACGGTCACCGACGCGCGCACCGGGGAAGAGGTGCCGGGCGTCACGGTGGTGGTCACCGGATCGCAACTCGAAGGTTCGCAGACCGCGCTCACCGACGAGCACGGGTTCTACCAGCTCACGAACCTCGCCACGGGCTACGTGCTCGTGACGTTCTACTACGACGACCACACGTTCGAGCGCGACAACGTGCTCGTCAGCTCGTTCGATCCGACGTCGGTGGCCCTGCCCATGGACCTCTCGCAGCCGGTGCCACCGCCTCGCACGGTCGACGACTACATCATCAACATTCCCGTGCCGAGCCGCACGTTCGAGGCCGCGCTCGGCGAAGCGGCGGACTCCCAGGGCGATGATCTAGGCGTCTCATTCAGCGGCGGGACGCTCATCGAGAACGTCTACGTGATCGAGTAGTCTCGTCTGATGGCAGATCCAGTAGTCGAGGTAACGACCAATCACGGCACCTTCACCATCCAGCTCGATCCGGCGAAGGCACCGAAGTCGGTCGAGAACTTCCTGCGCTACGTCGACGCGAAGCACTACGACGGAACCGTGTTCCATCGCGTGATCCCGACGTTCATGATCCAGGGCGGCGGCTTCGATCAGAAGCTCGAGAAGAAGACGGTCCAGGCGCCGATCCAGAACGAGGCGGATAACGGCCTCAAGAACACCCGCGGCACCGTCGCGATGGCGCGTACGAACGATCCGCACTCGGCGACCTCGCAGTTCTTCGTCAACGTCACCGACAACGCGTTCCTCGACCACCAGGCCAAGAGCGGCCCGGGCTGGGGCTACACGGTGTTCGGCAAGGTGATCGACGGCATGGACGCCGTCGACAAGATCAAGGCCGTGAAGACCGGCGAGATGGGTCCGTTCTCGAAGGATGCGCCGCAGACGCTCGTGGTGATCACGGGCGTGCGCCGCAAGTAACTACGACAGCTCGCGGATGTTCTTCTCGACGATCTTCGTCTGAGTCAGAACGCGCCCGAGCAGCCAGTCGCCGAACGGCTTGACCGTGTTCGCGCGCGGTGCCGGCGGGAGCTCGGAGAGATCCTCGCCGAACGGGATGATCGCCGCATCGCCGGTGCGGCCGCGCGTGCGCGTATCGAACGCGAACGACTTCCCGTCGTGCCAGCCGCCGTGGAACACGTCGAGCACCTCCAGACCGGGGTTGCCGACCGCATCCGAGAGGCCGTCGATGTCGTAGATGTTCTCGGCGATCTCGAGGCAGCTCCAGCCGCCGCCGGTGACGTTGCCGCAATAGAACATGTCGAGGCCGCGATCGACGTGCGTGTCGAGGATCCAGGTGATCGAGCCGTACGTGCGGAGGAAGTAGCTCCAGCTCGATTCGCCCAGGCGCGGCGTGTTCGGCTTCGCGGTCTTCCAGCGCCCCATCCGTGCGGCGTGGTGCTGCAGGAAGAAGGCGGCGTTCGCCTCCACGGCCTCGAGGCGTGCCCGGTCGTTCGCCGAGCTCGGATCGATGCACTCGGCGATGACGTGGAAGCGATCGAGGCGCAGGTGCAGATCACGGAGCATGGCGATCGCACTGTCGACGGAGCCGTGCGCGGTCGCGGGCTTCGGGAACGCGGGGCGCTTGCCGAACAGCGGCTTGGACGGGGCGGACTTCGGGAGCTTCGGCTCGGGGTTCGCGTGCTCGGCGTCCTTGAGCTCGATCAGGCGCAGCGTGTATCCGGCGCGCTCCTTGAGGGAGATCTTCTTCTCGGCGAGTGCGATCGCGGCGTCGCGCGAGGCGGCCTTCGTGGGCGTCTTCCAGTTCTCGAACGCGAACGTGCCGTCGACGTGGATCGTCCACTGCGCGGTGCCCTTGCGGTAGTCGCGCACCGTGACCCGCGTCTTCGTGGCATGCCACGGCGTGCCGTCGCGGAACCCGAGCTTGCGGTAGTGCGCGAGCGTGGTGCCCACGTCGGCGGCGGGGATCACGGTGGTGAGGTCGCGACCGTTGAGCACGCCGCGGCGAAGCGCCGCCTCGGGACCGCGAACCTCGACGTCGACGTAGAGGCTATCTTCGAGGCGATACAGCGTGTGTCGCGCTTCGACACCGCCGGTGATGCCGTGCGTCTTCGTTGCCTTCGCCGCCTTCCCACCGCTCGAGATCTGGAGCTGGTTCTTCGGGTCGTACGACCAGACCTCGTCGCCGGCGTCGAGGAGCGCGTCTGTGGCCATTGGGGGGAGCGTACCGGTACTCTTGCCCGCTGCGCTGCCGACGGACCCGTTTCGCCCCATAAGGGGCGGGGTTTTCGCAGCACCCCGACACCTACCTTGGCCCCGACGTGTTCGCGCGGGCCCTGATCGCCACGATCGGGGTACGCGGTGCACCGGTGGTAGTGTGAACCGGCATGTGGACACGCACGCTCGCCGTGCTGGCGCTGGCCGGCTGCTATCGAGATTCGACCGCTCCGATCGACAACACGACGATGATCGCCGGGACCGCCTCTCGCTGCGGTAGCCACGATGACCTCGCGGCGGCGCCCGGCGACGCGTTCCCCGGCGGTCGCCTGCGCTCGCAGATCAACGGCGTGCTCTCCGGTGCGGACGGGCGCACGTGGGCGGGAGCGCCAGTGCCCGACTACATCCCGCCGAAGATCGGCACGCTCGAGCTGTTCCTCCTCGACCAGGCCGACGGTGGCCGGCTCGCGTTCTATCGCGATCCGTACAACCTCTCGAGCTGCACGCTCTCGGGAGCAACGAACTGCGCGTACGTGGCGCGGTTCTACGACAAGCGCGGGGCGATGAAGTGGGAGCTCGCGCTCAACGAGGTGATGTCGCGGGGCGATCATCTGGAGGTGCAAGACATCCGACTCGCCGACGGCGTCGTGTACTTCAACGAGGCTTGCCAGAGCTACTCGAGCGGCGCGAACGGGACGTGCTCGTCGCTCGTCGCGGTGGATCCGATCACGCACAGGGTGCTGTGGCGCACCGCGCCGCTGACCTCGAACGGGCGGTTCCGGCTCCGGGGCTGCTACATCGTCGCGGGGTATGGCTTCACGTCGGAGCCCGACGCGGTGTTCCTCGTCGAGCGCTCCACGGGGAGCGTGCTGCAGAAGCTGCCCGTGTCGAGCTCTCCGGAGGAGCTCACGCTCGTCGGGCCCGATCGACTCGACGTCCGGCTCTACTCGGGCCTTCGCCACAAGTTCCGACTCGACGGCATGGAGGGTACGGGCGGCCGGATGGTCGCGCTCGATGCATACGGCGGTGTCGGCTACGGCGGTGCGACATATGGCGGCATGGGGTACGGCGGTCCCTGAGCTAGCCTGAGCGCCATGGCGAAGGCGAACACCACGTGGACGGTCCATCCGCACGGACCGATCGAGAAGCTCAGCGACCATCTCTGGCGCGTCGAGGCCAACCTGCCCGGGATGGCGATGAAGCGGGTGATGACGATCGGCAAGCGCGCCGATGGCTCGCTCGTGGTCCACAACGGCATCGCGCTCGGAGCGGCCGAGATGGCGGAGATCGAGGCGTGGGGCGCGGTCGGCGCGATCGTGGTGCCGAACGGCTTCCACCGTCTGGACGCGAAGGTGTTCGCCGATCGCTACCCGGATGCGAAGGTGCTGTGCCCGCCGGGCGCGAAGGCGAAGGTCGAGCAGGTCGTGAAGGTCCACGGCAGCTACGCGGATCTACCGGCCGATGGTGTGCTCGATCTCGAGCTTCTCGACGGCACGAAGCAGCGCGAGGGCGTGATGATCGTGCGCTCGGGCGCCGACACCAGCCTCGTGTTCAACGACGCGGTGTTCAACATGCCGCACCTGCCGGGGTTCACCGGCTTTGTCCTTCGCCGCGTGACGGGCTCGTCGGGCGGGCCGCGCGTGTCGCGGATCGCGAAGCTGTTCGTCGTCGCCGACAAGCCGGCGTTTCGCGCGCACGTGGAGAAGCTCGCGGAGCTTCCGGGACTGCGCCGCGTGGTGGTCTCGCACCACAACACGATCACCGAGGATCCCTCGGGTACGCTGAAGAGCGTGGTCGCCGCGCTATGACGTGGGGCGCGTGCGCTGGACCAGGTGGAACCAGATCTGCTTGTCCTTGCCGTCGATGCCGAACGGCTGGGCGGTCATCAGATAGGTGCCATCTGGCTGCGGCTCGCAGGTCTTGACGTTCGCGAGCATCGAGAGCGATGGATCCGTTCCGAGTGTCATCTGCGCGAGCCAGTTCGGCATCAGCGCCACGGTTCCGCGGAACGCGACGGCGTTCGGAGACAGCGCGCACGCCTGATAGACGTCGTGCTTCGCCGTGACCACGAACTCCACGGGCCAGCCATCGTCGAGGCCGGGCGCCGGCTTCGCGACGGCGGTCTTCGCCTTGGCCTCCTTCGCCGGCGAGGATGTGGCCTCGAACGCGGCCATGTACTCGGAGATCTGGGGGATCATCGCGCCCACGCGGTAGCGCTCGTCCTGCGACAGGTTGGGCACCTCGAGGAGGGCGGCGATGCTCGTGGTAGGCGCGCGGTCGAAGATCGCGTTGATGTGATCGACGGTGGCCACCAGCTCGACGAGTGCACGGTGCGGGCCCTGATAGCCCGCGAGATGGTGGTGATGCTGGATCGCGTCCACGATCGGCGCCGGAAGGTTCCAGCGCTTGGCGATCACGGTACCGAACTTCACGTGCAGCCGATCGACGAGGATCTTCCAGGTCTCGGCCGGCAGCACCGGGAGCTCGACCTTGAGATCCTCGAGGCCGACGAGCACGGTGATCGCGCCGAAGTCGTGGAGCAGACCGGCGACGAAGGCCACGTCCTGGTTGATGCCACGGCGCTCGGCGAGCTCGAGGGCGATGCGCGCGGCGAGCAGCGAGGTGCGCCACGTCTCGCGGCGAAGCGACGCGAGCGGCCCGGTGGTGCTCGCGGTGACACCCACGCTCTGCGCGAGCGCGAGGCGAAGCAGGTCCTCGACGCCGATCCGGTTGACGGCGGCCTCGAGGGAGGTGATGACGGTCGCCGCTCCCGAGGCGGCGGCGTTTGCACGGCGCAGCACGGCGGCGACCAGGGCTGCGTCGGCGGTGACGGTGGCGCAGACGTCGCGCGTGCTGTTGCGACCGCTCGATGCGATCTGCTGGAGCTTGAGCGCGATCGCGGGGTAGGGAGGTAGGCGCAGCCGGTCTGCCTCCAACCGCGTCGTTAGCAGGACTTCCAGATCTAACTTCGGGTTATGCGCAGGGGCCGGGGCGACCATGCTCCCTGTATCGACTGGTCCGTCGGATTGTTAAGCAGGCGATGGTGACGTCGCCTACACTTACGAGATGCGCGCAGGGATGCTGGTGATCGCGGTGTTGTTCGCGAGCGGGAGCGTGGCCTCGGCGCAGAAGTCCTGTGATCCCGTGAAGGAACAGGACTGCCGGGCGCCGAAAGCGGTCGCGCCGGTGAAGCAGGCGAAGGCGCCGAAACCGCCGCCGACCTACACCATCAACCCGATGGAGGTCGGCGGGAAGGTGCGCAACGCGATGATGCTGCAGTTCCTCGAGAGGGCGAACGAGGAGCTGGAGCGTGCGTCCCTCCAGCGGCGGTCGTTCGTCCCCGAGCTGGTGCGCTCGCTCGACCTCGAAGCGCTGTAGCGATCTCCGTGCGATGATCGGGCATCCGTTCGTGGGCTCCCGTCCTGGTACTGCTCGCCGCGTGCGGGCGGATCGGCTTCGATACGACGTCGAAGCTCGACGGCGGAGATGCGCGCGATGCAGCGACCGATGCCGCGTTGCCGTGCACGGGTCCGTTCCAGGCACCGGTGCGGCTCGCGCTGCTGAGCTCGGCGCTCCAGGATGAGGGCGGCATGCTCTCCGACGATGGCCTCGAGCTGTACTTCGGCTCGAACCGGCCCGGCGGCGCGGGTGGCACCGATCTCTACGTGTCCCGTCGGACCTCGAAGCAAGAGGCGTTCGGCGTGCCGGAGCGGATCGTGGAGCTGTCGACCATGGCCGACGAGGACGATCCGTTCATCGAGCCCGATGGGCTCACGCTGTGGTTCAACGCCGGCCCGGATATCCTGAAAGCGACGCGCACGACGCGTTCGTCGACGTGGGGGCCGCCGCTGGTCGACGCCGCGCTCGGCACGGCGAGCGTCGAGGAGGCGCCGGGGTTCACATCCGACGGGCTCACCGTGTACTTCGATTCGAATCGAGCGCCGAGCCTGGGGCTCGCGGACCTCTGGAGCGCGACGCGGGCGACCCGCACGTCACCGTTCACGAACGTGACGCACGAGGTGGTCGCCAGCTCGAACACGTTCGATTGCTGCCCGCACGTGCTCGCGGGCGACACGCAGGTGGCTTTCACCACGCAGCGGGCGGGAATGGCGAAGATCTATGTGGCGGACCGCCTCGGCGATGGCAGCCTTGGCGCAGCGGTTCCGTTCCCTCTTGTCAACACGTCGGCCACGGACTTCGACGTCTTCTCGACCCCGGATGGCACCACGGTTGGCGTGTCCTCCGACCGGATGACAACTGGTGACGTAGATCTGTGGCTGTACGAGCGCAGCTGCCCGTGAACGCAGTAAACTCGATGCCCAGGTGAACGACCCGCTGCTCGATACCATCGTGGGAGGGCGGTACCGCGTCCTACGAAAGATCGGCGAGGGCGGGATGTCGTTCATCTACGAGATCCAGCACATCAAGCTGATGCGCTCGTTCGTACTCAAGGGCCTGCTTCCGATGTGGGCGCACAACGACGAGGCAGCGCAGCGCTTCGAGCGCGAGGCCGAGCTCCTCG
>JBBRED010000135.1:0-20095 GCA_038203335.1 Haliangiales bacterium | reverse complement strand
TCGAGCGTGGTGGAGGGCCCCTGCCAGTAGGTCTGCAGGTTGGAGACGTGCACGATCTTGATCCGGTAGCCCTGCCCTCTGGCGTCGTTGTAGATGATCAGCTCGGCGCCGACGAGATTCTGATGCTCGAGAACGCCCGCGCGCGGATTACGCCCCACGAGCACCGTGCCCGTGACATCGGGTCGGTAGAAGATGCCGCCCTTCTCCATGCCGGTCAGACGGAAGCCCTCGGCATTGGCGACCGCACCCGTCTCCTCGAGCTCGTGAAACTCGGTCGGGCCGAGGTACGGCGAGTTCGTCCCGCAGCCGGTCTTCGGGCACGGATCGCCGTTCCCTCCGCCGGAGTTAACAAAGCTGACCTGCTCGGACGTGTCGGGCTCGGTCACGCAGCCGGCGAACGACGTGAGCGAAGCGAGAACGAGGGCCGTCGATCGATACTGCATCTCTGGTAGAGACGGAGCCCGGAACTTCGTGACAACAAATCGTCGCCGTCGACGTAACCGACTAAGATCTCATCACTTTCCGGGCATCGCCGCGGTCCGCGCCCACTGATCGAGCTCCTCGTCGCTGCGCAGAATGCTGGGCGGCACCGCGCCCATGGCGAGCATCTGATCGCGCAGCGCCACGCGGGCGCGGCTCAGGTAGACGCGGATCGTGGGGACCGGCCGCTCGAGGACCTCGCCCAGGGCGGCGGCATCGAGATCCTCCCAGTAGTGCAGCTCGAGCAGCGTCTGCTGCTCCACCGGTAGTGCACGCAAGGCGGCGAACAGCGCGCGGTGCTCCTCGTTGCGCGCGAGCCGCGAACCGGCGCTCGTGATGATCGCGGCGATCGATGACATCTCCGGATCGAAGCCGACCGTGCGCTTCTGCTCGCGGAGAAATCGCCACAGCTCGTTGCGCGCGATCGTGAATAGATACGTCTTGAAGCTCGATCGACCCGCGAACTGGTCCTTCGACTTCACCAGCGCGAGCATCGTGGTCTGGATCAGCTCGTCGGGCTCCGCGCACTTGTTCGCGAAGAACCGGTAGAGCGGGTTGAAGTAGCGCGCGAACAGCTCGCGACCAGAGGCCTGGTCGCCCGCACGCCACCTGTCCAGTACGTCTCGATCCGGATCCACGCGCGGCCATGTTACGCTGGGGCAGGTCGCGGCTCTAGCCGAGCAGATGAGCAAACGCCGTCGATCCTCTCGGGTGCGCGAACCCCGCGACGATCCGTGGGCACCGCCCGCTCTGTTCGAGGCGGGCGAGGCCTTCAGCTACCCGTGATCTAGGGTTCCTGGTCGCCCGCCGACGGCTCGCGGCGAAGGAACGCGGGCAGCGGCGCGGGCACACGACGCTCGAAGTCGAGCCACACGCGGCTGTCCTCGCGGCAGTCGTAGGTGCGGCAGGTGCCCGGGCGCTGGTGATAGATGGTGCACATGCCCTCGTCGTCCATACACACGCAGCGCTTGGTCACCGGATCGCGCGGCAGCTCGTAGGGGCGCTCGATCACGAACGGGATGTTGCGCTCGAGGACGTCCTGCTCCGAGAGCGCGACATCGAACGAGCAGCAGCGCGCCCCGCAGAGGTGGATGCGGGCCTCGCAGTCGATATCGGGGCCGGTGATCTCGTACTTGTCGGAGAACATCGAGAGCCGGATCTTCGGGCCGCGGTCCGCGATGATCCGGCTGACGATCTTCTTGAACCGGTCGGGGAGCTGGCCGCGCATGATCAGGGCGTCGAGCAGGAACTCGAGCTTGCGCGATGCGTCGGGGTCGCCTTTGACGGTGGACGCAGCGGCTTCGAGCTCGGCCTCGAGGTCCGGCGGAACGGGCGGAAGCTCGTCGGGCACCGTTGCAGCGTACCTCCCGGGGGCTTACGGTGCCCCGATGTCGCGAAAGGAAGATGCGCTCGAGTATCACCGGCGAGGACGTAAGGGAAAGCTCGAGGTCGTACCGACCAAGCCCCTGGTCAGCCAGATCGATCTGTCGCTCGCCTACACGCCCGGTGTCGCGGAGCCGTGCCTCGAGATCGCGAAGAACGAGGACATGTCGTGGGAGTACACGGCGCGCGCGAACCTCGTCGCCGTGATCTCGAACGGCACCGCCGTGCTCGGGCTCGGCAACATCGGCGCCGCCGCCGGCAAGCCGGTGATGGAGGGCAAGGCGTGCCTGTTCAAGAAGTTCGCCGATATCGACGTGTTCGATCTCGAGGTGAACGAGACGGACGTCGACAAGTTCTGCGACATCGTCGCGGCGCTCGAGCCCACGTTCGGCGGCATCAACCTCGAGGACATCTCGGCGCCGGCGTGCTTCGAGATCGAGGAGAAGCTGCGCAAGCGCATGCGCATCCCGGTGTTCCACGATGACCAGCACGGCACCGCGATCATCTCGGGCGCCGGCCTCATCAACGCGGCCGAGCTCGCGAAGAAGCAGCTCGCCGACATCAAGCTCGTGGTCTCCGGCGCGGGCGCCGCGGCGATCGCCTGCGTGGAGTTCTTCTGCAGCCTCGGCCTGACGCGCAACCACGTGGTGCTCGTCGATTCGAAGGGCGTCATCCACAAGGGCCGGACCGATCTCAACCGCCAGAAGGCGAGCTTCGCGATCGAGGATGACGGGCGGCGCACGCTCGCCGACGCGATGGTCGGCATGGACATGTTCCTCGGCGTCTCGGTCGCGAACACCGTGACCCCGGCGATGCTGAAGACGATGGCGGACCGGCCGATCATCTTCGCGCTCGCGAACCCCGATCCGGAGATCTCGTATCCGGATGCGATCACGGCGCGGCCGGATGCGATCGTGGCGACCGGGCGCTCGGACTTCCCGAACCAGGTCAACAACGTCCTCGGGTTCCCGTACATCTTCCGCGGCGCGCTCGATTGCCGGGCGACGTCGGTGTCGGAGGCGATGAAGCTCGCGGCCGCGCGTGCGCTCGCCCAGCTGACGCGCGAGCCAGTGCCGGATTCGGTCGTGATGGCGTACGGCGGCAAGTCGCTGAAGATGGGCCCCGACTACTTCATCCCGAAGCCGTTCGATCCGCGCGTGTTGTGGTGGGTCGCGCCGGCGGTGGCGAAGGCGGCGATGGAGAGCGGCGTCGCGCGCATCACGTTCGATATCGACGAGTACCGCGACCGGCTGCTCGCGAAGGGCTCGAACGCGGCGTACTCGATCATGCGGACGATCACGAAGGAGGCGCAGCGCGATCCGCGCCGCATCGTGTTCCCGCACGCCGCGAACCCGCGCCTGCTGCGCGCCGTGCAGCAGATCGTCGATGAGGAGATCGCGAAGCCGGTGCTCCTCGGGCGGCCCGAAGAGATCGAGAAGATGTGCAGCGACATGTCGCTCGACCTGCTCGATCGCTGCGAGATCATCGACCCACGCCACGCTCCGCACCAGATCTACGCGGACCGGCTGTACGAGCTGCGCGCGCGCAAGGGCATGACGTCGTTCAACGCGCAGACCGTGATCCAGAAGAGCGACTACTGGGGCGCGGTCATGGTCGACGTCGGTGACGCCGATGGCATGGTCACCGGCCTGCGGCTGAACTATCCCGAGACGGTGCGCCCGATCCTCGAGATCTTAGGGCTCCAGCCCGGCGTCAAGGTCGCGGTCGGCATGTACATGATGGTGCTGCAGAACTCGGTGAAGTTCTTCGGCGACACCGTGTTCAACATCTTCCCGGACGCGGAGGGCCTCGCCGACATCACGATCCAGATGGCGGATGCCGTGCAGGGCTTCGGGGTCACGCCGCGGATAGCGATGATCTCGTATTCCAACTTTGGCTCGGTGCGGCACCCCGACGTGACGCGTATCCACCGCACGATCGACATGGTGCGCGAGCGCAGGCCCGACCTCGAGATCGACGGAGAGATGCAGCCGGAGCTGGCCCTCGACGCGGACCGCCTCAAGGCCGCATACGGGTTCTCGAAGCTCAGCAAGGCCGCGAACACCCTGGTGTTCCCGTCGCTGGCCTCGGGAAATGCTGCATATCAGATCGCGAAGGCCATCGGCGGCGCCTCCGCGGTCGGGCCGATCCTGCTCGGCATCGGCAAGCCGGTCGCGGCGATGCAGAACGAGGCCACCGTCGAGGACATCGTCAACATGACCTCCCACGTGGTGCTGAAAGCTCAGCAGGACGCCGCCAAGCGTGAGGCAAAGCGCGCGGTGCCCTGAAAGGGGTTGACCCCGTGTAGCAGATTGCTACATTGGGAGACATGGCGAACGGAGTTCCAGTCCGTTTGAGTGAAGCCCTCACCGTGCGGGCTCGTACCGTGGCTGCCGTGCAGGACCGATCCTTGACCGAGCAGGTCGAGCATTGGGCCCGGCTCGGGCAGGTGGTCGAGGCCGCGATCTCGGCGGATACCATGCAGCGTCTCAAGGCACTCAGCTACGACGAAGGACTCGAGGACGCGCTGGCCGTCGCCGACACGGCGCAGGGTCGCGCGGCCGCCGCGCAGCTGATTCGCGCGGAGAACCCCGTGCGCTACGAGGAGCTGTCACGCGGGATGGTCGCCGTCACGCGCGACGGTGTTCGCTCGGGAGTGGCGTCGCCGCGCACGAGCGGCGCGAAGTTCCGCGATGGAATTCGCGCCGTCGCGAGCGCGCGCGGCAGCCTGACGCTCGGCAAGCGACCGAAGCCCGCCAAGTAGATGAAGCCGCAGCTCGTCGTCCTCGCCGGGCCCAACGGCGCGGGGAAATCGACGTTCTACAAGGTGTTCCTCTCGGAGCGGCCCCTGCCGTTTCTCAACGCGGATGCGGTCGCCGCGACCGCGAGCGTGGACTCGATGGAGGCCGCGCGGATCCTCGACGGTGCGCGCGCGAAGATGATCGAGGACGGCCTCGGCTTCATCACCGAGACGGTGTTCTCCGATCCGTACGGCGCGAAGCTCGACATGCTGCGCGCCGCCATCGAGGCCGGCTACGACGTCACGCTGCTCTACATCGGCTTGACCAGCGCCCGGCTGTCGGCGCTGCGCGTGGATCAGCGTGTAGCGCGCGGTGGACACGACGTGCCGCGCGATCGGATCGCGTCGCGATACACGCGCTCGCTCGCGAACTTGAAGACGGCGATCTCGTTCGTGCCGACGGTGAAGCTCTACGACAACAGCTCGGCCGACGACCCGTTCGTCCACGTGGCCACGTTCCACGACGGCGCGCTGATCCACCGCATGAAGGGCCGGCTTCCGATGTGGACCCGCGGCCTCGTGCCGTCCGCGCGAGGCAAGCGCTGAGCTGGTTGTCCGGTAAGGGGTCCGACCCCGTTACCGGACATGCGGTAGGATCTTTGCGTGGCGTACTCGACCACCGACCTCTCGACCTCGCCGCCGCGCGTCGAGTTCCCGCGCGACTACAGGCTGCGCAGCCGATGATCCTCTACCTCGACGAGATCGAGCTCGAAGCGCAGTGGGTTGGGCCACCGCCGGATGGCGGCGTCACGCTCGTGTTTCTCCACGAGGGCCTCGGTTCGATCACGCAGTGGCGCGAGACCCCGGAGGCGATCGCGAACGCGGTCGGGCGCCCTGCCCTCGTGTACGCGCGCCAGGGCTACGGCAAGTCCACGCCGGCCGCCGTGCCGCGGCCGCTGAGCTACATGCACGACGAGGCCGCGCGCCTGCCGTCGATCCTCGCGGCCGCATCGATCAGCGAGGCGATCCTGATCGGCCACAGCGATGGCGCCTCGATCGCGCTGATCGCCACCGGTGCCGGCCACGTCGCACCGCGCGCGCTGGTGCTGATCGCGCCGCACGTGTTCGTCGAGGATGTCTCGGTGGCAGCGATCGCGACCGCCGCCGATGCGTTCAGCGCGGGTGATCTACGCGGCAAGCTCGCGCGTCACCACGCCGACGTCTCCGGCGCGTTCTGGGGCTGGAACAAGGCGTGGCTCGATCCCGAGTTCCGCGCGTGGAACCTCGAGACATTGTTGCCCGCGATCACGGCACCGATCCTGATCGTCCAGGGCACCGAGGACGAGTACGGCACCATCGCGCAGGTCGAGGCGATCCGCGCCGGCGTCCGCGGTCCGGTCGAAGTGGAGCTCGTGAAAAACGCCGGTCACGCGCCGTTCCGCGACGCGCCCGATGTGGTTCACGTGAAGATCGCCGAGTTCGTCACTTCGTTCGCCACACGCGCACCGCCTTGACCAGCATGTTGAGCGAGTCGGCGGCGCTCGGCGCCGGGTGATCGCGCCATTCGTCGCCGCTCGAGCGGCGGAGGACCTCGGCGAGCTCGGACTTGTCGAACCACATCCCGTGCGCCTGACAGTGGTCGATCGGCACGCCGTAGAGCAGCGGCTCGTCCATCTTCTCATCGCACGCCGGGCAGTGCCGCTCCGAGTACGTTCCGCCGGTCATCTCCAGCGGGCTCTTGGCGCGCTCCTCGACGAGCTCCTCGTCGAGCCACACACCGCCACACACCCGGCAGTTGCCTTCCTTGTCGAGGATCGCGTCGGGGCACGCAGGGCAGCGCATCGGCGAGCAGGGTACACTTGCGCCACGTGACGATCGTCCTGACGACGACCAATCGCTGGAAGATCCCCGAGTACCGGCGCTTCCTGGAGCGGCACGCGCAGGACCTCCTCGTCGAGCCGCCGACCGAGTCCCCCGAGGTGATCGCCGGCTGGCTGGCGACGGCGAAGGCCGTGCTCGCCGACGAGAGCAACATCTTCGACCCGGCGGGTGACCTCGTCGGCGGCGACTACGTCGGGCCCGCGCGCAACATCTGCCGGCTTCACGCGTGGGTGAAGGCCGACACCGGCGAAGTGGTCCGGCGTTCGTACATTCGCGAGGTCGCCGGCACGTTCGACGCGACGAAGTTGCGACCCGACGATCAGGCGGTGTTCGACTGGGACTCCGCGTTCACGTCGAGCACCGGGACCACGCTCGAGGCCGCCGCGGCGGTCGGGCTCAAGAACTCGGCGCGCGAGCAATGTCTGTCGGCGTTCGCGCGCGCCTCACTGCACCACAAGACCACGAAGACGCTGCGATGGACCGAGGTCGAGCCGGCGAGCTGGTCGATCGATGGCTCGCTGCTCACCGCGCACCCGCTGTATCAGGAGCTCCCGCCGCAGCTCGGCAGCGCGCTCGCCTACGTCGTCGATCAGGGCGTGTTCTTCCGGGGCGCGAAGAGCCGCCGCGACGGCAACTACTGGTTCCCCGGACTGAACGGCGGCCTACCCTACGTGCCGAAGAGCGATCCGGTCCACGAGGGCACCTACATGTTCCACGACGTCATGCATCAGCTGATGCCCGACCTCGTGTTCGACGGCGCCGACTCGATCGATCACAAGCGGATCTACATCGCGTACCGGATGATGAGCGAGGGCGTCAGCCTCGTGCTCGCCGACATGGTGTTCACGCACGCGCTCGCGACGACCGGCACGCATCGCGACTACGACTTCACGAAGCGGAAGATCTATCCGCTGTACCTCGAGCTGCCGCAGCAGCAGCGCGATGACCTCCCGTGGCTGCTTCGCCAGATCATCGGCTTCGTGCTGCGCGGTGATCCGGGGCAACTCCCGGTGGAGAGCGAAGCGTGGACGCAGTTCGCCGCGAAGTACACGCGGTTCTTCGTCGCCGACTTCCAGTGGACGCGGATGAACTGGCAGAACCTCGTCGCGCGCTCCACGATGGTGCGCGGCTGGATCGATCTCGTGAAGCCCGAGACGTTCGCCGCGCAGGGCGTGTGGTTCATCTCGGATCTCGTCCAGGAGATCGGGCGTGGCCGCGACCTGACCGCGATGAGCGACGCGCTGTTCGATCTCGTGTGGCGCCGCCGGATCGCACCCGCACTCGGCTATCGCTGGCCGGCGGATCTCGAGCGCTCGCGCACCACCGGCTTTCGTCGATGGCTCACCGGACAGCTCGCGCTGTTCGCGTGCTACGCGCCGGTCGTGCCGATGCCCCCGCTCGCGCACGAGCTCGCCGCGCGCGTGCGCGATCAGAAGGCGTTCACGCTCCCCGAGATCGAAGACATCCGCACCCGGTTCGCCGCGCACGTGCGTGGGCTCGCGATGGCGGGCGTGCTCTCCGACGACGACGCCGCGATCTATCCCGATCTGTTCCCGCTGTTCGATCCGGTGTTCCTGCGCGACTACGACGATGCGCAGCAGGAGTTCGAGACCGTCCGCGACGCCAGCGACAAAGCGTTCGCCTGATCCACTCGCCGCGTGGCTACCGACGACGACATCCCGACGGAGCCTCTTCCGTCGGCGACATCACCGGGCGTGCCCATGACCGCCCTACGGCAGGGCCGCGCTGCTCGATGCCACGGGCGATCTCGTGATGCGGACCAGCCCCGGCACGCTGACGATCTGGCAGCGCTCGACCGGGGACAACCTGGTGTGGAACCTGGAGTTCCTGCGGTGCGTTCGGGGCGGAGCTCCTGCCCGATGGCCGGCTCGAGACGGATCCCAAGCCGGGTCACCGGGAGCAGGCTCGACGCGGCGCCCACCCGATGGCGAGGAGTACGTCCCGGTGAGTTGCCGTTCACTCCCGCACTCGCGTACCCTAGCCGGGTGATCGACGACGAGACTGGTGCGACGACCGAGAACATCGATCGCGAGGCACCGTTCGGTGATCGAGTGCTGCTCGTCATCGATGGTGCCGCGCTCCAGGTGGTGCCGTTGCCCGGCGCCGGCACGCTGACCATCGGCCGCGCGAGCAAGTGCGATGTCGTGATCGACTCGGGCTCGGTGTCGCGTCACCACGCAAATCTACTGCTCGGCCCCGAGGTCTCGATCGAGGACGTCGGCAGCTCGAACGGCACCACGGTCGATGGCACGCGCCTCGCGCAGAACAGTCACCAGAAGCTGACCATCGGCGTCCCGTTCCTCGTGGGCGCGGTCACCGTGATGGTGCAGAACCGTGCCGGGTCGCGCCGCGAGACCGCCGCGAAGTCGAGCCAGCTCGCCGCGCTGGAGCAATCGGCCGCGCGCATCGCGATCGGCAAGCTCCCCGTGCTGATCGTGGGCGAGACCGGCGTCGGCAAGGAGCGATTCGCGGAGCGCATCCACGAGATGTCGCCGCGCCGCCCCGCCTCGTTCGTCCGCATCAACTGCAGCGCGATCAGCGAGCCGCTTCTCGAGGCCGAGCTGTTCGGCAGCGACCAGACCAACAAGCCCGGCATGCTCGAAGTCGCCGACGGTGGCACCGCGTTCCTCTCGGACGTGGATCAGTTGCCGCAGGCGCTGCAGCAGAAGCTGCTCCGCGTGATCGAGGACACCGCCGTGCGCCGGGTCGGCTCCGCGCGCGCCCGCGCCGTGGACATCCGGTTCATCTCGTCGACCTCCAAGGATCTGCAGGGCGAGGTCGATGCGAATCGGTTCCGCCGTGATCTGTTCTTCCGCATCGCCGGCGCCACCTTCGTGATCCCTCCGCTGCGCGACCGCAAGGACGAGGTCATCCCGCTCGCGGAGCAGTTCGTCGCCTCCGCCGCCGGCCCGATCGGCCGCTCGTTCACGCTCTCCGAGGATGCGCGGCAGTGGCTCGCCTCGCACGACTGGCCCGGCAACATCCGCGAGCTCCGCAACGCGTGCGAGCGCGCCGTGCTCCTCGCGACCGGCCCGATCATCGAACTCCACCACCTCACCGTCGGGTTCCCGAGCGACGGAGATCCGTCGAAACGGCCGGCCCAGCGGTTCCGAAGCTCGCCCACTATCCCGCCGCCGATGGGCATCAGCGCCCCCTCCGCCGCCGACATGCCCACGCAGGTTCGCGCCACCGTGGCCGAGCTCGAGAAGCAGCGCATCCTCGAGGCGCTCGAGAAGTGCGCCGGTAACCAGACGCGCGCCGCCGAGATGCTCGGCATCTCCCGTCGTACGCTGATCAACCGGCTCGACGAGTACGGCATCGCGCGTCCGCGCAAGCGCGACGAGTAGCCCGATGCGCTCGATCGCCGTCCCCGGCTTCGCCGCGCAGTTCATCGCTGGTGGCGGTCGCGACGTGGACATCAGCCGGCTCACGAACCTCGCCCTCACCGCCGGCGAGCACGTGCGCGTCACCGACGAGCAAGGCGACGAGATCGCCCTCGGTATCGGCGACCCGGAGAACGTGCGGCTGCGGATCTTCGCGACCCTCGCCGACGCGTTCCCGAAGATCGACGGCGCGCTCCTCGGCTGGCGCGTCGAGCGCGCGCTCAAGCTGCGCACGCAGCTCGGCCTCGTCGGGACCGAGCAGGCCTACCGCATCGTCCACGGCGCTGGCGATGGCCTCCCCGGCTTCGCGTGCGACGTGCTCGGCCGCACCGCCGTGGTCTACGCGTACGCGGATGGCCTGCGCGCGCTCGGCAAGCAGCTCGCGGAGGCGATCGTCGGCTTCGCGCGGCTCGACGGCGCCGTGATCAAGCTGCGCGCGCGGGGCGGGGCGAGCGAGGTCGTGCAGGACACGATCGGCACCGTGCCCGAGAAGGCCGTGGTCACCGAGCACGGCATCCCGTTCGAGGTCCACCCGCTCGGCGGCCTCAACGTCGGCTTGTTCACCGACATGCGCGAGCAGCGCCTCGGCCTGCCGCGGTTCGTCGCCGGCAAGCGCGTGCTCAACTTGTTCTCGTACACCGGCGCGCTCTCCGTCGCCGCCGCGCGCGCAGGCGCGGCCACGGTCACCAGCGTCGATACATCGGCCGGCGTCAACGCGTGGGCCTCGGCGAACTTCGGACGCTCGGGGTTCACGAACGATCCGAGGTTCTCGTTCGAGACCGGCGATGCCTCGCGATTCCTCCAGCGCGCCGCGCGCGACAAGGAACAGTACGACGTGATCCTGATCGATCCGCCGGGCTCGTCGAGCGCGGGCGGCGTGTCGTGGGCCCTCGGCCGCGACTATCCCGAGCTGATCGCGAAGGCCGCCGCCGTGATCCCGACCGACGGCCTGCTGTGGCTCGCGTCCAACGCCGCCGATGTCGGCGCGCTCGGCAAGCTCGCCCACAAGGGCCTTCGCATGGTGAACCGCACCGGCGTGATCCTCGAGCAGGGCGGCCTGCCCCCCGAGTACCCGACCCTCGTCGCGCAGCCGAGCGATCGCTATCTCCAGATCTGCCTGCTCCGCGTCAGCTAGCGGCGGTACTTCGGCTTCGCCTGGCCGTAGCTCGCGAACTTCGCGCGCACCTTGTCGAGCTCGCCGTGCTCGAGCACGTGCGGCGTCCCGATCTGCGCGGCGTGCCAGTACTGCGACGCGAGGGTCTCCACCTCGGCGGCGAGGCGCAGCGCGGCGGGCAGCGAGGCGCCGAGCGCGACCATGCCGTGGTTCGCCAGCAAGCACGCGTGACCACCGCCGAGCGCGACGATCGCGTTCGAGGCGAGCTCGCCGCTGCCGAACGTGGCGTACTCGGCGCACGGAATCTCGTCGCCGCCGGCGAGCACGATCATGTAGTGCAGCGCGGGGATCGCGCGGCGCAAGGTCGAGATCGTGGTGCAGAACAGCGAGTGCGTGTGGACGATCGCCTCGACGTCCGAGCGCGAGCCGAGGATGTCGCGGTGGAGCTGCCACTCGGTGGTCGGCGTGCGCTGACCGGGGCGCACGTTGCCGTCGTGCCCGATCTCCACGCAGTCATCCGCGACGAGGTCGGAGTACGGCATCCCCGACGGCGTGACGAGGAGGCCGCGCGGCGTGCGCACACTGACGTTGCCCGACATGCCCGGAGTCAGGCCGAGGTCGCTCATGCGCCGTGCAGTGGCGACGAGTTGTTCGCGCAGGCGCTGGGTCACGAGTGGTCGGGGAACAATACACGCAGGCCGTCGGCGCTGGCGGGCGCGATGCCGCGCTCCGTGATCAGGCCGGTGACGAGACGGCGCGGCGTGACGTCGAAGGCGGGGTTCGCGACCGGGGTCTCGGCGGGCATCACGCGATGGCCCGCGATGATCCGGACCTCGTCACCGCTGCGCTCCTCGATCGGGATCGTGCTGCCCTCGTCGAGGGTCCAGTCGATGCTCGGCGATGGCACGGCCGCGTAGAACGGGATCCGGTTGTCGTGCGCCGCGAGCGCCTTGAGGTAGGTGCCGATCTTGTTGCAGACGTCGCCGCCGCGCGTGGTGCGATCGGTGCCCACGATGCACAGGTCGACCTGGCCGCGCTGCATGAGGTGACCGCCGGCGTTGTCGGCGATCACGGTGTGGGGCACGCCATGCTGCGCGAGCTCCCACGCGGTCAACAGGCCCTGGTTGCGCGGCCGGGTCTCGTCGACCCAGACGTGAAGCGGGATGCCGCGCTCGTGCGCCTGGTAGATCGGAGCGAGCGCGGTGCCCCAGTCCACGGTGGCGAGCCAGCCCGCGTTGCAATGCGTGAGCACGCGGACCGGGCGGCCGGTGGTCGCGGCCGCACGGACGATCAGCGCCTCGCCATGCGCGCCGATCGACTGGCACAGCGCCACGTCCTCGTCGGCGATCGCGACCGCCTCGGCGAAGGCAGTGTCGCGCGTCACGTTTGCGGCGCGCACCCGATCGAGCGCCCACCTGAGGTTGATCGCGGTCGGGCGCGTGGCGAGGAGCTGCGCGTACGCGTGGTCGAGCGTCTCGCCGGCATCGAGCGCGAGCGCCACGCCGAACGCCGCGGTGACGCCGATCAGCGGAGCTCCGCGCACGTGCATGTCGCGGATCGCGCGCACCGCATCCGCGAGGGAAGTCAGCGGGAGCCATTCGATCGCATACGGCAGGCGCGCTTGGTCGAGCACGCGGACGGTGCGTCCATCGAGCTCGATCGTGCGCCGCCAGGTGCCTTCAACTCTCATGGTCGGCGAATTCGCAGAGCGAGAAGACCTTGTAGCCGCGCTGCTCCAGCCGCGCGCGACCACCCACCTCCACCAGATCGATCACGAACGCGCACTCGACGATGATCGCGCCGACCTGCTCGAGTAGCGAGAGCGCCGCGCCCATCGTGCCACCGGTGGCGAGCAGATCATCGACCACCACCACGCGCTCGCCCTTCGCGACGCCGTCGACGTGAAGCTCGACGCGGTTCGAACCGTACTCGAGCGCGTAGTCGTGGCCGATCAGCGCGTGCGGCAGCTTGCCCGGCTTGCGCACGGGGACGAAGCCCACGCCGATCGCGTGCGCGAGCGCCGCGCCGAAGATGAACCCCCGCGCCTCGACAGCGGCGATCTTGTCGACCTTGCCGACGTAGCGATCGGCGAGCGCGTTGGTGACATCGCGAAACCCGGTCGAACTCGCGAGCAGTGGCGTGATGTCGCGAAACTGGATCCCCGGCCTCGGGAAGTCGGGGACGGTGCGGATCAGAGACTTGATGGTCAACGCAGCACTCTCCCGGCCACCGCGGAGAGGCGATGCACCATCTCGGGGTCGCGCGCCTCGGGCGCGGTGAGGATCGCCTGCTCGAGCGCGCGGTCGCAGCCGTGCGCACACGGCCCGGTGTGCGCCGCGAGCCGGGGAACAACATCGGCGATCAGTCGCTTCGCGTTTGCGGAGTTCGCGTGCATGACCTTGATGACCTCGTTGACCTGCACGTGATCGTGATCCGGGTGCCAGCAATCGAAGTCCGTCACCATCGCGACCGTCGCGTAACAGAGCTCCGCCTCGCGGGCGAGCTTCGCCTCCGGCATGTTCGTCATCCCGATGACGTCGCAGCCCATGCCGATGTGCATTCGCGACTCGGCGAGGCTCGAGAACTGCGGTCCTTCCATCACGAGGTAGGTGCCGCCCTTCTGCCGCGGCAGGCCGAGCTCGGTGGCGCTCGTCGCGATGTCCTCGACGAGGCGCCGGCACGTGGGGTGCGCCATCGAGACGTGCGCGACGAGCCCGGTGCTGAAGAACGTCTTCGGTCCGCGCAGCGTGCGATCGATGAACTGATCCACGATCACGAACATGCCGGGCGGGAGCTCCGCGCGCAGCGAGCCCACCGCACTGACCGAGATCAACGACGTGGCACCGGCGCGCTTCAGCGCATCGATGTTCGCGCGGAAGTTGATCTCGTGCGGCGGGATGCGGTGGCCGCGACCGTGACGCGGGAGGAACACGATCGGCTGGCCATCGAGACGTCCGAACAGCAGCTCGTCCGAGGGCGCACCGAACGGTGATTCGATGCGCTTCCACGCCTGATCGGTGAGTCCAGGGAGGTCATAGAGGCCAGTGCCACCGACGATTCCGAGCATGCTCCCACCGCGTATCACCTTTTGGCCTCCGACGAGGGGTACCCGGACGGGTACTCCCGAAGGTTGCCATTCCGTCGTTTTGATCGTGTCGGATGTTGGAGTTGGCGGAGCGAATCGTGGACGCCGCGGCGGTCATCTGCTCGGCAGCTCGGGAGCTCGGCGTGCGGTTCTCCGTCGTGATGCTTCACGGCGCGCTCGGCCCGGCGGTGCTGATGATCGACGACGCGCCCGATCTCTCGGATGCGCAGCGTCTCGAGCTCGGCGGCGGGGAGCGCAGCTGGCGCCAGCACCCGATGTTCGTGGCGCTACGCGAGCAGCTCCGGCCGCTCGGCTCCGAGGTGCTCGGTACCGATGCGTTCGGGCTCAGCGCGCCCGTGACCTTCCCATTCGTGATGCCGGTGATGGGCCCGTCGGGGTGGTTCGGCACGATCGTGTTCAGCGCCCGTGGGCCGTACTCGCGCGATCTCGAGCGCGCGCTGACCATGCTCGGCACCCGATTCGCCGTATGGTGCGCGGAGCGCGGGATCGGGCAGGTCCCGCCCGTCGTGGGCGTCGGGATCCCGTCGCAGCGCCATCGCATCGCCCGGCTCGCCGCTCGCGGCCGCACGAACTCCGAGATCGCCGAGGCGCTCGGGATCTCGATCAACACCGTCAAGTCGCGCCTCAAGCAGGTCTTCGTCCAGCTCGACGTCGATAACCGGACCGAGCTCGCCTCCGCCCTGCAGCGGTTGGCCCCCCTCCACGACGTTCGGCCGGGCACGACGCGCCTCGGCGATCTGACCATCACCTGCGCGCCGTACCCGAACGGGTACTCCGCGCGCCGTCGCCGTTCTGCGACAAGCGGAGGATGACGACTCGCCGGAGCACGCTGTGGCCAAAGGTCCTCGCCTATGGGCCGCACCTCGCACAGCTCGTGATCACCCGCCGCTGCAATCTCTCGTGCGGCTACTGCAACGAGTTCGACGAGGTCTCACCACCGGTGCCGAAGGAGCTGCTGAAGCAGCGGATCGACAAGCTCGCCGACTTCGGCACCTGGTTCCTCGAGTTCACCGGTGGCGAGACGCTGCTGCATCCCGATCTGATCGAGCTCGTCGCCTACGGCGCGCGCTACAAGTTCTTCGAGCGCTGGATCATCACGAACGGCTATCTCCTGTCTCCCGAGCTCGTGATGCAGCTCAACGACGCCGGGCTCACCCACCTCCAGATCAGCATCGATGGCGTGACGCCGAACGCGACCACCGTGAAGGTGCTGAAGCCGCTCAAGCGGAAGATCGAGCATCTCCAGAAGCACGCGAAGTTCACCGTCCAGATGAACGCCGTGCTCGGCGCGGGCAACGACGAGGAGGTCCTCGAGGTCATGGAGTTCGCGCGTCAGGCCGGCTTCCGCCCGCGCGCCTCGGTGCTTCACGATGGCCACGGCGCGATGGCGCTCTCGGAGGCCGGCAAGCTCGTGATGCAGAAGGCCTCGGCGGCGGTCGGGAAGAAGTGGACCGAGTCGGGCGACTACCGCGCACGCCTGCTGTCCACCGGCCGCGCCGACTTCAAGTGCCGCGCGGGCTCGCGCTACCTCTACATCGACGAGCACGGCGACGTGAGCTGGTGCTCGCAGACCCGCGGCACGTTCACGAAGGCATTCGCGGACTACACCTGGGATGATCTGCGCGAGCAGTTCCACACCAAGAAGGACTGCGCGCCGACGTGCACCGTGGGCTGCGTCCGCACGGCCAGCCGGATGGACGAGTGGCGCGGTCAGAAGCGTACCTACGAGCTACCGCCCGCTACCCCGGACGTACCGGTCGGCGCGCTCGTGCGTCGCTAGGGACAATCGTCCTCGGGAACGACTGACCCGGGGACGCAGTAGGTGCGCGTGCGCTCGACGGCGGTGACGGCTACAACGTGCAAAACATCGTGGCGATCTTGGCGTGACCTGTGCTCGTATGGATCCATATGCGCCGTCTTGCCGTTGCTCTGATTCTTCTCGGTGTCGTTGCGTGTGGGAGACCGCATGGCGACGACGACGACACCGATGCCGGTGGAAGCCTCGAGGGGTTGACCGGGATCACGGTCAAGCCGGCCGACCAGACGCTGGTCGTCGATAACGGGACCGCGGTGACGAGCACGTACACCGCACTCGGCTCGTTCGACGACGGCCGCACCGAGGACATCAGCGCGCTCGTGAGCTGGGCGCTCGCGGAGCCCACGCTCGGCGGGTTCGCGAGCAGCGACCTGACGACCACCACCACCAAGGGCGGGCAGACGACGGTGATCGCGAACGGTGTCGGCATCGAGGGCACCACCGGTCTCACCGTCCTGATGCGCCGGGACTGGAACGATCCGAACAGCGGCACCCTGCCCACCAACCCGAGCGGCGTGTTCATGGGCGCGCCCGACAACGCCGCGCGCAACCCGTCGCTCGTGTATCCGAACGACGGCATCATCGTGCCGCCGAACCTCGGCAAGCTCGAGCTTCACTTCCGCCCGGGCACGAGCAACACGCTGTTCGAGCTGACGTTCAAGAGCGCCGTGCTCGAGCTCAAGATCTACCTGCGGTGCACGACGCCGCTCAACGGCGGCTGCATCTACCTTCCGGATCCGCAGGCGTGGTCGTGGATCGCAGAGAGCCACCGCGGCGGCGCGCCGGTGACGTGGTCGATCCGCGGCACCGATGATGTTGGCACCGGTGTCGGCACCTCGCAGCCGATGACGATGAAGTTCGCGCCGCAGGATCTCACCGGCGGCATCTACTACTGGACCACGTCGACCGGCTCGATCATGCGGTTCGACTTCGCTTCGACCACGCAGACCACGGCGCAGGCGTTCGTCACCACGGCGATGACGGGCGGCACGTGCGTCGGCTGCCACGCACTGTCGCGCGACGGCAAGAAGCTCGTCGCCGAGGCGGGCGGGCAGAACGATGGCCGCATCCTGCTGCTCGATGTCGCGACCAAGCAGCCGCTGGTGCCGTTCGCCTCCACGCCGAAGAGCAACTTCGAGAGCTGGAACGCGGATGGCTCGCAATACGCCGGGGTGTGGGCGGATAGCGGTAACGAGTTCAATCTGATGATCTTCAACGGCAACACCGGGCAGATCGACGAGGTCGTCGACGCCGGCGGCACGTCCACGAACCCGACGAACCATCCCGACTGGTCGCCGCTCGGCGACCGCATCGCGTTCGCGAACGTCGGCGTGAAGAACACGCTGCAGATGATGTTCAACTGCGAGCTGCGCTCCGTCGCGAAGGTCGGCGGCGTGTGGCAGCCGTATCAGGTGCTCGTCCCGCGCGCGGCCGGCATCAACCGCTACTACCCGGCGTACGCGCCCGACGGCAAGATGCTCGCGTTCAACGAGTCGCACTGCAACACGGGCAACACGGGCGGCGAGTGCGACGCGGATACGAACCCGACCGCGAAGCTGTGGACCGTGGATGGCATCGCCGGCGGCACCACCACCCAGATGACGCGCGCGAACGCGCCCGGCATCGCCGATAACGGCCAGACCAACCTGACCAACACCTTCCCCAAGTGGAACCCGTTCGTGTTCCAGAAGGACAACACCGGCGGCCGCCTCGCGTGGGTCACGTTCGCGTCGACCCGCAAGTATGGCCTGCGCTCGCCGCCCGGGGCCGGCACGCTGATCTGGATGGCCGCCGTGGACCTCGACGCGCCGGCAGGTACCGATCCGAGCTACGCCGCGTTCGCGCTGCCGTTCCAGGACATCACGACCTCGAACCACATCGCGCAGTGGACGACGCAGGTCGTGGGCCCGATCCAGTAGTCGCGCGGAAGTTTCTGACGATCGGCACGCAAAACCTGCCGGGGAGTGGCGTCAACGCCACGAAGGCGACTACCGCCCCCAGAGGTTTTCGATGCGTATCTCGATCGTTACGTCACTTGTCGTCGCGTTTGCCTCGTCCGCCGGTGCCGAGAGCAACCAGTACAACCTTCACCTCGGCCTCGGCGTGTACGAGCCGATGAACAACATCTCGGGGTTCGGCGGCGAGCTGGCCCTCGACTATCAGTTCAAGCCCGGGTTCGCGTTCGACGCCGCGCTGTCGTACGGCAGTGGCTCCAACGACATGTTCGGCGGCGAGACGAACAGCCACCTGGCGACGATGGTCGGGATGCGGTTTCGGTTCATCGATGACTTCCGCGGCTATCTCAACGAGCCGCGCGGCAACGTGCTCGGCAACCTGTGGGTGACGCCCCGCGTGGGTCTGATCCACAACCGCCACTGCTGCGAGTTCGGCGAGGAGGCCTCGCACACCGCGCTCGGCGTCTCGGGAGAGGTCGGCTACGAGATCTCCGTCGTCAAGCCGCTCCAGGTCAGCGCGTTCATCCGCGTCGATGCGCCGGTCATCGGAGATCTGGGCTCGGGCCTGTATGCGATCGCCGGACTGAACATCTCGGCGGGGTTCGGTAAGCCCGCGCGGGTGCTGACGGATCAAGACCGCGACGGGGTCGACGACAAGCACGACGCGTGTCCGGACACGCCGCCCGATACCGAGGTCGACTCGCGCGGGTGCACGATCCTGCGCGCGGAGATGGTGCTGCACGGCATCCGCTTCGCGCTCGATCGCGCCGAGATCGAGGCGAGCTCCGAACGGACGCTTCGCGGCGCGGCCCAGGCCTTGCGCGACAACCCCGACGCCGAGGTCGAGATCGGTGGCCACACGGACGATACCGGCACGGTCCAGCACAACGAGGAGCTCTCGAACGCCCGCGCACAAGCGGTCGCCGACTGGATGTTCGCGCATGGCATCTCGCGCGATCAGATCACCGTGAAGGGCTACGGCAGCACCGTGCCGAAGGCCGCGAACGATACCGAAGAGCACCGCGCGACGAACCGCCGGATCGAATTCAAACGCCTCCACTAGCGCAGGCGCGCGAGCTTGGTCTTCACGTCCGTGAAGTCCTCGGGGAACTTCTCCTCCGCGCCGGGCAGCGCGAGCGCCTCCTTCCACGTCGCCTTCGCCTTCGCGCGGTCGCCGAGCGCGAGCTCTGCATCTCCACGACTATCGAGCGGCGTGATCAAGCGCGGCGATGCTTCGCCGGTCGTCTTGCGCTCGAGCGTGATCGCACGGTCGAGGAGCGGCAGCGCGAGCGCTGGTTCGTGCAGCTCGAGATGGGCGAGCGCGAGGTTCTCGAGCGTGGGGATCAACTGCGGCGCGTCGGAACCCAGCAGCCCCTCGTAGGTCGCGAGCGCCGCCTCGTAGTGAGGCACGGCCTCGCGTTGCTGGTGGGCACCGTGCAGCATCTCGGCGAGTGCCGCCTCGGCGGCCGCCTGGGAGTTGCGATCCCCTGCCTTGGTCGCGAGCGCGCTCGCCCGGTCGAGGTCCGCGCGTGCGCCGGGGGTATCGCCGAGCTTCGCGCGCAGGCGGCCGAGGTCCTGCAGGATGGCACCGACCGAGGGATGGTCCTTGCCAAACGCGTGCTCGGCGATGTCGAGCGCACGTTCGAGCGTGACGATCGCCTGCTTGAAGGCTCCACGATCGTCGAGAATCCGCCCGCGCACGGTGAGGTTGAACACGAGATCGACGTGCATCGGGCCGCCGATCCGCTCGCGAATCGCGGTCGAGCGATCGATCGCGGTCAACGCCGCGGCATTGTCTCCTCGGAGCGAGGCGATCGCCGCGCGCTCCGCCCACAGCGAGCCGAGCACCGAGGACTCCTCGCCGTAGGTGGGAACCGCGAGCCGCATCGCGCGCTCGAAGTGGCCCTCCGCGGCATCGAGCCTGCCGAGCCGCACCTCGACGTGCCCGAGCGCGAACAGCGCTTCGACCAGAGCGGGGTGATCGGGACCGAGCACGCGTTCCCGAGCGGCCAGCGCGCGCGTGGCGAGCTCGACCGCCTCCCGGTACTTCGCCTGGTTCGTCGCCAGCCGCGCCTGCAGGATCAAGATGTCGGCCGCCGAGCTGTCATTCGCCGCCACGCGCACCGAGAGCGCGGCCGCGCAGCTCTTCGCCGCCTCG
The DNA here is from genome assembly GCA_038203335.1 of Haliangiales bacterium. Classification (GTDB taxonomy): domain Bacteria; phylum Myxococcota_A; class Polyangia; order Haliangiales; family Haliangiaceae; genus JABFXX01. Next base: position 58 of record JBBRED010000135.1, on the reverse strand, counting down.
TCGAAGCGTGCGAGCTGGTCGTAGACCGCGCAGCGGTAGTAGTCGAGGGTCGCGCGCA
>JBBRED010000134.1:0-20207 GCA_038203335.1 Haliangiales bacterium | reverse complement strand
TTCATCCGCAGCTACATGGCCGCGCACGCATGGGGCAATGCGAGCGCCGAGGACCTGTTCGTTGCCGTGCGCGACCAGCTCGGCGCCGACGTCGAGAAGGGCTTGCGCAGCTTCGTCGAGCAGCCGGGCGTGCCGCTGATCACCGGCACCGTGTCGTGCACCGGTGCACCCAAGCTCCTCCTCCGCCAGAAGCGCTCCCTCCCCGCGGGCGTCAGCGATCCCGTGGCGAAGCTGTGGACCGTGCCGGTGTGCGTGCGCTACGGCGATGCGAAGACGGCGCGCCGCGCGTGCACGATGCTCGGCACCGCCGAGGGCGAGCTCGCGCTCGAGGGCGCGTGCCCGACGTGGACCATCGTGGGCGCCGAGGGCGCGGCGTACTACCGCACCCCCATGGATCCGAAGCTCGCGGCGCAGCTCCTGACGCCCGGCTCCACGATCGCGAAGGTCGCGAAGCCCACCACCTCGGAGAAGCTGCAGCTCGTGTACAACCTGCGAGCGTCGGTCGACCGCGACGAGATCGGCATCGACAAGGTGCTCGCGCTGGTGCCGCTGATCGCGCGCGACGCCGACGATCAGGTCGCGCTCGCATCCCTCGCCGCAGGTGAGGTGAAGACCAGCGGCCTCGATGACGCGCTGTACACCAAGTACATCCGCTTCTACGTCGCGACCTACAAGCCGCTCGCGAAGGAGCTCGGATGGAAGCGCCGGCCCAAGGACTCCGATGATCGCCAGGCGCTGCGCGTGGCCGTGATGAGCGGCGTCGGGTACCACGACCCCGCGTTCGCGAAGGAAGCGACGAAGCTGGCGAAGGCGTGGCTCGCCGATCGCAGCGCGCTCGACGACGACATGGTCAGCGGCGTCCTGACCGCGGCGGTCCACCGCGGCGACGCGGCCCTGTTCGATCAGGTGCTCGCGGCCGCGCGCGCGCCGCGCGATCGCAACGAGAAGCAGCGGCTGCTCGCGGCGGTCGGCGGGTTCACGGATCCAGCGCTCGTCGATCGCGCGCTCGCGCTCGTGATCTCCGGCGAGTTCGACCTGCGCGACGCCGTCGGGATCGGCTACGCCGCCCTGAGCGGGCGCGAGACCCGGGCGCGCGCGATCGCGTTCGTCGAGACGCACCTCGATGCGCTGCTGAAGCAGATGCGCGAGGACGAGGCCGGATGGCTGATCGGGGCGCTCTCCGAGACGGCGTGCGACGGGCCGACGGTGACGAAGCTGGAAGCGCTCGTGCTCCCGCGCGCGAAGCCGATCAGCGGTGCCGAGGCGGTGGCCATCCGCGGCTTCGAGCTGAGCCGTCAGTGCATCGCCAACACCCAGCGCATGATGCCGGCGCTCACGGCGTACTTGAAGTAGCCGCGCGCACGTCCACGGTCACCTCGAGCGTCGGCTTGTCGGCCGGCACCGTCAGCGCACGGCACGTGAACGGGTAGTGCGTGCGGTCCTCCGTCGTCGCATCGACGCACAGCGTGTAGATGCCCGGGGTCACATCGTGGAGCTCCGCGGGGTGATCCGCGTCGTGACCACCGAGGAGGTACGAGAGCACGGTGCCGGCACGTGCGCGCTTCTTCAGCTCCGCAAGCTCGAGCGTCTCGGTGCCCGCGTAGAGCATGTACTCCACGGTGAACATGCCGGGCTTGAACGCCGTGGCCATTACGAGCACGCCCGTCGGCAGCGCGACCTGCACCTCGGTCGCGGCGTCCGCGACGACCGTGACCTCGGAGACGCTGGCCGCGCTCGCGCCGGCGCGGAACTCGTGCACGGGCCACGTCTCGATGCGATAGGCGCCCGGTGCGAGCAGAGGGATCGAGAGCTCGCCGCGCTTGTCCGTCGCGAGGATCAACCTCAGGCCCTCGTTCGCGGGCGACAGCACGGCCTGCGCCTCGCGAGGCGCGCCGGCCTGGCGCACATGAATCGCGAGCGAACCAGGTCCGGGCGCGACGAGGTCAAGCCGCGGATCGACGCTGCCCGCCGGATACGCGACGACGCTCGACCAGCCGCGCGGATGCAGGGCGACCGCGAACCCGGCGGCCTCCTCGTGCGTGGTCAGAGTGAACGAGCCATCGGCGCTCGACATCGCGCCTCCCGAGCCCGACAGAGAGCCCAGGAACGCGGACAGCTTCGTCCCGACGATGACGGCGGCGCCACGCACGGGCTTGCCCGAACCGTCGACCACGCGACCGCTGATGCGGCGCTCGAACGCCGCCGCCGCCGGCAGATCCAATGGATACGTCTCCGATCTGCCGCCGGCGAGGTTGATCGTGACGAACGTCGGTGCGCGCACCGTGATCTCGTAGCCATCCGGCACCGGCATCGGTCCCGGCTCGAGCACGCGCGGTGCATCGGGTTCCGCGGCCGCGAGCAGCGGCTCGCGCGGCGGAGGTTGGCTCGCCGACACCTTCGTCGGGGCCGGCGTCGCCGACGACGCGGCGTCCTTCGATGCGGCATCGCTCGCACCGCCGCGCACCACGGCGACGGTTCCGACGATCAAGCCTGCGAGTCCCACGAGTTCGACGACCTTGAACATCGATATGTTCGCTCCTTGTTTGGCGGTCGCGGCCTGCGCGGCGCCGGTTTGCGTGGCGAGGATCGCGAGCACCGCAGCCGCTGCGGCCGCCGCGGTACGACGTCCCCGGCTCTCACCTTCGAGCGGGCCTTCGAGCCCGTCGCGCAGGTAGCTGCGGTCGCGCGAGATCCGCTTCTGCGCGGCTTCCTCGGTGATCGCGAGCGCGCTCGCGACCTGCGCGATCGACTTCTGCTCCCAGTAGAACAGCACGAGCGGCTCGCGGTACGTCATCGGCACCTCGGCGAGCGCGGCGTGAAGCTCCGCGGTTGCCTCGCGCTCCACCGCGCCGTCGACCACCGATGGTTTCGGATCCGCCACGTCGTGCTCCTCCGCCACCTCGCGCCGCCGGTCGCGCAACGCGTTGCGACTCTTGTTGCGCGCGATGCTGCACAGCCACGGCCGCAGCTTCGCGGCGTCGCGGAGCTTCTCGCGCGACGCCCACGCGGCAACGAACGTGTCCTGCGCGATGTCCTGGGCGAGCGCGACATCCCGCGTGGTCGCGTACGCCACGGCCACCACCGCCTGGTAGTGGGTCTCGACCAGGCGGCCGAAGTCGGCGAGCTCGTCAGCGGGCATTCATGGGCTAGTACCGCGGGCCGCCCGAACCAGACCAGGAAACTCGTAACCGCACGAGATCACGGCAGGACCAGGTCGACGACCACCGGCAGGTGATCGGACCCGACATCGCGTTCGATCGTCCGGTCCGCGACACCGACGGAGCACGACACGAGCACGTGATCGATCGGGATGCGGACGATCGCGGACGTCGCGGGATAGCTGGCCTGCAGGCCGAACCCCGCACGCGTATCGCACAACCCGCTGCCGGTCAGGAGCCTGCGGAACGCGCGCGACCACGGCGTGGCGTTGAGATCGCCGAGCACCATCACCGGATCCGCGAGCGCAGCGGCGCGCGCGGCGATGCCGGCGAACTGCGCGCGCTGGAGGGCGAGCGCCGCGGCGTTCATCGGCGGCAGCGGATGAGTGACGATCACGTGGAGGCCGGACGTCTCGGCGACGATCGAGGGCATCCCGTCACCGAGCGCCTCGACGGCCCCCGTCACCGGCGTGCGCGCGTACAGCGCGAGTCCGAAGTTGTCGGAGCGCGGCGATTCGATCCGCCCCGGGTATCCGACGAGCGCGGGCGCCAGCTCGACGAGCCAGCGGTCCGAGACCTCGACGAGCGCCACCACATCCGGGTGCGTATCGGCGATCAATGCGCGGACCTGATCGTACCCGGTGCTCTCGGTGTGGACGTTGAGCAGCAGCACCCGGCGGGCGGTCCCGGCGGGAACATCGCGGCGCCCGGCGGCGAGATCGGGCGTGATGATGAGGAGCTCGAGGAGGACCGCGAGCGCCGCCCCATCGAAGTAGCCGCGAATGCGCAGCGCGGCGGCGGCGGCGGCCAGCACAATGCCACCAACCGCGAGCTGGACGTGGAAGTGCTCGAGCAGCGTGAAGGGGTAGACCGGCACGAGCGAGAGCAGCAGCGCGACGACGTAGCCGACGATCCCCAGGCAGATCGCCGCGACCGCCATGCGCCGAGCCATCGCACGAGGGGAGCACGCCGGCGAGCCCGAGGCGAGCGCGACTGCGACAGGCTGCGACGGTGCAGTTGGCCTCTGTGGTGTGGGCGAGGGCTCGTGCTACGCCCACCCCGATGCGCATCTCGCTCTCCGTGATGTTGTTCGCCGCCGCGTGCGGCGGTTCCAAGGCGGCCCCGATCACCACGCCCGGTGGCGACCACGTGGTGGTCTCCGATGACAAGGCGACGACGGACGAGACGCCGCCCGCGCCGACCAAGCCGGTGACGAACAAGTCGCTCGCGTCGATCGGCCTCGATCCGGACGCGATGGATCGCACCGCGGATCCTTGCGACGACTTCTACCAGTTCTCGTGCGGCGGCTGGATGAAGACGAAGGAGATCGATGCCGACAAGCCGCTCGCCCAGCGCAGCTTCGTCGACATCGAGGACAGGAACCTCGCGTACGAGCACGATGTCCTCGAGGCGCTGCGCGCGAAGCCCGGCACCGATCCGGTGAACAAGCAGCTCGCCGCATTCTACGGCTCGTGCATGGACGAGGCGGCGATCGAGAAGGCCGGCACGAAGCCGATCCAGCCGCTGCTCGCCACGATCGCGAAGGTCAAGGACGCGAAGTCGCTCAGCGCCGCCGTCGCGAAGCTCCACGCTGCCGGCTTCGGCGTGCTGTTCAGCATGGGTCCCGCGCAGGACTCGATCGATGCCACGAAGGTGATCATCGGGATGGATCAGGGCGGCCTCGGGCTGCCGGATCGCGACTACTACTTGAACAGCGACGACCAGTCGAAGGGTTTGAAGACGGCGTACGAGGGCTATGTGGCGTCGATGCTCGTCGAGATCGGTCACAAGCCGGAGGCGGCGAAGGCGGAGGCCGCGGCGGTGGTCGCGCTCGAGACCGAGCTCGCGAAGGTCTCGAAGGACAAGGTCGCGCGGCGCGATCCGAAGAGCATGTACAACCGGATCGAGAAGGCGGGCGTGGCGAAGGCCGCACCGAGCTTCGACTGGACCGGCTACTGGAAGGCGCTGAACCTGTCGGCCGATGGCGTGACCGTCGGCGCGCCGGACTTCTTCGTCGGGCTCGAGGCGCAGATCAAGGCGACGAAGCCCGAGGTGTGGCGGAACTACCTGACGATGCAGCTGTTGTCGCGCGCCGCGGACATGCTGACGAAGAAGCTCGAGGAGACGCAGTTCAAGTTCTACGCGGCGCTCACCGGCCAGGCCGAGATCCAGGCGCGGTGGAAGCGCTGCGCGAGCAAGACCGACGGCGCGCTCGGTGATCTGCTCGGCCAGGTGTTCGTGCGCGACCGGTTCGCGGGTCAGAGCAAGTCGGCGGCCGAGGAGCAGGTCCACGCGATCGTGTCGGCGATGGAAGCGAACATCGATTCGCTGCCGTGGATGGACGCGTCGACGAAGACCAAGGCGAAGGCGAAGCTCGCCGCGATGACGTACCAGATCGGCTATCCGAACAAGTGGCGCTCGTACTCGTTCAAGCTCGACCCGAAGTCGTACGGTGCGAACGCGCTCGCCGCGCGCAAGGCGGAGACCATGCGGGTCAACGCGAAGATCGGCAAGCCCGTCGACAAGGACGACTGGCAGATGACGGTGCCGCAGGTCAACGCGTACTACGATCCGCAGCTCAACGGCATGGTGTTCCCCGCCGGCATCCTCCAGGCGCCGTTCTACTCGGTCGACTCGTCGATCGCGGTGAACCTCGGCGCGATGGGCGTGGTCGTCGGCCACGAGCTGACGCACGGCTTCGATGACCAGGGCGCGCAGTACGACGCTGTCGGCAACATGACGAACTGGTGGCAGCCCGAGACCGAGAAGCAGTTCAAGGGCCGCACGAAGTGCGTGATCGACCAGTACAGCACGTACGACGTGTTCGGTGGCGGTCACCTCAACGGCGCGAACACCGTCGGCGAGAACATCGCGGACATCGGCGGCGTGAAGCTCGCGCTGCGCGCGTACCGCTCGCTGCGCGCACCCGCGCCGGAGACCGTGGTCGCGGATGGCTTCACCGAGGACCAGCAGTTCTTCCTCGGCTTTGGCCAGGCGTGGTGCACGAAGATGCGCCCCGACTTCGAGAAGCTGCTCGCCACGGTGGACGTCCACTCGCCCGGCAAGTGGCGAGTCAACGGCTCGCTCCAGGCCACGCCCGAGTTCGGCAAGGCGTTTCGCTGCAAGGCGAGCTCGAAGATGACGCCCGCGAAGCAGTGCGTCGTCTGGTGATACCGTAGCGGGATGATCCGCGGTACCTCGGTCCTGAGCATCGTCCTCGCCGTCGCGTGCGGGGGAAAGAAGACGGAGAACGCACCCGAGCCCGCGGCGGGTAGCGGAAGCGCCGCTCCGGTGGCCGACAGCGTCGAGAGCGGCCGGCTGGTCTCCGAGCGGGAGATCAAGACCTGGATCGACGCACTGCTCGCCCGCCTCGATGCGAACGCGAAGCGGCGCTGCTCGCCGCCGCGGATCAGCGAGAAGCAGACGCCCGGAGTTGGCACCGACCTGCTGGTCCAGTTGTTCGAGGGCAAGGGCGAGCTGGCCGCGTGCATGACGAAGCTCGGCGAGCTCGCGAAGGCCGGAAACCTCAAGGCGGATCTCGAGGCGGGGCTGCCGAGCGTGACCGCGTTCGACGACGCGTGCGGCGTGTCGATCGCCGACAAGGTGCTCGACGCCGCGGCGCGCACCGAGGGATGCTCGCCGTATCAGGTCGGCGTGCGCGTCGAGCCCAAGGAGCTGATGCGAGCGATCCAGATCGCTCACGTGATCTCGTTCCACGCGAAGAAGCTCGCCGCGGCGGGCAAGACCGAGGAGGCGATCCAGCTGTCGCTCGCGGGGCTGCGCGTGATGCAGGACCTCGCGCGCGGGCACGTGACCTTGATCATCGCCATGGTCAGCGCCGCGTCGACGCAGGTGGTCGCCGACCGGCTCGACGCGATCCTCGAGACCGCGAAGCTCACCGAAGAGCAGCGCGCGCTCGCGGCCGCCGCGATGGACTCGATGATCATCGGCGTACCGGTGTGGGCCGACGTGATGGCCGGCGAGCGCGACAACATGGAGATCTACTTCGGCGCCGCGCAGCTCCTGCCGAAGACCTGGATCCCACCCGGCGGCTGGAACGAGGAGATGCGCCCGAAGCCCGACGGAAAGGACCGGTTCCCTACCGAGCACTTCGGCAACCCGCGCGACGAGTCCGCGATCATGCTCCAGATGACCACCGAGAACGCCGTGGAGGCGGCGCGTGTGTGCCCCGAGGGCGCGAGCTACGCGGTGTGCCACAAGGGACTCGAGACATCGAGCGCGGCCGCGAAGCCCGCCGCCGAGGCAGATCTCAAGGCGCTCTACGGCGAGCTGACCAAGGCGGCCACCAGCGGCGCTCCGGATCTCGCGGCGATCCGCACGCGGATCCGCGCGTCGATCGTGACGATCCTGAAGGGCGTCGCCCAGCCGAGCCTTGAGAAGTATCCGCTCAAGCTCGCCGAGATGATCTCGCGGCTCGCCGCCGTGCGCATCCACCTCGAGGTGCTGAAGGGCCGCTGCCCGACCGCCGAGGCGCTCGCCGCGCCGCCGTTCACGATCCTCGGAGCGCCGCCGCCGCTCGGCGACAAGGTCACCCTCGCCGTTGCTCCGAACAGCGTGTCGGTCGGTCCACCGGCCTGGGTCGATCCGGTGAAAGTCTGGACCTTCGGCTGCACGAACTAGGTGCCCTGCCTGCCTACCCGGACGGATGCCAGACGCCAACGGGCAGTGTAGCCTGTTGGTGCGGTGATCGAGTTTCTCCTTCTCGGTGGTCTGCCTCTGAGCGTGTGGGCGATGGAACGCCTGCGGCGCCGTCAGATCCGCCAGGCGCACGCGAGCTTCCTCGCGACGCTCGATGACGAGCTCCAGGTCGTGCTGCACGTCGCGAACCACGAGGCGCGCCAGCGCAATCACTCGCTCCAGCCGCTTCACCTCGCCTACGGCCTGCTCCAGGACGAGGCGTTCCAGCAGGTCATCACGAAGGTCGGCGGCGATCCGGAGCGCATCGAGGAGTCGATCACCGGCGTGCTCGACAGCGTCCAGGACGACACCAACCGCGAGGCGCTCGAGGCGCTCGGCTTCATCAGCGCGGTCGCGCATCACCTCGATCGCAAGGCCACCGTCGGCGACCTGTTCGCGCGGCTCTCCCGCAACGCGACCGTGGCCAAGGCGTTCGCGGCCAGCGGCCTGATCGTTCACGAGCTGCTGTTCGCGGTGGTCCACGGCACCAAGCCCCCGGCGTTGATGCTGCCCGCACCCTCGCCGGGCGCCGTGCACGTGGTGCTGCGCAACGACGACGTCACCACCGTCGAGTTCGTGATGGCGATCCTGCGCGACGTGTTCGAGCTCGATCCCGTGCGTGCGCAGACCGTGACGATGCAGACCCATCAGCAGGGCCGCGCCGTCGTCGGGCGGTTCGCGCCGGAGGTCGCCGCCACGCACATCGAGTCCGTGCGGACGCGTGCGCGCGACGCCGGCTTCCCGTTGTGGGTCGGCGTCGAGCCCTGCTAGCGCGCGAAGCCTGCGCGCAGGATCGACTCGGCGGTCTTGAGCGCGGTCACGCGGACCGTGTGATCTGCCGGTAACTTCGCGACGAGCGCGGCGAGCGGCTGCTTCGCCTTGCGATTGTCGATCAGCGCCTGCGCGAGGCCCTTCACGACGCCGCCCGGATCCACGCCGGGCAGCTCGATCGGGCCCGCCTTCAGGGACGGGCACTCCGTCCAGCGCGCGACCGCGTGGAGCAGCGGTGCCTGCTCGGACCACAGCGTGGTCAGCTCCTGGATGCCGAGCGGGCGGCGCGCGAGCGTCTCGCCGAGCGCCGCGAACCCCAGCCACGCGAGCCACATCCGCGCGAGCACCGCCGACATCTGCGTGCGCGGTCCGTACTGCCGGGGCCCGTACAGCTCGTTGAAGCGCAGAGATGGCGTCAGCCAGATCGCGTTCGTGAGCGTCACCGCACCGGGTGAGGTCCACGGCGCTCCGACGATCGCCTCGAACGCCGCACTCGCGTGCGCGCGCTCGTCGTCGAGCGCCGCGAGATCGGCCTGCGCGCCCCAGGCGGTCGCGAGATCGCCCGGCGCCGCGAACATCTGGCGCGCGATCTCGCGCTCGGTCTCGACGAACACCTGGCCCTCGATCTCCGGATGCTGGGCGGGCAGCTTCGTGCCGACCACCGTGGGATCCTGGATGCTCGCGACCTCCGCGTGGACCTCGGCGTGCGTGATCCCATCGTCACCGACGGTGAGCGGGCAGATCACGCTGTTGAAGTCGACCACCGTGTAGCTGCCGATCCGGAACACGCGGTTGAACGGGAACAACCGGCACGACGCGGGCTTCGCGGCGCGACCATCCTCGTTCTCGATCCGGCACAGGCCATCGTCCTCGAGGAACCAGCACCGATCGCGCGGATTGAACGCCGTGATCGCATCGCCGCGCCGCCGCAGGAACGCCGCGATCTCCGGGCGCCGCGCCACGAGCTGCACGAGCTGGCCCGCCGCCACGTCGAGCCCGATACCGTGGCCCTTGCAGCACGCGCCACACCCTCGGCACTCGTACCGGAACCTGCGATCCGGCCACGTGAAGAACGTCCGCTCCACGCGCGCAGTATGCTCCCGCCCCATGACCTTCATGCGCGCATGCACCGTGATCTTGCTCGTCGGCTGCGGCAACTCGGGGACCGAGCCCGTACGGCCCGCTCCTGCCCTCGCCGCCCCCGGGCAAGCGCCGCCGGAGAGCGCCACGCGCTGTCTCCCGGTGATCGCGAAGGAGTGCAACTGCTCGTACACCTGCGGAACGGGTGTCGCCGACGGCGATCACTGGATGGTCACGCACGAGGTGTGGAAGGACCCGATCAAGGCCCGGGTCGAGCAGTACTGCGAGGGCCAGCCGTGCACGCCGGTGTTCGCCGGCGAGATCGTGTGCGCTGGCATCTGCAGCTCGAGGCCCGTCGACGCCACCTGCCACTTCGACGACAGCGGCGTGTGCCGCTCGGGCGCGAAGTAGCTGATCGAGCACGAGATCATCATCGCCGCGGTCCGCACCGAGCCGGTGTGCACGATGACCGAGGGCGTCGGCTCCGATCACCGTGGAGGGTTGATCTGCCACGGCCAGGCGAGCAGGTCGTCACTGACGACCGCGTTCGTCTGTTCGTCGAGCCACGCCGCGAAGTCCGAGCGGGCCTGTGGCAGCTCCCACACCACCAGGTGATCCATCGAGCCCTGCATCACGCGGCGGCCATTCGGTGCGACGCCGAGCACGTTCGTCGCCTGGAAGAGCACCGGCACCTCCCATCGCGCGAACGAGGGGAGCTCGAGCACGACGAGCTGCTCCGCGCTGCCGGTACCGATCACGAGGCGCCCCGAGGCCTGCACCCGGGGCGCACGCGTGGATGCGGTCATCAACCGCCGCGGCGGCTTCGCACCGGTGAGGTCGAGGAGCTGCAGCTCGCCATCGACGAGCGTGATCATGATCCCGATCTCCGTGGGGGTCACGCTCTGGATGTTGCGGTCGAACGTGTAGACCAGGAACACGCGATCCGCGTCCCACATCAGCATCCGGTTGTCCTCGACGATCAGCACGTGTCCGAGCAGGTCACCCGCGATGAACGTCGAGTTGCCACCGGCGATGGTGGTGCGCTCGACGGCACCGTTCGCGAGGTTCGAGCGCACCAGCTCGCCCTTGTCGCTCAGCGCCGCGAAGCTCTGGCTCCCGAGCGACACCGACGACACCACCTTGCCGTCGAGCTTCACGACCTCGTGCGGCGGCTGATCGCCGACCACGCCGAACACGCGGCCGTCGCCGCCGCCGAAGATCACCGCATTGCCTTCGATCAGCCGGCCCCACGCATTCTGCCCACCGGTGGCGATCGCGATCCGCTTGGACTCTCCCTTGCGCAGCAGCGCGATCCGCGAGCTCGGCCCGAGCGCCTCGCCGATCAGCACCCGACCGCCATCGACGTCGAGCGGGATCGGGATCCCCTCGATCGGGTAGTTGAACGGGGTCTGCTTGCCAGTGCGCAGATCGATCCACCGCCAGTCCTCGGCGACGTTTCGCCACGACAGCAGCGTGTCGTCATCGACGAACAGCGCCTGCGTATCGACATCGACCGGGATCCGGCGCGGCGCGACCGCATCCAGATCGAACAGCAGCACCACGCCGACGCCGACCACCGCGAACCGCGACTGCCCGACGCGCGCCGCGATCCGGATGTTCGCGACCGGCGTGGGGAGCGCGACCGCGAGGTCGAGCTGATCACCGGTCAGGTACAGCTTCCCGTCCATGCTCGGAACGATCATCACGTGGTCACCGGCCTCGGTGAGCCGGTACGTGAACTGGCGGATTGCGGTGCGGTTCGTGAACACGAACGAGCGATACGCGAGCACGTCACCGCTCGTGACGTAGAAGTTCAGCTCATCGCCGCGGAACGCGAGGTCGAGGACGCGCGCGTTCTTGTCGCGCGTGGCATCGATCTCCGTCCATTGCATCGGCGCGTCGACGGTGGCGATCAGCAGCTTCACACCGTCGAGCACGGCGATCCGGCGGTGATCGGAGACCGCGAGGCGCTGGATGGCGCCTGCATGCGATCCGAGCTCCTTGCCGGCGGCATCGAGCACGACGAGGCCCTGCTTGTCGGCGAGCGCGATCCACGAGCCATCCGGAGCGATCGCCTGTTCGGAGGTGTCGTGGCCCGGCCAGAGCGGCGTCACCGTGCGCGCGCCGGCATCGTAGAGGAACGCGTGCCTCGCCTTGTCGACGAGGATCGCGTGCATCCCCGTGCCATCGGCGATCGCGTACGACAGTGGCGGCAGCAGCGTGGCCGTGACCTGGCCCGTGGTGGCATCGAGGATCTCGGGCGGGCCCGGCTCGCCGTAGACCAGGACCGTGTTGCCGGTGAGCCAGATCGCGCGCGTCCCGCGGCCGAGCGTTCGCGAGGAGACGAGCCGCCGGCTATCGAGGTTCCACAGGCGCAGACCCACCTTGTCGCCATCGCGCGACAGCTGGATCAGCAGCTTCCCGTCGGGGCTGAGCTCCGCCCAGAACGTCATCTGCTCGGTCGAGTGGATCGCGGTCCACGCACCGCGCATCACCGCGGCCTGCCCCACCGCCTTCGCCTCGTCGAGCTTCACCGACCTCGGATCGAGCTGCTTGAGGGTGGCGAGCGCCTGCGTGGGGTTGGTCTCCACCTGCGCGCGCGCCTGCGTGACGATCAGCGTGTCGTTCCGCTCCGCGAGACGATCGCGCGCGGCCTCGGCGGCGCGCTTGTCGAGCTCGGCCGCCTGGCGCGCAGCGCTCGCCTCGTCGCGCTCCGAGATCACGCGGCTGACGCTGATCCACGCGAGCACCGCGAGCACCACCATCGCCGCGGCCGCGATCGTCAGCGCCGCACGGTGCCGCTTCGCGAACCGGCCGAGCTTCTGCCGCGGCGTGTACCGGTGCGCGGCGACGAGCTGGCCCCCGAGGAACCGCCGCACGTCCTCGCCGAGCGCCCCGGCGTCCGCGTAGCGAGTCTCCGGCTCGAACGAGAGCGCCTTGTCGACGATCGCGATCAGCTCCACCGGCGCACCCGGCGCCGCCTCCGCGAGAGGTAGCACCTCGTGCTTGAGCGTGCCCTCGAGCACCTCGGTCGCGCTTGTCCCCGCGTGCGGCGGGCCGCCGGCGAGCAGCTGGTACAGCGTGGCACCGAGCGCGTAGACATCGCTCCGCGCACCGAGCTCGTCACCGCGCACCTGCTCCGGCGCCATGAAGCCCGGCGTACCGAACACCGACCCGACCTGAGTCTGCAGGCTATCGGCGGCGTTCAGGATCTGGAGCGCGGCGCCCGCATCGGTCTCGTCCTCGCCCACCACCTTCGCGAGCCCCCAGTCGATCACCACTGTCTCGCCGAGCTCGCCGACCAGGATGTTCGCCGGCTTCAGATCGCGATGGATCACGCCGCGGCGGTGCGCGTGCGCCACCGCATCGATCGCGGCGAGCACGTTCGGCAACAGGACGAGCCGCTCGGCGAGGTTCGCCGCGCGCTTGATGATCTCGTCGAGCGGCTTCCCGGTCACGCGCCGCATCACGTAGAACGGCCGCCCATCCGCGGTGGTGCCCGAGTCGTACAGCGGCACGATCGCCGGATGCTCGAGGCGCGCGGTGATCTGGACCTCGCGCGCGAACCGCTTTGCGACGCCCGGCCCCTTCGGCAGCACTTCCTTCAGCGCGACGGTGCGGCCGAGCTGCGTATCGAACGCTTCGACGACGCGGCCCATGCCACCGCGCCCGAGCTCGGCGCCGAGGCGATAGCGCTGGAACGGCGGGATCGATCCACCCGACGAACGCATCGGATTTCCGTCGATGTCGGTCGGCGGCTCGCTCGCGGGGATCGTGTCATCGAGCCCATCTCGCTCGCCCGACCCGCGGTCCATTCGCTAGTCCAGGTCCCAGTCGATATCCGAGATGCTCTTGTCGCCGCGAATATTGACCGCGCGCGTCCGCTCCTCGGCGGGTGGCTGCTGAGGTTGCGCGCCGCCTTTGCGCTGGCGCTCCATGGCGGCGAAGCTGTCGACGTTCGCCATCCGCGTCGCTTCCTCGGCGCCGTAGTCCGGATCGGTCTTCGGCGCCTGCGCGAGGAACCGCGCGCTCGGATCGATCTCCGTGCCCGGCTCGCGCTCGCTGAACGGTTCGTCGTAGGCGCGCGCATCGATGTTCGCCATGCGCGTCGGCTCGTCGGAGAACCCGGCCGACTTCGGCGGCGGCACGGACTTGGCCTGCACGGCCTTCGTTGGCAGGAACGTCGGCGCCTTCTGCCGCGGTCCATCGGGCATCGCGTTATCCGCGGCGCGTAGCGCGGTCAGCAGTTCGTCATCGACCTGCCGTGTGGCCTCGTCACCGAACGGCGCCGGAACCGCACGACGCGCCTGCTTCGGTGGCATGACCGGGCGCGCGATCACGGGAGCCGGTGCCGGCGCCGCGGCCGCCGCACGCTTCGTGCGGGCGTTCTTGCCGGCCTGCGCCTGCGCGAGGCCGACGACCACGGCGGGCTTCGCCGGGACGTCGGGGCGCGGGTTCATCGGCGGCGGCGGGTTCACCGGCGAGTCGTCCTCGAAGTCGAAGTCGTAATCACGGCCGGCCTTGCCCGGCGCGGCGCCGATGTAGACCTGCGAGTCCTCGTCGGCGAGCCGACCGCCCTCATCGCGGAGCATGCGGAGGATACGGGTGCGCTCGCCGGCGGACAGCTGATCGCGGCGACCATGACCGGTGTGCGTGTGCGCGTTCGTGCTGGGGCCAACGCCCGTCCCGTCTTGCGACCGGCCGCGCTTCGCGAACTCGCTGAGCGGCACCGGAGCATCGAACTTCTTGCCGCGTCCACCGCCCGGCAACGGCGGCGGAGGAGCCTTCGCCCCACCTGCGGCCACCGGCTGCTGGACGCCAGAGTTCGTGTGCGCGCGGTTCGAGAAGATGCTGGTCGCCGAGCGAAGCCACTTGCGCGGGCCGGAGACCTGATCGCCGCCCATCGGCATCGGTAGCGCGACCGCAGCCGCGGCCGCCGGCATCGACGGCGCGATGCCCGTGCTGCCACCGAGCACCTGCGCGGCGGCGCGCGCGACGAAGCGGCGCACGATGTCATCGCTCTTGCCCATCTGGTACTGGTGCGGGCGCTCGACGAAGCGGATGCCCATCTTCTCGAGCCACTGCACCGGCGGATCGGCGCCGATCAGCACGAACGCCGCATCGTTCGCATAGCGCTTCTGCGAGCCATCGCCGAGCGCGAGCGTGACCGACTCCGGCTCGAAGCCGAGCACCTGCGATCCCAGCTTCGCCTTGATGCGGCCCTCGGACGCGTACTGCTCGATCGCACTCTTGTTCTTCGGCGCGGCGCGATTGAAGCCCTTGCCGCGGTAGCTGATCATCACCTTCGCGCCGGCGTCCGCGAGCGCGAGCGCGGCCTCGGCCGCGGAGTCACCGCCGCCGACCACGAGCACCGTCTTGCCGCGCCACTCGTCGGGATCCTCGAGCAGGCTGAACACCTTGGGCAGGTTCTCGCCCTGGACCTGAAGCGTGCGCGGCTTGCCACGCGTACCGATCGACATCACCACCCGCGCCGCGCGATACGCACCGACCGTGGTGCGGACATCGAACGCGCCGTCGGCGGCGCGCTGCACGCTCTCCACCGATTCGCCCTGGCGGATCTGCATGCCGACGCGCTCGAACAGCTCGCGCCAGATCGGGATCAGCTGCTCCTTCGCCGAGTCGAACACCGGTAACAGCGAGATGTTCTCCGTGTCGTACGGCTCCGCCATCACGAGCTTGCCCTTCGGGTAGCGCGCGATCGTGGATGCGATCTCCTGCTCCTTCTCCAGCACCACGTACGACAGCCCGCGCTGGATGCACGACAGCGCCGCCGACAGCCCGCCGGGACCCGAGCCGACGATCGCGACGTCGTAGTTGTTGTCGCCGCGACCGATCGCACCCGGCCGCAGACCCGACTGGAGCATGTGCTCGACCACCGAGCGGCCGAGGTTCGCCGCGTTCTTCACCAGCGGCTTGCCGGCGACCTCGCCGATCAAGTACTGGCCCGGCACCGCGGTCTGAAAGTTCTCGTCGATCTCGGGGATCTTGAGCGGCGGAGGCGTGGAGCCCTCCGGGAACATCACCAGAGCTTCGGTCGGGCACGCGAACATGCACGCCTCGCACTGGATGCAGTCCTGGAACCGGAGCACGCGGCTCTTGTTCGCGACCAGATCGAGCACGTTGGTCGGGCACACGGCGACACACGCGTCGCATCCCGTGCACCGATCATCATTGATGTCGTGCACCAGGATCCGCGGACCTACCGTGGTGGCGGGAGCGACCATCGCGTGATGGTGCTTGCGGGCGGAGAGCATCGTGAACACCGCCATCACGAGGACAGCGAGGCCCCCGAGCGCCAGCGGGACGACCCAGGTCACGCGATAAGGATACCTTAAATGCCGCGCTGTGCCGAATCGTTACCCCTCGACATGACCGACAAGGAATTCCCTGACTTCCTGCATCAGCTCGTCGAGCTCGCGCCCCTCCACCTCGATCGGTGACCCGATCGTCACCTCCACCCGCTGACCCGAACGCATCAGGGTATCCCCCCGCCGCATGACGTCGATCGTGCCCCGGATGGCGACCGGGACGATCGGCGCCCGGGTGCCGAGCGCCAGGTGGAACCCACCCTTCTTGAGCTTTCCGATCGATCCATCGAGCGACCGCGTGCCCTCCGGTGCGAGGTAGATGCTCACGCCTTCGCGGATCAGCTTCGCGGCGTACTCGATCGATCTCATCGCGCTTGCGTGGTTGCCGCGATCCACTTCCACGAACTCCGCGGCGCGCAGCCCACGTCCCCAGAGTGGGATATCGAACAATTCTTTCTTCGCCAACATCCGGATCGAGGGCGACGGCAACGTCGCGTACAGCATCGGGATGTCGAGGTGACTCTGGTGGTTCGACATGTAGACGTACGCCTGACCAGGCGGAACGTTCTCGGCGCCCGTCGTCGCGAGGTCGATGTCGAGCAGATCGATCACCCGGCGGCCGAACCACCGCGTCCGCTCGTCGATCACTGCGCGCTGGAGATCCCCGCGCACCAGGTCGAACAGTGACGGTGCGGTGACGCGCGCCATCGCCCCCAGAACACGGAGGCTTGCGATGAGCGACATGCGTCGATGTTCGCACGTGAGTGCGCCGAGGTGGGAGATGTGGTGCGGTTGCGCCGCAACGGCACGCGATGCGCGATCAACCGCACGTGTTACGGTGTTCACGATGTCGCGGTCGCTAGCGGTTCTCGCCGCTTGCCTGGTGCTGTGCATTCGCACGGCCGCTGCGGACTCGACGGATACGAACGTCTCCCAGCTCGCCACCGGCGGCAGCTACAAGGAGCGTCTCTCGGCCGCGCTCTCGCTCTCCAGGTCGCGCGACGCGCGTGCCGTGATCGCGATCGGCGATGCGTTGGCCAACGATCCCGATCCCACGATCCGCCGCGTGGCCGCGCTCGCGCTCGAGAAGATGATCGATTCGCGCACGCCCGATGACGCGCGCGAGCTCGGCCTGACTTCACTCGAAGAGGCATCTCGCGGCGATCGCGATGCGAAGGTCCGCGACACCGCGCAGAAGTCGCTGAAGGCGCTCGCCGGGTTGAAGCGAAAGCGCGGCAGCTCGACCGCGCCCGCGAGTGGGCGCCCCAGCGTGTTCGTCAATGTCGACCCGATGACCGATCAGTCGAACAAGCTGCCGAAGGAAGCCGGCGAGCGCGTGATGAAGATCGTGAGGAGCAAGGTCGAGGGCACCGGCTACGCGACCACCTGGCCCGGTGGCCTGCCGACCTCGGCCGAGCTGACGTCGGCGCGGTCGCGGGGCTTCATCGTGGCGTCGACCGTGAAGAAGCTCGACATCACGAAGTCGGGGTCGCAGACGCAGATCGCATGCACCGTCGCGATCCGCGTGGCGCCGTGGCAGGGCAAGGATGGCGGGGAGAAGTGGGAGGCGAATCGCGCGGCGTCGGCGAGCGGGTCGGCGAAGGCGACGACCGGGCCGAGGGAGCGCGATATCCAGGGCGGCGTGCGCGACTGTCTCGAGGCCGTTGCGGAGGATGTCACCGCGCGGCAGGTCGTGCCATTCTTGAAGCAGATCGCTCGGGCCGGATCGTAGCGCGGGACCATGCCGGAACACATCCTTCGTCTTGTCGCCGATGCCGTCCCCGCGATGCTCGCCTACTGGGACAACGCACAGCGGTGTGTGTATGCGAACCGCGCGTACGAACGATGGTTCGGGGTCAGCCCCAAGGAGCTGGTCGGCCAGAGCATGGAGGAGCTCCTCGGCCCGCTCTACGCGCTCAACCTGCCGTACATCGAAGGCGCGCTCCGCGGTGAACGCCAGGAGTTCGAACGGGCGATCCCCGATCCGGCCGGCGGTCCGCCGCGCCAGAGCCTCGCGGTCTACGTTCCCGACGTCGTCGGAGGCAAGGTCCAGGGCTTCTCTGTTGTCGTCTCCGAGATCACGGCTCAGAAGCGAGTCGAGGCCGAGCTGCGCGACGCACTGACGAAGGTCAAGACCCTGACCGGAATGCTCCCGATCTGCGCGTGGTGTCGCAAGATCCGGGAGGACAGCGGTTACTGGACGAGCCTCGAGAAGTACATCGTGGACAACACGTCCGCGCAGATCACGCACGGGATGTGCGAGAGCTGCGCCGAGGAGTACGCGAACGGCAGCAGCGGGCCCTAGCAATCCCTCGAAACGAACCTGCTTCCTCCCTCCTAGCCGCCGACGTGGACCGTGACCTCGGCCGACAGGCCCGGTCGCATCGCCACATCCGGCACCTTGGTCCACGTGATCTTGACCGGCACGCGCTGCACGACCTTCACGAAGTTGCCGGTCGCGTTGTCGGGCGGGATCAGCGAGAACCGCGAGCCGGTCGCCGGCGAGATCGTATCGACGATGCCGTGGAACGTCCCGCTGTAGGCATCGAGCTCGACATCGACGACGTCACCGGGCTTCATGCCGCTGACCTGGCTCTCCTTGAAGTTCGCGACCACGTAGGTCTCGGTCGGCACGAGCATCAGCAGAGACTGACCAGCGCCCACGGCCTGGCCCGCATGGGCGCCGAGCTTGGAGATCATGCCGTTCGCCGGCGCGATGACGGTCGCGTACGACCGGTTGAGCTTCGCGCGCGAGAGCGCCACCTCGGCGGCCTTGACACGCGCCGCGGCGAGCTTGCCCGCGGCCTGCGCGGCGGCGATCTGCTGATCGACCGGCGTGGACTGCGTGACGCGGCCCTGGGCCTCGGCGACGCGGGCCTGGGCCATGCCTTGCTGCTCGCGCGCCACGCCGAGCTGTGCGCTCGCGGCGTCGAGGGCCGCCTTGGACACGGCGTGCATCTGCTCGGCGTGTTCGAGATCGCGGCGCGTGATCGCATCCTTCGCGATCAGCGTCTGCGCGCGCTTGAGCTCGGCATCGGTGTTCGCGAAGTCGGCCTTGGCGCGGGCGACGGCGGCGTCGGCGGCGCGGATCGAGTCGGAGGCGCCGCGGACGGAGGCACCTGCGCCCGAGAGCGCGGCCTTCGCCGAGGACAGGCCACCGGTCGATGACTGCTCGACGATCGCGACCTGCGCGTCGGCCGCCGAGGCCTGCGCCTTGGCGGCCTCGAGCTCGGCCTCGGTGCGCGCGACCTCGACGTCGAGATCGGCGGGATCGAGCTCGAACAGCACATCGCCCGCCTTGACGATCTGGTTGTCGTGGACCCGCGCGGTCTTGACCACGCCGCCGACCCGCGCCGCGAGCGGCACGACGTCGGCCTCGACTTGCGCGTCGTCGGTGTCCTGCTTGCCCTTGGTCAGGGCGCGGTGCCCGAACCACGCAGCCGCGACGACCGCGGCCACCACGCCGAGGATCAAATACGCCTTCTTCGCGCGGCGGCGGCGCGCGGTAGCGGCGGCGGTATCTTTGCTTTCGGCTTCCATAAAATCACTCCATAGACAGGTCGACGTGCGCCGTTTCCTTCGCGCGCTTCACGCGAAGGAACAGGAGCAGCGGGATCACGACGATGAACGCAACGGTTTGCAGCACGAACGTCTTGTCGAAGCCGATCACCGTGCCCTGCATCGGGGCGCGGCCGGCGATCATCTTCTGGGTCAGCGCGGTCGCCATGTCGCCGTTGAAGCCGCGCGCGAGCAGGCCCGCCCGGGTCATCGCGGCCTGCGCGGCGACCTCGGGGCGCAGCACGCTGACGTTCTGCGCCAGGCCCTGCGCCGCATAGCGGCTGTAGTTGGTGAACAGGTTGGCGAAGATCGACAGGCCGATCGAGCCGCCGACCTGGCGCACGAAGCTGTTGACGCCCGCGGCGCCGGCCAGCTCCTCGCGCGGGATGTTCGACAGCGCGGCGGTGGTCAGCGGCACGAACAGGAACGCGAAGCCGATGCCGGTGGTGGCGAGCGGCCAGATCAGGTCATTGTTCGACGTCATCAAGTTGATGTCGGCCTGCATCCAGCAGCCCAGCGACGTCATGATCAGGCCGAACGCGACCAGCCACGACGGCCGGATCGAGTTGTAGAGCCGGCCGACGATCGGCGAGGCGATCATCATCGCGATCGT
>JBBRED010000133.1:0-20224 GCA_038203335.1 Haliangiales bacterium | reverse complement strand
CCTCGGGCGCGAGGCCGCGCTCGAGCATCAGGTGGATCGTGGTCATCATCGACTGCAGGCCGATGCGGTTGCCGATGAAGTTCGGCGTGTCCTTCGCCCACACGATGCCCTTGCCGAGCAGCTCGCGACCGAAGTGCTCCGCGCGCGCCTTCGCCTCGGGCGAGGTGTCCACGCCGGCCACGAGCTCGAGGAGCTTCATGTAGCGCGGCGGGTTGAAGAAGTGGGTGATCATGAAGTTCTTGCGGAACGTCTCGCCGCGGCCGACGACCATGTCGGCGATCCGCAGACCCGAGGTGTTCGACGCGATCACCGCGTGCGGCGCGGCGAGCTTCTCGAGCTTCTCGAACAGCGCCTGCTTGATATCGAGGCGCTCGATGATCGCCTCGATGATCAGGTCGCAGTCCTTCACCTTGTCGAGATCGTCCTCGAGGTTGCCGGTGGTGATCAGCAACGCGTTTCGCGTGTGCGTGAAGGCGGCCGGCCGGGCCTTCTTCAGCTTGTCGAGAGCGCCGGTCGCGAACGAATCGCGGACCGCCTTGGACTTCCTCTCCTCGGCCGTGGCCTTGGGAGGAACGATGTCGAGGAGCACGACGGGGATGCCTGCGTTCGCGCAGTGAGCGGCGATGCCGGCGCCCATGACACCCGCGCCGAGAACCGCGACGCGGCGGACGGAGGTGGAGATGGATCCGTGGGACATGGCGCGGACCATAGCAAGGGGCGCGGGGGCGGGATACCGTCGGTGCCGGAACGATGTTTCACTGTCCGAAGTGCGATCACGAGCTGGCCGAAACGCCTGAGGCTGGTACACCGTGCCCGATCTGCGGAAGCGAGATGATCGCGGCCAAACCTCCCGAGCTGGATCCCGAGTGGGTCGCCGAGAAGGCCGCGAAGCAGGCCGCTGCGGCCGCCACGGGAGCGAAGAAACCGTCGCGCACGGTCGCCGTGGTCATCCTCTCGCTCGTGATGGCGTCGATCTTCGCGGTCATCGTGGTCATGGTCATGCAGCGCCAGCCCGCCGCGAAGGGCGAGTCGATCGGCGGCGTGGAGATCACGATCACGGCGCCCCGGCCGGGCACCCCGATCACCGTCGACGGTGTGAAGGCGGGCGGCACGCCCCAGTCCCTCAAGATCAAGGGCCGCTCGCGGCCGATCGAGATCCGCGGCAACGGCGTGACCAAGATCGTCACGCCTGATCACGATCAAGTTGTCAACCTGGTCCCGTAGTCCGGATCTGCACCCACCATCTGATCAGTGCCGCGGGGCCGGCGAAAACTGGACGCGGATCACGGGTATGGGCAGGCTGACCCCATTGATGATGTCGCCTCCGGGGGTCGTGGCAGCGGCGCGCTGCCAGCCCTGTCTCAAGTTATTTGCCGAGACACTCTTCGTCGATGATGGCTCGCGCCACGGCGACGAAATTCAGACGGCGATGATCCGGCTCGACTTCGAGTACGGGGGTCGCAAGATCCGCTCGAGCGCCCCGAGCGCCACCGGCCGCGATCGCGACGCCGAGCAGCAGGCGGCCCGCGTGCTCGAGGGCCTCGGTGCCATCGAGCTCGCCCACCTCGACGATTGCGCCGTCAGCCCCGGCTCCGGCGTGGACTACGTGGTCGCGGTGGATGGCGACGTCCACGCGCTCTGCGCGTTCGGCGCGCATGCCCTCCCGCAGCTCCGCGCGATGGGCTGGCGCATCGAGATCGGCGAGGACTATCCCTGGCAGATCGTCCCCCACGAGGCGCCGCTCTACACCTCGGCGCTCCCCGATCCCGAGCGCCCCGACTGGTTCGGCCTCGAGCTCGGCATCGAGATCGACGGCCACCGGATCGACCTGCTCCCGGCGCTGCTCGAGCTCCTCGACACCGCCGGCGATCTGACCTCGCTCACCCGATCGTCGCGCCGCTGCGTGGCGGTGCGCGTCGACGAGCGCCGCTGGCTCCCCGTGCCGCCCGCGCGCCTGCGTCTCCTCGCGAAGGTGCTGTGCGAGCTGTATCGCGAGGGCAACCGCGTGCGCGCCCCGGCGATCCGCGCGCCGCTGATCGCCGAGCTGTGCTCCACGCTCAACGATGGCGCTCGCCCCCTGCGCTGGGTCGGTGACACCAAGCTCCGCGAGCAGGCGTATGCCATCGCGCTCGGCCCGCGCCGCACCGCCGGCATCGTCACGCCCGAGACCCTGTGCGCCGATCTTCGCCCGTACCAGCGCGAAGGCGTGGCGTGGCTACAGCACCTGCGCGAGCACGGTGCGGGCGGCATCCTCGCGGACGACATGGGCCTCGGCAAGACGCTCCAGACCATCGCCCACGTGTTGATCGAGAAGGAGCAGGGCCGGCTCACCCGCCCGGCGATGATCGTCACGCTGACCTCGCTCGTCGGCAACTGGGCCCGCGAGATCCAGCGGTTCGCACCGACGCTCAAGTTCGCGATCCACCACGGCCCCGATCGCCACGCCCAGCTGCCGAAGCTCGGCACGTTCGAGGTCATCATCACGACCTATCCGATGGTGACGCGCGATCGCGACGAGCTCGCGAAGCTGCCGCTCCACCTGCTCGTCCTCGACGAGGCGCACGCGGTCAAGAACCACGATGCGCAGGCCGCGGAGGCCGTGCGCGCGCTCGATGCGAGCAACAAGGTCTGCCTCTCGGGCACGCCGATCGAGAACCACCTCGGCGAGCTGTGGTCGCTGCTCGACTTCCTGAACCCCGGCCTCCTCGGTCACCGCGAGGAGTTCTCGCTCCAGTTCCGCCAGCCGATCGAGGAGAGGGGCGACAAGGTCCGCCTCGAGGCGCTGCGCGAGCGCGTGCGTCCGTTCATCCTGCGCCGCACCAAGGATCTCGTCGCGCCCGAGCTGCCGGCGAAGACCCTGCTCGTGAACGCGGTCGAGCTCAGCGGTGCACAGCGCGAGCTCTACGAGAGCATCCGCGTCTCGGCGCACAACGACGTTCGCCAGCACATCAAGGCGCGCGGCATGGCCGGCTCCACGATCGCGATCCTCGACGCGCTGCTCAAGCTCCGTCAGGTGTGCTGCGATCCGCGCCTCGTCAAGTCCGAGGCCGCGGCCGGCGTGGAGGGCAGCGCGAAGCTCACCGTGCTCCTCGACATGATCACGAACCAGCTCGCCGATGGCCGGCGCATCCTCGTGTTCTCGCAGTTCGCGCGCATGCTCCAGCTCGTCTCCGAAGGCCTGCTCGCGAAGGGCATCGGCCACGTCACGCTGACCGGCAACACGCCCGATCGCCAGAAGCCGATCGATGCGTTCCAGGGCGGCCGTGCCGACGTGTTCTTGATCTCGCTCAAGGCGGGCGGGGCAGGGCTCAACCTGACCGGCGCCGACACCGTGATCCACTACGATCCGTGGTGGAACCCGGCCGCGCAGGCGCAGGCGACGGATCGCGCGCATCGCATCGGCCAGACCAAGCCCGTGTTCGTGCACGACCTGATCGTCGCGGGCTCCGTCGAGGAGCGCATGCTCGGGTTGCAGAAGCACAAGCGCAAGCTCGCCGACGCGATCCTCGACGACCGCGGTCCGAACACGACCGGCACGCTGACCGAGCGCGACGTCGACGACCTCCTCGCGCCGCTACCCGGCTGAGCGGTTCGCTACTGGATCGGTGCGTCGGTCGCGACCGCGGCGCCGAACCAGCGCACGTTGCCTGACGAGAGATCGGTGCTCGCACCCGTCGCCGAGTCGATCTGGATCATCTGGCCCGACGTCGCATCGCTCGCGACGAAGCCGTAGATCTTTCCGCCCCAGAAGCCGAGGCCGAAAATGTGGTCGTGCATCGTCGCGTACGACAGCGGCGTGGCCTTCCAGTTATTCGCGGGATCGATCTTCGCGAGGTAATCGTTGGTCTCGGTGCCGATGTCGACCGTGGCGTAGATCCCGAAGCCGCGGATGCCGATGATGTCGCCGCTGGACACGATCTTCTTGCCGGCGGAGTTGTTGCCGTAGCTGCCGATCTGCGTCGCGTCGCCGGTGACGGGATTGATCTGGAACACGGCGCCCTGGTCGTTCGCCGAGATCAGGATGTCGACGTTCGGGTTTGTCGGGTCCGGCACGTACGACAGGCTGGTGAATCCCTGCGCTGACTGCGACAGGTCCTTGATGAGGGTTGCCGCACCTGTCGCAGGGTCGATCGAGAACAGCTGCGTGCGCGTGATCCCGACCATGTGGAACGCGTTATCGATCGCGAGGTCCGTGAGGCCCATCGTGCCGATGCCGGCCATCGTACCGATCGGAAGCGCGGCAAACGTCTGGGCATTCATCCGGTACAGCGTGTCGGCGCTGTGGGCATACACGCGGGACATATCGACGGCGGGCGGCGAGTCGACCGTGACACCCGGTGCATCCGGAACACCCTCGGGTCGGTCGCTCGGTCCACATGCGGCCAGGACACTCATGGCCAACAGAATTCTCATGGCGGCGGACTGTACTCAGGGCTTGTTACAGAAACATCCAAATTCGATCGTGACTCCGTCAACCGGGGTGCGAAGATGGGAATCTCGTTAGGTCGTCACAGGTTGAGACACGAACCGCCCCTCCCCCATGGCCCCTCCACCCCCGGTCCCAGATCGCACCGAGACGCTCGCCCCGCGCGAGGCGTCATCGCGTGTCATTCAACCGGTGGACGCCGAGCCTCCCGCGATCACCCCGGCTGTGGTTGACGATCCGGATCGCTACGAGCAAGTCGCGGAGCACGCGCGCGGTGGCCTCGGTCGTGTCATTCGCGCCGTCGACAAGCGCCTCGGCCGCACCGTCGCGGTGAAGGAGCTCCTCAAGCGGAACGATTCGAACGAAGCGCGGTTCATGCGCGAGGCGATGATCACCGCGCGTCTCGAGCATCCCGGCATCGTGCCGGTGCACGAAGCTGGTCGCTGGCCGAACGGCGATCCGTACTACGTGATGAAGCTCGTCGAGGGCAAGACCCTCAAGGAGCAGATCGCCGTGAGCGACTCGCTGCGCGAACGCATCGCGCTGCTGCCGCACGTGATCGCCGTCGCCGACGCCGTCGGTTACGCGCACTCCGAGGGCGTGATCCACCGCGATCTCAAGCCGTCGAACATCATGGTCGGCGCGTTCGGCGAGACCATCGTCGTCGACTGGGGCCTCGCGCGCGATCGCAAGCTCGACATCCCCGAGCCCGAGCCAATGGGGGACGAGTACGAGCCGTCGTCCGGGTCGGGGCAGTGCTCCACCGTCTCGGGCAAGGTCGTCGGCACGCCGGCGTACATGTCTCCCGAGCAAGCGCGCGGCGAGCTCGTCGACGAGCGCGCCGACGTCTACGCGATCGGCTGCGTGCTCTACGAGCTCCTCTGCGGCACCCCTCCCCACGCCGACCTCACCCCGCAAGCCACGCTCGACCGCGTGCTCGCCGGTCCGCCGCGCCCGCTCGCCGCCGCCGTGCCCCATCTCCCCGGCGAGCTCGGCACCATCGTCGCCAAGGCGATGGCGCGCTGCCCCGATGATCGCTATCCCACCGCCACCGCGCTCGCCGAGGATCTCCGTCGGTACCAGACCGGCAAGCTCGTCAGCGCGCACACCTATTCGACCCTCGCTCTCCTTCGCAAGAAGGTCGCGCAGCACCGCGGCGTGGTCACCATCGCCCTCGCCAGCGCGATCGCGCTCGGCGCCGTCGGCGTCGAATCATTTCGCCGCGTGGTCCACGAGCGCAACATCGCGCGGAGCGAGCGCGGCCGCACCGAAGAAGCGCTCAACCAGGCCGAGAAGCGCAAGCGCGAGCTCGTGCAGCTCCAGGCCATCACCGCCCTTCGCAAGGATCCCACCGCCACGCTCGCGTGGCTCAAGACCTACGAGATCGCCGACGACGATCGCGGCCACGTGCTCGATGTCATCGACGAGGCGCTCTCCCTCGGCGTCGCCCGCCACGTGTTCCGCCCTGGCGACTGGGTCTCCGACGCCGAGTTCACGCCCGATGGCCTGACCGTCGTTGCCGCGGTGCAGGACGCGAAGCTCCGCGCCTACGACCTCCGCACCGGTCGCGCGCGCATTTTCGGCATCACACCATCCGCCCCCGAGGTCATCGAGCTCACGCCCGACGGCAAGTTCGTGGTCTCCGGCGGAATGCTCGGCGAGGTCATGCTGTGGCCGCTCGCCGGCGGCGGCGAACCGCGCACCCTCCTCGCCGGCAACGGTCGCAAGGTGATGTCGATCCGGTTCTCGGCCGACGCCACGCGCATCCTGATCGATCGCGACAAAGGCATCCTCCAGTCCGTCGCCGTCACCGGCGGCGACCCCACCTACCTCGGCGCGAGGTCCTCGCTCCGCACCGCGATCGCCGACGAGGACTGGTCGAAGCAGGTCACCGTGACGGGCCCGAACACGTTCGCCGCGCTCACCGGCTCGGGCTCGCCGCCGCGCGCCCTCGGTCAGATCGAGAAGGCCATCGCGCACATCCAGCTCTCGCCGGGCGGCGACCTCGTCCTCGTCCACGACGGCCAGACCCTGTGGAGCGTTCCGTTCGCGGGCGGCACCCTCAAGAAGGTCGCCCCCTACGACGCGCGCCTCCTCTCCGTGGAGTGGTCGCCCGATCGGAAGACCATCGCCCTCTGCGGTCATCGCCACGACGTCGTCCTCGTCGACCTCGCGACCGGCGAGCTCCGCGAGCTGCGCGGCCACACCGACGCCCTCTACTCCGTCCAGTGGAGCAAGGACGGCCGCACGATCCTCTCCGCCTCCGACGACGGCACCGCGCGCGTGTGGAACGTCGCCGATGGCTACGCCATCTCCGTCCTCCGCGGCCACGACGACGACGTCTACAAGGCCCGGTTCTCCGCCGACGAGCGCCAGGTCGTGACCGCCTCCGTCGACGGGAGCGTGCGTGTGTGGGCGCTCGATCAGCCCGGCTCGCGCGCGTACAACGAAGGCGGCGCGATCCAGCTGATGACCGTCTCGGGCGACGACGCCCTCATCAAGACCCCGACCGGCGTGGGCCGCTGGAACCTCTCCACCAACCACCGCGACGCGCTGTTCTCCTGGGCCGGCGAGCAGAACAACCTCGGCCTCGCCGTCCCGTCCTCCGACGGCGAGCTGCTGATGGTCCCCGAGGCCGACTACTCGATGGAGGTGCGCCGCCGCACCGGTCCGCCGATCAAGCTCCTCGGCCACAAGAACATGATCACGCGCGCCGAGTTCTCGCACGACGACAAGGTCCTCTACACCTCGTCGTTCGACGGCTCGCTCCGCCGCTGGGACCTCGCAACCGGCACCGGCACCACCGTGATCGACGGCCCGATCCCCGTGCGTGGCTTCGCCCTCGCGGCCGATGGCCGGATCGCCGCGCAGGTCGGCGACGAAGCACGCATGCTCGCCCCCGACGGGACCTCGAAGACCCTCGGCTCCGGCGGCAAGTGGTGCGTGGCCTACGCCGAGTTCGATCGCGTGCGCGACCGCCTGATCATGAACCGCTGCGACGGCACCCTCGCCGTCGTCGACAACGGCCGGGTCATCGAGCTCCAGGAGGGCTTCGCGATCAACCGCACCACCGTCTCGAACGACGGCACGCGCATCGCGGGCGCCCTCGGCGATCGCACCGTTCGCCTCTGGGACGCCACGACCGGCAAGCTGCTCTCCACCTTCCGCGGCCACTCCGACCTCGTGATGGACGTCGCCTTCTCGCCCGATGGCACCGAGCTCGCCTCCGGCAGCTACGACAAGACCATCGTGATCTGGCAGCTCACCTCGAACCGCCACCGCGTCCTCCGCGGCCACGCGGGCGCCGTCGACCAGGTCGAGTGGCGCGACAACCAGCACCTCGTCACCGGCTCGCGCGACGGCACCCTGCGCTTGTGGGACGTGCCCTCGATGGAGATCCCGTCCGCCCCCGACCTGACCCGCCGCCTCTCGAGCGCCACCTCGGCCCGCATCGACCTCGACCGTCCGACGACAATGGACGGGTCCTCGGGGTCGAGCTAACCGCCCCCTTGACACCCCGCCGGGTAGCGAATACCACCGACCCCCTTCCGGGCGAATAGCTCAGCGGAAGAGCGTCGCCCTTACAAGGCGGTGGCCGCAGGTTCGAATCCTGCTTCGCCCACGAGGCCTTGACAGGGCCACGTGATCCAACTAGAAACACCACCCTGCACGGTCGAACGTCGGTCGAGCAGGCGCTGAAAATCGAACGATTCTGGAGCGGTAGTTAAGTCGGTTATAACGCCGGCCTGTCACGCCGGAGGCCGCGGGTTCGAGTCCCGTCCGCTCCGCGACTTAACGCAAAGGTTCCCAGTGGTTGCCCCACTGGGAATTTCTGCGTTTCGGGCCGCGTCGTAGCTCTGTAGTAAATGTGTAGTAAGCGGAGGCGCCATGGGGACGGTGTTCAATCGGGGCACGAAGGACAGGCCCAACTGGTACGTGGGCTACCGGGAGAACGGGCGCTGGATCTACAAGCCGTCGCAGCAGCCGACCAAGGCGCAGGCGAAGCGGTTCGTGCAGGAGATCGAGGCCCGGCTCTCGCGCGGTCAGATCGGGATCGAGGATCATGCGGATGCGCCCACGTTCGGGCCGTTGTTCACCGCGTTCCTGGGCGGGCTTACAAACCGCAACGCAGGCGATGATCGCAGCCGCGGTCGCCGCCATCTGTTGACGCGGTTCGCGACCAAGCGGCTCGCCGAGGTCGACCTTCCCGCCGTGATGGAGTGGATCGACGCGCAGCGCGCGGCCGACGAGCTGAGCGAGGCCTCGATCCGGCACAACATGAACCTCCTGTCGCGGTTCTTCTCGTGGGCGGTGGCGCGCGGCAAGGTGGCGATCAACCCGGTCCGTCAGATCCCGATGGGGAGCCGACCGACGCAGACCGTGAAGTCCGACACGCCGTGGCTCGACGACGACGCGATCGTGCGCAAGCTGATCAACGGTCTCGCCGAGCCGATCAACTACATGTTCTATCTCGCCAACCGCTCGGGCCTGCGCACCGGCGAGGCGGCAGGCCTACGGCTCTCCGACATGAGCTTTCTCGAGGAGGGCATCATCCGTGTGCGGTTCTCCTACGAGGGTCCGCTCAAGGAGGACAAGAAGGGCGAGGGCAAGGTGAAGTGGGTCCCGGCACCCGAGGACTGCGTCGAGTTCCTCGGGCCATGGCTCGCGCAGCGCCAGGCTCAAGGCGCAGGTCCCGAGGACCGCGTGTTCCCGTGCGCACGCCGCAAGGGGATGTGCTTCCGCAAGGAGTTCATCGAAGCGTGCTGGGAGAAGGCGGCGCCGAAGCACGTCGGTGCGCGCGAGGTGTTGCTCAAGAAGAAGGGCGACAAGATCGCGAACGAGGTCAAGCCGAAGATGACCTGGTACCAGGCGACGCGGCACAGCTTCGTCAGCCGGCACCTGGCGCGCGGTGCGTCGCTCGACGAGGTCAGCGCCGCCGTGGGCCACTCGTCGCCGATGGTGACGAAGCGGTTCTATGATCACTACGTGCGCCGAACGTTCTCGCCGAAGCTCCGCGCTGGGCTGGGCCTCGGTGCAAAGAAGCAGAGCGGCAAACTAGTCGCGATGCGGAAGACACCGTGACATCAGGCGAACGTCTTCACGTCACATTTACTCAGTCGGCCGCTGGCAGCCTCAAGCTGGCGCTTTCGAGGCTGGGACTTGTGGAGAAGGTCGCCGCTCTCGCTGATGACCTGAGCGTAGGACCAATTGCGCCTGGCGATTCGGCTCAACGAGCTGAGTGGGAGGACGCTGAGCTTGGCGGAGAGCAGGTGATCACGGATGCACCGTCTGCCGAGCGGTTCTGGAGCAGCGTGACAACCTGGCCAGGGACCCTGGTTGTGTGGATGAGCTCGCGCTGTGGACTCGAGATGTGCGGCTTGCATGCGCTGGTATCGCGTCTGCTCTCCGCATCCATTCAGGTCATCGACGTCGCTGACGTCGGCTTTCGTAAGTCCGATGGTGGACCCGCAACGTTGTTCGGAACGTCGTTCTCCATCGTGAGCGACGATCGAATCATCGAGCATTCGCTGATCGACCTCGCGCGTCCGCTGGATGATGTCTCGCGAGCGTCGATTCGCGCTCGATGGAAACGGCTCGGCGAGGAGAGCGCAGCCCTGCGAATCCTGACCGAGCACGGGCTCGAGTCGAAACCGATCTCCTTCTTTGACGACCGCATCCGCGCTCGTGTCACGCACGACTGGCAGTCCAGCGCACGTGTCGTCGGCGACACCATGACTTCGGTGTGGAGCGGAAGGCTGCAGGAGTTTCACTCCGACTCGTTCATCTACTGCCGCCTGTTGCATCTCATCGACAACGACGAGTTCGAAGCACAGAACAAGGAAGACGATTGGTCCATGCATCAGACCAAGGTCCGCCGCCGACCAGCACGACGGTAAACGTGCTGAACCCTACATGCGTTCGTTCCGCGCCGACCGCAATGCGGGCCCCCCGAAGGATGCTGTTACCGGGGAGCCGCTCGCGTGCGAGCTGTCGACACCTTGTTCGATCCACTCAGCAGATCCATGCGCCGGAATCGCAACCGACTCCCAACACGCTGACACGGTACCTGTCCGCGCTCGACCGCCTTGCGCAGCGCGCCCTCGGTCATGGCGAGCACTTCGGCTGCACTTCCGACGTCGAGAAGCTCGTCATCGAGGGCGCTACGGATTTCGTTCTGCACGGCCTCCGCCACGATCTCCTTCATCAGTGTTCGTGCGTCCGTGGAGCGCAGCCACGCGGTCAGCTCGGTCGTCAGGTCGATCACGACGCGAACATCCCTTCGAGCTGGACCAGGTGGTCGCGTACCCATGCGGCCGCCTCATCCGGCTCCATGCAGACGAGGCTGTAGATGTCCTCAGCGAGGTCGGGATCGTTGCGCTCCAGCTGGCGGGCGATCGCCGGGCCAAGTCTCTTCAATTGGTCGAGCTCGTTGGCAGTGAACGAGCCGACGATCGCGCTCAATCTCGTCCTGATTTCCGTCGTTAACAGGCGCACGTACTTCGAGAGCGGCGCGGGTGCATGAGGGCTCGGCGCTCCAGCCTCGAGTGCGACAGCCTTTTCAGCCCGATACGCGCTCATCGCGTAGAGATCGGCGGCGAGCCGCATCGCATCGATCGGATCGTGCGTGATCTCGGTCAGACTCGCGATCGTTGCCGCGTGTGCGGTCTTCAACTCTGGTTGCTGTGTGGTCGACATAGATGGTCCTTCGTTCCGGGTGATCACTGCGCCGAATCTGTCGACGCCTTCAATTCCACGAGCGTCCTGCGCAGAAGTGCGGCCGCCTCGGCGGCGTTCAGCTCGCTCAGCTGCGCAATCAGCCATTCCTGTTCGTCCCCGCTGATGCGGTCACCGAGCGCGAAGATCTCTGCGGCGTCGTCCGGATCCAGCAGCGACTTGATTGCGAGGAAGTGCGCCATCAGCTTCGGATCCGCCATGACCCGCGCTTGGAGCGACAGCTTCGCGGTGACCTCCCGTGCTGCCTCTCGCTTCGCCTTGGCCTTCGCAGCCGCGTAGTTCAGGTCGACGACATCGCGAATCTCCCAGCTCGGCTTCGACGAGAGGTCGGAGTCATCGGCTCGAGCCGCAACGGGTCCGCTGGGGAGCACCTTCGCGCCTGCTCCGCTCGCGAGCATCGACATGAGCGGCTTGACCGACGGCGCCCAGTGCTCTGCGAGCGGTGCGAGCACGTCATAGATGGTCTTGCTGGGCGCTGGTTGGTCGTCGTCTTCGTCCGTCTCTTCGTCGGCCTGAGCTGGTTGTACAGGCAGAATCTGCGGTGATCCGTTTCGAAAGAAGCCGCGCGTCGACGCGAGAGACTTCATCCAGTCCGCCTGCGACCCGGTAACGGCGCGCAGAGCGTCGCTGTTGACGCGCATCATCTGGGCCATTGCTTCGAGAGCAAACCGTAGGTCGCTAATCGGCGTTGCCGAGGCGGTACGCAGCACCGACGAGACGTCGGGCGTGGCGTTCCGCAACCCGCGCGTATCCGGTGTGACGTCCACGGTCGTGACGTAGTCGAGCACCTTGCCGACCTCGTCGAGCGCGTACACCCGGTACACGTCTGCACCGCACAGGTCGGCCAGCTCCTCGGCTGTGGTCTCGAGAGGGAAACGTAGCGTCCGCTTATCGGGGCCAACGATCTCCTTTGGACGTCCTGTGGTCTGCCGGCAGAGTCGCCACGCAGCGGTGCCATCCGGAATCGCGACGAGGTTGCCCTGGACGTCGCGTGCGAGTGGTGGATGTGGAGGTTCGGGTTTCGATGAGATCTGAGTCGCCATCCGGCAAGGATACAAGGGGCGCTCGGCAACCCTTGCCGACCGAGCCGATCCCGCCCACGATAGGTTCGTGGGAACCTTACTTGGAACCTTCGCCGAACCCATCCCAGAAGCCTTCGCCAAAGGCTTCTGGATGCCGTTCGTTCCACCATCCCGGCGTGGATCGCTGCCGCTTCGCCACAGGGTTCAGCGTGTATCGCCGCGGTGAGCTCGGGCAGGTAGCGCGAGCGTTGCGCGTTCTCGACGCGTTACGTGGCTTCAGGCATGGTCGCTGGGTCAGCGAAGTCGCTGCCGAGGTAGGCGCCAGCGAGCGCACCGTGCGTCGCGACATCGACGAGCTGCAGGATGCCGGCTTCGACATCGAGGTCACGCGCCGCGACAACCGCTCGTTCGCATCCCTCGCTACAGAGCGCACCTACTCACCGGTGTCGATCACGAAGCGCGAGCGATTCACGCTTCTCGCAGTGCGCAGCGTGTTCGACGTCTTGCAAGGCACGCCGTTCTTGGACGACGTACGCAGTGTGATGAGCAAGCTTGAGCAACGCATGAGCGAGAAGGAGCAGGTCGAGCTCGCGGCCTTCGGTGAGCGGTTCGTGTACATGCCCGACCACGGGACCAAGTCGTACGCGGGCAAGGAGAACATCATCGACGCGATTCAGACCGGCATCCTGTCTCGTAAGGTCGTGCGCTATCGGTACGCGGACGCACGCGGATGTGCGCGAGATGGTTTCCTCGCACCCTTCGGGATGGTGCTGTACAGGCACGGCCTCTACGCCGTCGGTGCTCGCTTGAAGGAGGTGGGTGCGGATGCGTCGGCCTCGCCGTTGGCGATGTTCGCGATCGAACGCTTCACGGAGGCCGAGCACCTTCGCGCGCACGACTACGCGACACCCGCAGGCTTCAACATCCGGGACGTGCTTCACGGCGCATTCGGTCCGCACCTCGCCGACGCGACTGGTCCACACGAAGTCATGGTCGAGTTCAGCCGCGACCGAGCGCTGCTCGCATCGTCGCGAACGTGGCATCTCACGCAACGAGTCGAGCTGATGCATGACGGTAGTGTTCGGATCTCGCTTTGTGTGCCGCACCTTGCCCCAGTCGTGTCGTGGATCCTCGAATGGGGGCCGCATGCGCGCGCGATATCGCCGCCTGAACTCGTGCCGCAGGTCCGATCCGAGCTCGACCTAGCGCGGGCACAGTACGAGTGATGGGCTCCGCGATCGTAAGCGAGGGTATAAGGGAAGTAGGGAAAACTTCTGCAGAGCCGAACGCGCTTGGGAAGCTGCCCGACTCGCGATCGCCCGGGCGAATGTCGCGGCCCGGCTGCTGATCGTGGGAGGGCTTGCACCGGTCCCCGCGCGGCGCAGCTCCCGGAACGTCACACCGAGCGGATTTCCGTTGCACATGGCAGCTGCGGGAGTTCGCTGACCGCGGGGTGCCGCAAACTGCGGCAGGCATCGAGCGCCATTCGCGCCATCGACGTGTCTATAGTCGCGCGGATGTGGGATGGGCTCGGTGCGGCGATCCGGTGGGCAGCGATCTTCTCGATCGTGGCATGCGGTCACGCTCCGCCACCGCCACCGCCCCATGCACCCGCAACCACCGTCGCCGATCCCGTGCGGTGGTTCTCGGAGCGCGGCGCGACGCCAAGCGACTTCGACGGCACGGATTGCCATCAGATCGCGGTGGGCCCGCCGCACGAACCCGCGCTCCTGTGCACCCACGTTCGCTCCGGCGGCACCGAGCAGCCTCCCGGCGCCTGGATCGACACGCGTCGCATCGCGAGCGTGGTGAGAGCCGGCAAGATCGCGAGCGTGCTCGACGTGGGCGTGGGCCTGCAAGGCGACGATAGCGGGTTGCCGCGGCTCATCCTGCAACTCGACTTTGCGGCCGACGGCACATCCGCCACCCTCCTCGACCGTAACGTCGTGGCTCCGTCGGACCCGACGAAAGGCCCGCAGGTCGCGCCGGACGAGGGATGTGACTCCGATCCGGAGGATGTGCTCCTGCGCCGGCTGTGCGCGGGACGCGGAACCTTCCGGTGGAGTGGCGGCCGCTACGTGCGTGCCCCATGACGGAACCAGCGATCCCACTCGACGGCGCGATCGTTCGATTTCTCGTGCGCGTGATCGAGCGGTTCGAAGCCACCCTCTCCGATCCGGCAACGCTGCTCGCCCGCTTGAAGGACGCCGGGCTCGATGACGCCGCGGTGGCCGTGTACCAGGCGTACATCGGCGCGCGAGCGAGCGACGTCGCGAAGCTGTCAGCGGATCTGCCGAAGATGGTCGCGGAGCTCGAGAGCAGCGATCCCGATCTGCTCGCGTTGATCGCGCCGGGGAGAGAGCTCTGGGGCGTCGTGATCGGGCTCGTCACGGACGCTCCCCCGGCGGCCAACGGCGATGTCGTCGGGCAGTTGCTCACCGCGGCGGTCGACGGCGCGCTGCGCAACACCAGCACCGCGCTGTGGGCCGCGCTGTCGACGCTGGGATTTGTCGGACGGGGAGCGAGCATTTTCACGGCGATCGACGCGGCGCGTGCGGACCTGGGTGGGTACCTCTGGCAGTACTTCCAGTCGCTGCGGCGCGAGACCACGCTCTCGATCGTGGGCGTGCTGACCGGCCCGCGGGTGATGTCGTCGTCGAACGTCGCGCTGGGCGAGGCGCTGTCCCCGAGCCCCGAGGTCGTCGCTGCGTTTGGGCCCGACGCGGTCGTGATGCAGCGCCTGGTGCTGAATCTCGCCGCCGATACGTATGGTGAGCCGATCGCGCTGACGATGGAGATCCTCGGCACCGAGACGTTGCCGCCGACGTTCGTTGCCGCGGTGATCTCGGCGCCCACCATCGCGGCCCCGGTGAACCTGGGCTCGGTGCTCCAGCTCTCGCTCGATCCGTTCAACGCGCCGTTCGCGATCGCGATGACGGGCTTCGGCGCCGTGAAACAGGTCTCCGGCGTTGCGCCCGAGCTGACACTCGGCGCCCGCACACCCCGCGTGTTCTCTATTGGATCCGACGACGGAATACGGCTCGACCTCCAGGGGGCCGTATTCGAGGCGACGGCGTCCCCCGACGCATGGGGAGCGAGCCTCGGCGTGGAGACCTTCGCGCTCACGATCCCGAAAGCGGCCGCGGGCGCTCTCCTCGGGTTGTTGCTTCCAAGCGCCGGCATCGTCCTGCGCGGCAAGCTGATGTTTCGTCTCGACGCCGATGGCTTCCACTTCGACGGCGAGGTCGGCCTGAGCGCAACCTGGCCTGACGTCGTGCACTTGCCGGGCGTCACGATCCACAGCCTGACGACGAGCGTCGCGGTCTCGGGGTATGACTTTCCGATCCGCGCGACCGGCACGGTCATCGTCTCCCTCGGGCCGTTGATCGTCACCGTCGAGGGCTTCGGGATCGAACAACCGCTGTCGCTGACGACCGATGGCTCTGGCAACCTCGGGATTTTGGATCTCCAGCAGCCGCGGTTCGCGATGCCGACGGGGATCGGTGTCGCGATCGATGCGGGCGTGGTCAAGGGAGGCGGGTTCCTGCGCGTCCTCGACACGCAGATCGCCGGCGCGCTCGAGCTGTCGATCGTGCTCGGATCGCTGGAACTCGCCGTTCAGGCGTTCGGCATCATCGAGCAGATCAACGGCGAGCTCTCGTTCATCGTCGTCATGTCGATGCAGTTCGCGCCCGCGATCGAGATCTTCCTCGGGCTCACGCTAAACGCGGTCGGTGGCGTGTTCGGCTTCAACCGCACGGTCGACACGCTCGCGCTGCGCGGGCTCGTCGCCGAGGGCCGCGCGAAGGACGTCCTCATCCCCGACGACCTCATCTCCCGCGCGGGGCAGGTGTTGTCGTCTGTCGCGGCGGTGTTCCCGGCGAAGCGGCACCAGTACCTGGCGGCGCCGATCCTGCAGCTCGGGTGGGGGCGTCCGATCTCGCTGGTCACGATGACGGCCGGCGTGGTGTTCACGTTCCCGAACCCCGCCGCGGTGGTGATCGTCGGCGAGCTCCGGATCGCGGTGCCGAAGCCCGACGCTCCGGTGATCGATCTGCGGGCGAGCTTCGCCGGTGTCATCGACCTGTCGACGGGGAACGTGTCGTTCGACGCATCGCTCGCGCGATCGCGGATCGGGACGTTCGATATCGCCGGCGAACTCGCCCTTCGCGCGGGCCCTCAGGGCTTCGTGTTCACGGCAGGCGGGTTCCATCCGCAGTTCGAGCCGCCTCCCGACCTCGTCAGCATCCGGCGGCTGAGCATCTCGATGTCGCCCAGCCCGGTGCTGAACGTTCACGCTGAGACGTACTTCGCGGTGACCGCCAGCTCGCTGCAGTTCGGCGCCGCGATGTACGTGGAAGCGAAGCTCGGGCCGATCAAGGCGAGGGGACACGTTAGCCTCGACACGCTGATTCGCACCGAGCCGAAGCTACACTTCAGCGCGAAGATCTCCGGCGAGTTCGGCCTGATCGTCGCCGGCGAGGAGCTCGCGACCGCCACCGTCGACCTCCTCCTCGAGGGACCGACGCACTGGCACGCACACGCCCATGCGAGCATCAGCATGTTCTTCTTCAGCGTGTCGGGAACCCTCGATCACGAATGGGGAACCGATGCCCTCATCGAGCTCGGTCCGCCGGTCGATGTCGCCCTGAAGGTGCGCGAGGCGCTGGCCGCGGAGGCGGCATGGCGACACGTGCTCCCCGCCGCCGACGCGGGGATCGCGCAGCTGCGTGCCGGGGCGACGGCGATGCATCCGCTCGGGCTCCTGCGTCTGAGCCAGACCGCCGCACCGCTCGGTGTCGGGCTGGTGAAGTTCGGCGCGAGCGCGGTCACGTCGGCGGATCCGGTGACAATGACGATCACCACGAGCGGCGGCGTCGTCGTCCGCGCGCAGGATCTGTTCGCGACGTCGCAGTTCTTCGAGCTCAGCGACGAGGATCGGATCTCGAAGCCCGCCTTTCTCCCATTCGATGCGGGAGGGACGGTCCAGGGCGCGGGGTGGCAGGTCTCTGATCCACAGACGGCGGACGTCGTGTACGAGGAGAGTCTGGGTGACGACGCGATGACGACGCATCAGCCGCTCGATGTGGTCGCGTTCGGCTGGGCGTACCTCGGAGCGGCCGGTCGCGCGCACCCGGTGCTCGCGAAGCCGCGCGTCGCCACGCTCGCGGTCACCTCCCCGAGCTACGCCGTCGCCGACGCCGCCACCGGCGCGATCCTCGCCACCGGCGCTGCCGCGGCGGTGCGGGTATCGACGCGCCGCTCGGCGGATACGATCGCGGTCGCCGACTTCGAGCCGAGGGCGGTCCGCTGATGGCCGCCGCGAGGTTCACGTTCGCATCGATGGTCCGCCGCGGGTTCGCCGCGGATCAGGACGGGATGATCGACGTCAGCGTCGTGATCGCGGGCACGGACGCGCTCACTCGCCGCGTTCCCGTAATGACCCCCGGCGATGTCGTCGGGATCCCGCCGCGGCAGGTGATCCGCTGCACGCCCGTGAACGGGTTGGTCGATGCCGAGCCGAACTATCTCGCGACGATCGAGCTCGACGCACCCGACCTGCCGTGGCTGTTCAGCAGGAAGCCGTCGAGCGGGCCGACGCTGCCGTGGATCACGCTGGCCGTCGTCGACGTGACTGATCTCGCGACCGATCCGCTGTCGGCCTCACCCGTCGGCACGAAGCTCACGATCGACGCGGCGCAGCTGCCGGATCCCGCCGACGCGTGGCGGTGGGCGCACGCACAGCTGCTCGACGCGGACACCGTGCCGGGAGATCCCGCGCGGTCGCTGTCGCGCCTCGTCAGCTCGCGGAAGCTCGAGGAGAACCGGCGCTACCTGGCGTGCGTGGTGCCGGTGTTCGCGGCGGGCAGGGCGGCGGGGCTCGGGATCGATCCCGGCGACGTGCGCATCAGCTTCGAGCTGGCGTGGGATCCCGCGGGCGGCGAGGTCGTCCTGCCGGTCTACTACTGCTGGCGATTCGGCACCGGTCCCGACGGAGACTTCGAGGCGCTGGTCCGCCGGCTCCATGGCGTGCCGCTGCCGCCGGGGCTGGGCCGCAGGACGTTGGCGCTCGATGGTCCAAGGACGGGCTTGCCGGCTCCGGATCCGGACGGCGTCGAGGTCGAACTCCAGGTCGCGCTGCGTCCACCCGGTGAGCGGCCCGACCCGATCGAGCCGCTCGTCGGAGCGAGCTACGTCGATGTGCTGCGATCGCGCCTCCGCGACGCGGGCTACGATACGTGCCTGCTCACCTCGAGCCCGGACGCGGCGCCGCCCGCCGTCGGTCCTCCGGTTTATGGCCAGCTCGCCGTCGGCGTGGATGCCAGCGCGGCGAGGCTCGCCACGGTCGCGCCACCATGGGTGCGCGAGGCCAACACGGATCCGCGGCTCCGCGTCGCCGCCGGCCTGGGTGGCGAGGTCGTCCGCCGGAACCAGGATCGATACGTCGAAGAGGCATGGCGGCAGGTCGGCGACGTGCTCGGCGCGAACACGCTCCGGCGGCGGGCCGAGTTCTCGCTGGCGGCGAGCGCCACTCTTCACCGCAAGTGGATCGCGCGGCTCGCCGTCGCCGACCTCGTGACGTCCACCGCGCCGGTCCATGCCCGCGTCTTCGTCGGTGACAACCTCACGATCACCGGGAGGCTGCGGCAGTCACCGATGCCGCCGTCGATCGCGTCGGTCGAGTACCGCCGCGTCACGCGGGCGCGCGGCCGGCTGAACGGCGCTGCGACGTGGCGTGCGGCGGTGGGGCCCGCGGCGCTTGCGGCGAGGGCAGCCGTCGCGCACCCTCTCCAGGTCGCCGTGCCTCTCGACATGATCTATGCGGTGGAGTCTCCCAGCCGGGTGTGGGGCGTCGCGGCCGTGCCCGCGATCCTCGCTCGGCTCGTGCCCGGCCTCGATCTGACGGCGTTGACGGCGGCAGAGGCCGCGACCCAGCTCGATGCGCTGAGCCGGCTCCCGACGGTCGAGCTCACCACCGCCGCGAATGCCTCGTCGCACGCCGCCGCGACTGATCCATCACGCGTGCTCACCGCCGTGGCGATGCAGCCCGTCTCCGCCGTCGAGAACCGAGGGGCGATCTCGGCGCACGTCGCGGACGTGGTGACGATCAGCGCGCCCGCGTTTCACCGCGCGGTGACGAGGGCGTCCGATGTACCTGCCGCGCCCGCGCTGACCTTCGAGATCGCGGCGCCGCAGATCGCGACGCTGAAGCGGCAGATCGCCGAGGTGGCGACGACGATCATCGATCGGCAGATCGTCGCGACTGATGCCGTCGGTCTGCCCGAGATTCGCCTGAACGGGGGCTTCGAAGAGCTTCGGGAACGGATCGTCACGGCCCTCGATCCGCGCGTGACGATGATCGGGATGGTCAACCACCGGATCTCGTCGCTGACCGCAGGGCAGGTGGAGGGCCTCGACGACCTCATGGCTGCGCCCGACCTCTCGGAGCCGACGTACCAGGCGCTCGCCGCGATCTCGCACGACTGGTTACTGCCGGGCATCGATACGCTTCCCGCCGATACGACGACGCTGGTCGAATCAAACCGCACCTTCATCAACGCGTTCCTCGTCGGCATGAACCACGAGATGGCGCGCGAGCTGTTGTGGCGCGAGTACCCGACCGATCAGCGCGGCACCTACTGCCGCCAGTTCTGGCCGCATCGCGACACCGATGATCCGGCCGATCAGTACGACCTCGCGCATGCTCTCCACGCGGCACCCGGGCTCACCCTCGAGCAGCTCGGCGAGAAGCCCGGTGACGTCGCATCGCCGCTGGTGCTCGTCATCAAAGGCGACCTGGTCCGTCGCTATCCCGGCATGCTGGTGACCGCTTCGAAGACGAAGGCGACCGGATTCGCACGCTCGCTCGATGCGACGACCGAGCTCCAGCCGGACTTCATGGCACGGCTCGAGCCCGACGTCCTGCTCGTCGGCTTCACCACACTCAGCGCCGACGCGGTCTGGGCGGCAGGCGACGACGCCAGCACGGCGTGGTGGTTCTTCTTCGCCGAGCACTTCACCGAGCCACGGTTCGGCCTCG
>JBBRED010000132.1:0-20226 GCA_038203335.1 Haliangiales bacterium | reverse complement strand
CCTGTCGGGCGCACGCCGGGCGTGACGATCAGGAACGAGCTCGGCGCGATCGCGCGGATGGTCGCGACCTCGTGCGGCGAGGCGACCACACCCGCGCAGCCAGCGGCGATCGCCAGCTCCGCGCGCTTCTTGACCAGCTCGCCCACCGGGCCGTTCGCCCCGATCTCGAGCAGGTCGTGATCATCGAGCGACGTCAGCACGGTCACGGCGAGCACGCGCATCGATGGGCCCGCGGCCTTCACCGCGGCCTCGAGCATCGCGCGGCCGCCTCCGGCGTGAACGGTGAGGAGCCCCGCGCCGAGCTGCGCGACGCGCGACGTGGCGCGCGCGACGGTCTCGGGGATGTCGTGGAGCTTCAGGTCGAGCATCACGCGATGGCCGCGCGCGACATGATCCGCGACGATCGACGGCCCCTCCGCGCAGAACAACTCGAGCCCGAGCTTGATCCAGCTCGGCACGCCGCCGAGCTTCGCGACGAGGGCATCTGCCTCGGCGCGGCTGGGAGCATCGAGCGCCGCGATCAGGCGATTACCGACACCGGGGAAGTCCGCCATGCCTCCGGGGTGTACCACGTGTCCCTGGTCTCATCGTCGACGTCGCCGTCGACGTCTCAACGAGCGACGCGGATCGCGAAGGCGCCGCCCGTCTCCTCCGCGACCGTATAGATCACGCCGGGATCGGCCCGACGGTGGTCCTGGCCGAAGCGGATCGTACCGGTGAGCCCGGCGAGCTCGCCCTTCGCGAGCGTCGCGGCGAGGCCTGCGCGGCCCGTGGTGCCGGCGGCCGCCGCGAGCTGGACGGCATCGAATGCGTAGGCCTCGAGGAACCCCGGCGCACGACCGAACGCGGCGATGAACCGATCGAGGAACGCCTTGCTCGCGGGATCCTGATCGTCAGGGTAGTAGCCCGGCGCGAAGAACGCGCCCTCGGAGTGGCGACCGGCATCGGTGAGGTACGCCGCGGTCAGATTCTCGGCGGTCGACAGCAACAAGATCGCCTTGCCGCCGATCACCTTCTTGGTCCCGAGCGGCTTCGGGATCTTACCGGTCGCGGCGAGCGCCGGCGCGATCAGACCGAGGACGTCGGCCTGCGCGGGCACGAACACCGCGTCCCAGTCGCCCGACAGCTTCGCGGTGAACCCGGCGAACGACTTGGTCTCCGCCTTGTACGTCACCGTCGACACCAGCGTGCCCCCGCCCTTCTCGACCTCGTCCTTGAATGCGGCGGTCATCGCGCGGCCGTATCCGTTCTCCGCG
Source organism: Haliangiales bacterium (assembly GCA_038203335.1). GTDB lineage: Bacteria > Myxococcota_A > Polyangia > Haliangiales > Haliangiaceae > JABFXX01. The sequence goes on along the minus strand of JBBRED010000132.1, from coordinate 18,970 downwards.
GCGAGCACGGCGAACTTCTTGACGCCCCTCGACAGCGCGCGCTGCGCGAGCGCCCGGCTGCGCGCCTCGCCCGAGTGCACCATGTGGAACACGAACGTCCCGCCGGCGTTCTTCTCGGCGGCGGTGCTCAGGCTGAGGAGCGGGAGCTGGAGGCTCTCGGCGCGGCTGCCCGCGGCATCGACCGCGCTCGAATCGATCGGCCCGACGATCGCGATCACATTGTTGCGTGCGAGGTCCTCGACAGCCACCGCCGACGCGTCCGCATCGAGCGCGCTGCGCACCTCGACCGCCGCGATGCCCTTGCCATCGGAGACGCCCGCGGCCATTCCGAGACCCGCGGCCGCGGCCTCCGCCACGCGGTTCTGCTTGCCGCCGAGGGGCAGCACCGCGCCGACCAGGCCCGCGTTTCCCGAGCCGCCACCTGCGCTCGCGCCCGAGGTCTCGCCGAGCGTCTTCGGCAGGCCCACAGCCACGCGCGCCGTCCCGGCCCGCTCGACAAGGTGCTCGTCGGGCTTGCCCGCCTGGTCGGCGAGGAGCGCGAGCCGGCTCGCGACGGCCGCCATCGACGGGCCCTTCTTGTCATCGATCTCGTCGTAGATCCGCCGCAGCGTATCGGGATCCGCACTCGCCACGATCTCCAGCACGCGCGCGACGATCAGTGCCTTCTCCGTCGCCGACACGCGCCCGTAGAGCTGATCGAACACCGGCAGAGATGCCAGCGGTCGCTCGCCGAGCGCGGTCGCATACGCGAGGGCCGCGAGGTACTCGGTGCGCTCGTCGTCGTTCTCGATCGCCTTCTCGCCGCGCCTTAGCTGCCCGAGCACGACCTTCGGATCCCCGCCGTAATTGTTCGCGATGCCGAGGAACAGCTCGGCGCGCGAGGTCAAGCCGGTGTCGACATCGGCATCCACGGTGGACGTCAGCGCCTTGATCGCCACATCGAACTGGCGCGCCTTCACCGCGGCGATGCCCGCGTAGAGCTGCGCCCACGGCGCGATCGGATCACCCGGGAAGTCCTCGGCGATCTGCCGGAACTCCTCGGTGTTGCGCCCGTCGCGCAAGAACTTCGCCTTCGCCTCCTGGAACCGCGCACGTGCACTGGAGTCGCCGTTCTGGGGGACATCGGGCACGAGCGTCTTGCGCGTACCGCGCGGGCACGCCGCGAGCGCGACCACGAGGGTCAAGAGGGCCATCGCACGTACGAGGAACATCGGCACCGCTCGACGATAGCCACATGCGCGACCCTCCGCAAATGACCAGCTAAGCACGCCTACTTCGCCCGCAAAATCGGAGTATCAACCCTGGAATAACATGTCCCGCACGGATCGCATGACCGCCGACCTCGAGCGCGCGTTCGAAGCCCTCGAGGAGGGCGAGATCGACGCAGCAGCCGCCATTCTCGAGCGCATCAAGCGGATCGACCGCAAGAACCCCGATGTCATCACCCTTGCCGCCGCCGTCGCGGACGCCAGCGGGGAGGTCGAGGAGGCGATCGCCCAGTACCGCGCGCTCTCCGAGATCCGCAAGGACGATCCGATGCCGCGCATCTGCATCGCCCGTCTCGAGCTCCACGGCATCGGCGATCCGGACTCGGCGCTCGAGACCGTGGAGAGCGCGTTCGACTTCATCGACGAGGAGGCCGATCTCGTCGAGGCCGTGTACATCAAGACCGAGGCGCTGATCGCGCTCGACCGCACCGCCGACGCCCGCGAGACCCTGACCGAGCTCTCGAGCTCCGTGATCGACGACGCCGAGCTCGCCCTCGATCTCGCCGAGCTCGCCCTCGGCGCCGAGGATTCCGCCGCGTCGATCCGCTGGATCGAGGCCGCGCGGAAGCTCGACGACGGCATCGCCGGCGATGCGCTCCACCTGCTCGGGCGGGTGTACGAGGCCGCCGAGGATCGCCCGAAGATGCTCGACGCGTGGGAGCAGGTCCGCGCCCTCGACGCGAAGCTGCCCGCCGGCGACGTGACGATCACCGACGACGAGGTCGAGCAGATCGCGCTCGACACGCTCGCCGAGCTACCGCAGAACATCCGCACGAAGCTCGAGCGCATCCCGATCCTGATCGACACCGCTCCCTCGAAGGAGCAAGTGGCCGATGGGCTCGATCCCCGCATCCTCGGCCTGTTCCAGGGCACGCCGATGCCCGAGACCGGCAACGCCGCTCCCGCGGTCACGAACATCCTCCTGTTCAAGACCAACCTCGAGCGGTTCGCGCAGGACGAGGACCACCTCGCCGAGGAGATCCGGATCACGGTGCTCCACGAGACCGCGCACTACTTCGGGCTCGACGAGGTAGACCTCGAGAAGCTCGGCCTCGACTGAACCGGGCGCCGGCGCTCACCAGATCACCGTCACGCACAGGTGAGGCGTCCAGGCGCTCGGTTGTCGGCGATCGGCTGGGCGGTAGACCTGATCATGAAGCTTGCCTCGCTTGCCATGCTATTCGCGCTCGGAGGCACCGCTGCCGCCGCACCGAAGCTCACCGTGACTCCGAAGACCGCCAACCCCGGCGACGCCGTGCTCGTCACCGTCACCGGCGCCAAGGACCTGCCGAAGGGCACCGCGAACGGCACCGCGCTCGACTTCTACGCCGCGAAGGTCGGCTACCAGGCGGTGGTCTCCGTCCCGCTCGACGCGAAGCCGGAGCCGATGTCGATCGAGGTCGAGTCGGTGAAGCTCCCCGCCTCGGTCGCGATCAAGGCGAAGACGTTCCCGGAGACCGATGTCATCGTCGAAGACGAGATGGCGAACCCGCCGAAGGCGGATCGCGACCGGATCGACGCCGACAACGCGGCGATCATCGCAGCGGTCAACAAGGGCAAGGGCGCGACGCAGTTCACGCGGACGTTCAAGCGTCCACCGGGTGAGGTGACGTCCACGTTCGGCGAGTGGCGTACGTTCAACGACGGCCACCGCAGCCAGCACCTGGGCACTGACCTGTTCGCGACCGAGGCGTCGCCGGTGAAGGCCGTCAACGCGGGCACCGTCACGCTGGTGCGCGACACGTTCCTCGCGGGGACCGTGGTCGTCGTCGCGCACGGCGGCGGCTTCGCCACCGCCTACTACCACCTGAGCAAGGTCACGGTCGCCGAGGGCGCCGTGATCACGCAGGGCGCCGAGGTCGGCCTCGCGGGCCACACCGGTCGCGCCACTGGCCCGCATCTCCACATCAGCGTTCGCGTCCCGGGCGGCTGGGCCGATCCGGTGACGTTCTTCAAGCTGCCGATCACGGCGCGCGCACCGGCGACCGCGAAGCGCTAGTTATTGGGGATACAGGATCCGGCGAACGGCGTGCCCGGGACGCAGAACCCAGGGCCGCCGAGCGTGAAGCAGCACTCGCCCGCGACCGTGCACTCGCTGTTGCCGTTGCAGAACGGGCCGGTGGTGCCCGAGTCGATCGCGGCATCGATCATGATCTGCTGGCTGTCGATCGAGGCATCGATCGGCGGCGGCGTATCGGGCTGGGACGTGCTCGAGTCGTGCTTCACGGACGCATCGATCTTTGGCATGTCGTCGCCGCCGGAGCCGGGGTTACCGGCGTTGGCGCAACTGCACACCATCAAGGCGAGCGCGAAACCGCGGAGCGCTGCTGACATCGATACCCCCGCGCGCATCGTATCCAGGGACGACCCGGCTTCAACCGTTTTCTGAGCCCCGCGGTCGGATCTCATGCCGCGTTGCGCAATCAGCGCAGCGGAATAGTGGGCTGCCGTGGCCGTCCAGGGCCGGCAGAACCTATCGGGGCTAGCCGAGGGTGGCCACGTGGTGGCCGAACAGGCGCTCGAGGCGGGTCAGGAGGTCCTCGGTGGGGGACAGGGCCCAGGCCTCGGGGAGCTGGATCACGGTCTCCGAGCGGTGCCCGATCTTGAGCCGGATGTTCGCGGTGCAGTTCCCCCGCGTGGCGTTCGCGAGGATGGTCTTGAGCTCGTCGACCAGGTCGATCGTGACCTGGTCCGCGTTGAGGTTGATATCGACGCGGGTCGACTTCGCCTCGCGAAGCTGGGACAGCGGCGCCGCCGACTCGAGCAGCATCTTCCACTCGGGGGCCTCGGCGTTTCCCTCGTTCTTGACCGCACCCGAGCACAGGATCGGCTCGTCGCTGACGAGCACGTGGCGCACCTTCTCGAACGTCTTCGGGAACGCGATCACCTCGAGCGTGCCCTCGGAATCCTCGAGCATGAAGCGCGCCATCTTGTCGCCCTTCTTCGTGATCATCTCGCGGTACTGGCTGACGATGCCGCCGATCGAGTTGTCACCGACGCCGCGCGTGCCGTTCGCGAACGAGCTGGTCGACGCGGTGGCGTACCGCTGCAGATCACCGCGGTAGCGATCGAGCGGATGCCCCGAGACGTAGAACCCGAGCGACTCCTTCTCGAACGCGAGCAGCTGCTTGTGATTCCACTCCTCGATCTCGGGATAGGTCTCGCCCTGCTTCTCGCCCCCACCGAGGGGCTTCGGCGGCTCGGCGGCGGTGAACAGTCCGAACAGCGAGGTCTGACCGCTGCGGCGATCGCGCTGCTCGGCCGCGCCGCGCTCGATCGCGGCATCGAGCGCCCCGAGCAGCTTCGCGCGATGGTGGTTGCCCGGCAGGCCGTCGACCGCGCCGCTCTTGACGAGCTGCTCGAGGACGCGCCGGTTGCACTTCTGCGTATCGACGCGCTGGCACAGCTCGAAGATCGACTCGAACCGGCCATCGGCCGCGCGCGCCTCGAGGATCGCCTCGACCGCGTTCGTGCCGACGCCCTTCACGGCGCCGAGGCCGAAGCGAATGACCTTGCCGCCGAGCGCATCAGCGCGCGGGGTGACGCTGAAGTCCTGCAGCGACTCGTTGATGTCGGGCCGCTCGACGACCAGGCCCATCGACCGCGCCTCGGCGATGAACTTGACGATGTTGTCGATGTTGTCCGCATCGCACGACATCAGACCCGCCATGAACTCGTGCGGGTAGTGGTGCTTGAGATAGGCGGTCTGGTAGGTGATCCAGCCGTACGCCGCGGAGTGCGAGCGGTTGAAGCCGTACCCGGCGAAGAACGCCATCAGGTCGAACACCGCGTCGGCGATCTTCAGATCGAGGTTCTTCGCCTTCGCGCCGGCGACGAACGTCTCCTTCTGCTTCGCCATCTCCTCGGGCTTCTTCTTGCCCATCGCGCGGCGAAGCAGATCGGCGCCGCCGAGCGAGTAGCCGCCCATGACCTGGGCGATCTGCATGACCTGCTCCTGGTACACGATGACGCCGTACGTATCGGCGAGCACCTCGGCGAGGATCGGATGCGGATACTCGACCTTCTTGCGGCCGTGCTTGCGGTCGATGAAGTCATCGACCATGCCGCCCTCGAGCGGACCCGGGCGATACAGCGCGACGGCCGCGATGATGTCTTCGAGGCAGTCCGGCTTGAGCTTCTTCAGCATCTCGCGGAAGCCGCTCGACTCGAGCTGAAACACGCCGGTCGTGTCCGCGCGTGAGATCATCTTGAACACGTCGGCATCGGTCTTGAGGATCAGATCGATGTCGAATTCGTCGCCGGGCGGTCGCTGCTGGTTGACCAGCTTGACCGCGGTCTGGATCACCGTGAGCGTCTTGAGGCCGAGGAAGTCGAACTTGACGAGTCCCGCCTTCTCGACCTCCTTCATCGCGAACTGCGTCACGATCTCGTCGTTCTGACCACGGAAGCACGGCACGTACTCCCACAGCGGCTTCTCGGCGATCACCACACCGGCGGCGTGCATGCCGGCGTTGCGGTTCAGGCCCTCGAGCGCGGCCGCGAGATCGAGCAGCTCGCGGTGCATCGGGCTCTCGTTGTAGAGCTGCTTCAGCTCGGGCGTCTGCTCGATCGCCTCGCGCACCGGCGGGCTCTTGCCGGCGACGGGCTCGGGAACGAGCTTCGCGAGCTTGTCGGCCTCGCCGAACGGAATCTCCATCGCGCGCGCGATATCGCGGATCACGCCGCGCGCCTTGAGCTGGTGGAACGTGGCGATCTGACCGACCTGGTCCTTGCCGTACTTCTCCTGGACGTACTTGATGACCTCGCCGCGGCGATTCATGCAGAAGTCGACGTCGAAGTCCGGCATCGAGACGCGCTCGGGGTTCAGGAACCGCTCGAACAGCAGCTTGAACTCGATCGGATCGATGTCCGTGATCCGCATGACCCAGGCGACGACCGAGCCTGCGCCGGAGCCGCGGCCCGGACCGACGGGGATGCCGTGTTCCTTCGCCCACCTGATGAAGTCCCAGACGATCAGGAAGTAGCCCGAGAAGCCCATCTTCTGGATGACGGCGATCTCGACCTTCGCGCGCTCGCGATACTGATCCGGATCGAACTTCACCCCGCGCCCGGCGAGCTCCTTGAACCGCCGCTCGAGTCCCCCGTCGACGATCGCGCCGAGGTACGTATCGAGCGTCTCGCCCTCGGGGACCTTGTACGTGGGCAGGTAGGTCTGATCGAGCTTGAGCTTGACGTTGCAGCGCTCGGCGATCAGCGCCGTGTTCTCGATCGCCTGCGAGACGTCCTTGAACGCGGCCTCCATCTCCGCCGGCGACTTCATGTAGTAGCTGTCGACCTGGTGCTTGAGCCGTTTCTCGTCCTTGAGGCTCTTGCCGGTCTGGATCGCCATCAGCACGTCGTGCGCGGCGGCATCGGAGCGGTTGACGTAGTGGCAGTCGTTGGTGGCGACGAGCGGGATGTTGAGCTTCTTGCTCATCCGCACGAGCTCGCCGTTCAGCGTGTCCTGCTCGGAGGTCGGGGTGGGCATCACCTCGAGAAAGAAGTCCCCCTCGGCGAACATCGACGCGTACTCCTTCGCGACCTCCTCGGCCGCCGCGACGCCGTTCTTCTCGAGCGTCTGCGCGATCTCGCCGCCGAGGCAGGCCGACGTGCCGATCAGCCCCTCGGAGTGGTCGCGGAGGATCTGCTTGTCGATGCGCGGGTTGTAATAGAAGCCCTCGAGGTAGCCCTTCGAGTTGAGGAACGAGAGGTTCTTGTAGCCGACCTCGTTCTTGGCCAGCAGGATGAGGTGGTAGTTGCGGCGGTTCGTGCGGTCGTGGCGGTCGGTCGACGCGACGTAGGTCTCGCACCCGAAGATCAACTTGACGCCCGCGGCCTTGGCCTCGGTGTAGAGGTCGATCGCCCCGAACATGTTGCCGTGGTCGGTGACCGCCACCGAGTCCATCCCCAGCTCCTTGACCTTGGGGAACAGGTCCTTCACTCGGATCGCGCCGTCCAGCAGGCTGTACTGCGTATGCAGATGGAGATGCGTGAACCCGGTCATGGTAAGGACTCACTGGTTTAGCTCATGCGCGTGACACTCCCGAGGGCCTTGATCGCGATTGTGGTCGGGGCGTGTGCGGCATCCCAGCCCCCCGTCGCTCCCGGGCCTCCGATCGCTGCCGATCCCCCGCTCGAGCTGAAGTCGATGGTCGAGGAGTGCGATGCCATGACCGCCGCCCTGGCCACGTTCAAGGCCTGTCCGAATCTCGACGAGGACAACCAGCAGGATCTCGAGGCGTGGATCGAGCGCGCGGGCAAGGACTTCGCGGCGGGTCGCAAGGTCACGCTCGCGCCCGACGCCCAGCAGGCGATCGCCCACGCCTGCCGGCGCGCCACCAGCAGCGTGAGTGCTGCGACCGAACGGTGCCGCGCCGGGCGTCGACCGAAGACCGATTGATGCTGGCCGATCTGGCGAGGCGATAGTTGAGCGAACAAGGCCGGGTGTCTCGCGGCATCGCGTGGGTCGGTCTGGCCTCCGCGATCGTCGCGATCTGCGACCTCGTCAGCGTGGCGGTGATCCTTCGGTTCTGGGCGACCCGCGCGGACTACGGCAGCGCGAGCCTCGTCATGACGACGTTCGGCGCACTGCTGCTGATCGGCGAGGCCGGTCTACCGGCCGCACTTGTCCAGCGCGATCACGCCGATCCGGATCGGATGTCCACGGCGTTCTGGCTCGGCCTGATCTTCGGCGTCGCGATGTACGGCGCGATCTGGGTCGGCGCGCCGCTGATCGGTCGCGCGTTCGACGCGCCCGAGATGGTGAGCTTGTTCCGCGGCGCGGGTCTGCTGCTCGTGATCCGCGCGTTCTACACCACGCACCAGGCGATGCTGCGCAAGGAGCTCCGGTTCAAGGAGCTGTCGTACGTGCGGATGATCGCGAACGTCGTCGAGGTCACCGTAAAGATCGGCAGCGCCGCATCCGGCTGGGGCCTATGGTGCTTCGTGTTCGGCCCGCTCGCGCGCGAGGTGATCTACGCGATCGGCGTGCCGATCGCCGCGCGCTGGTGGCCGCGCTGGGTGTTCCGCCCGGGCCAGCTCGCAGATGATTTTCGCTTCGGCATGCGCGCGAACGCCGGCGAGCTGCTCTACCAGGTCTACTCGAACCTCGACTACCAGGTCGTCGGCTACTACTTCGGCCGCGAGGCCGTCGGCCTCTACAAGGCCGCCTACGAGCTCGTCCTCGAACCGGTGAAGTTCGTCTCGGGCGTGGTCACCGTGGTCGCGTTCCCGGCCTTCGCGAAGCTGCGCGGCGATCGCCCCGCCCTCGTCGCGCAGCTCGTCGCGTTCACGCGGCAGAACCTCGCGGTCGTGCTCGTGTTCGTCGTGCTGATCACGGTCACGGCGGACGACATGCTGTTCGCCGTCTTCGGCAAGGACTACGTCGCCGCGGCACACGCGGGGCGGATCCTCGCGATCGTCGGCGCCTTCCGCGCGCTCAGCTTCCTCGGGCCGCCGCTGCTCGACGGCATGGGCCGGTCCGACAAATCGCTGCGCTACCAGGCGAGCGCGGCGTTCGTGCTGTCGGGCGCGTTCGTCGTCGCCGCGAACCTCGGCTCGAGCTTCGACGCGGTCGCGATCGCGTGGGCGGTGGGCTATCCGATCGCGTTCGTCGTGCTCGCGCGCCTCGTGCTCGAGCAGCTCGGCATCGGCGCGTGGGCGTTCGTGAAGCCGTTCGGCCGGCTGGCGCTGATCCCGCTGGTCGCGGGTGCGTGTGGACTCGTCGTGCGCCTCCTCCTCGGTGACACCGCGCCGCTCGTTCGACTCGGGGTTGTCACCGGCACGATCGTGGTGCTGTCTCTCATCGGACTCTCATGGTTCGAGGACTACTCGCCACGCGCGATCATCAAGCGGTTACGCGCCTAGCGTGAGGAACTGCCGATCTTCGCCGTCTTGATCGCGAAGATGGTGCAAGAGCGTGACGTTGCCGCCGCGGCGGCCGGGCTAGATCGCGACACCCGATCCTCCGCGGTCGATTCGACCGAAGGAACTACTCGTGGGTGACCACTACGGAGTGTCCATGCGCATCGCCCACGTCACGAACTACTGGCCGAACCGCTACGGGCACGCTCACTACACGCAGAATCTGATGACCGCGATCCACGCGGTGCGGCCCGATCGGCAGTTCGTGATCGGCGAGGGCAACACGGACGCCGTCGAGACCGACGTTTACCGGGCGATGCCGTGCTGGTCGCGCAACGCGGACTACGTCGACGATGTCGTCCGCGGGCTGTGCGAGATCAAGGCGGATATCGCGTACTTGCAGTACTCGAACGACGTATTCGGAGCCGACGATCGGTTCCCGCGCCTGCTCGCCGCGATCGAGGCCGCCGGCATCCGCACGGTGGTGGTCACGCACTCGGTCTACCCCGCGCTCACGAAGACCAAATACGAACCGGGTCGCACGGTGGTCGACTTCGACCTCGCCGTGGCGAAGGCGGCAAGTTGCATCCACGTCCACTCGCCCCGCATGCGGACGGAGCTGATCGAGCGGGGCGTCGATGCCTCGCAGATCGCCGTGATCCCGCACGGCAGCCTCGCGCTCGAGACCCGCGATCCCGCGACGAGCCGAGCGGCGCTCGGGATTCCGGAGCATGCGAAGGTGGTCTTGTTCTTCGGCATCATCTGGAGCGGGAAGGGCCTCGAGCGATTGCTATCGGCGTTCCGTCTGCTCCAGAAGCGCGTCCCCGACGCGTTCCTCTACATCGGCGGATACACGCGCCTCCGTCGCTGGGGCGTGTACGTGAAGTACCTGCAGGCGCGCGCCGCGCTGCTCGGGATCTCGAAACGCACGCGGCTGTGGGGCGCATATGTTCCCGACGAGGACGTCCCCAGCGTGTACTCGGCAGCGGACGTGGTAGCGATGCCGTACCGGCAGGACTACGCCTCGGTCTCCGGAGTGGTCCATCAGACGGCGGGCATGGGAAAGCTCATGCTGTGCTCGCGGATCGCGAAGTTCGATGAGGTCGGCGACCACATCTCGCCCGACCTGCTCGTGGATCCCGGATCGAGCAAGGACTGGGCCGACGGCCTCGAACGCCTGCTCGTCGATGTTCCGTTCGCGGAGGCGATGCGTGCGCGGATCCTCGCCTTCGCCGACGACACGAGCTGGGCGCGCGTCGCCGCCACGCACCTCCGCCTCTGCGAGGCCTTGGTCGCCGGCAAGGCAGCGGCCTCATGCTGATCCGCGGCAAGGCACCGCTCCGCGTCAGCTTCTCGGGCGGCGGCTCCGATGTCAGCCCGTACTGCGACGAGTTCGGCGGGCGCGTGCTGTCGACGACGATCGGCATGTACATCTTCGGGGCGCTCGAGGTCCGCACCGACAAGAACGTCGAGATCTTCTCCGTCGACTACGACCAGGTGGTGAAGTACGAGCTCGGCTCGGAGCTGACGAGCGGCGACAAGCTCGCGTTCCTTCACGCGGTGATCAAGCGGCTGAACCCGCCGATGGGCTTCAACCTCTATCTCCACTCGGATGCGCCGCCCGGCACCGGCCTTGGATCCTCGGGCGCCATCTCGGCGCTGATCGTCGGGCTCGTCAACCACGCGTTCAATCTGATGATGTCCCGCTACGAGATGGCGGCCCTCGCGTACACCGTCGAACACGACGACCTCGGACGCTCGGTCGGTCGCCAGGACCACTACGCGGCAGTGTTCGGCGGCATGAACTTCATCGAGTTCACGCGCGCGGGCACGCTCGTGATCCCGCTCCGCGTCGAGTCGTGGATCCTCGACGAGCTCGTCTACCACTGTCAGATGTTCTACACGCGCAAGAAGCGCGACTCGGAGGACATCGTCGCGAAGCAGGTCGAGTTCTACAAGGTAGGTCGCCCGGCCACCCTCGCCGCGCTCGAGGACATGAAGCGCCTGACCGACGAGATGCGTCGCTGCCTGTTGACCGGCGACATGCGGCGGTTCGGCACGCTGCTGCACGACGCGTGGCTCAACAAGAAGCAGATGAACCCCGACACGGCGACGCCCTACCTCGACGAGCTCTACGGCGCGGCGAGAGAGGCCGGCGCGCTCGGCGGCAAGCTGCTCGGCGCCGGCGGCGGCGGGTTCTTCCTGTTCTACACGCCGTTCATGCGCCAGGGCCGCGTCACCGAGGCGCTGACCCGGCTCGGCGCGCAGGCCGTGCCGCTGGTCCTCGATCACGACGGGATGCGGACGTGGGAGGTCAGCCAGACCCTCCATGCCGAGACCGAGGGCCTGTTCGGGAGCGTGCCATGATCGAGTCCGCGTTCGTCCTGTGCGGCGGGCTCGGCACACGGCTTCGCGACGCGGTCGCCGATGTCCCGAAGGTGCTCGCGCCGATCGGCGAGCGCCCGTTCCTCGACCTGCTCGTCGGCGTGCTGCACCGAGCCGGCGTGCGCCGGGTGGTGCTGCTCACCGGGTACCTCTCCGAGCTGGTCGAGCAGCACGTCACCGGCCGACTCGAGGCGCAGTACCCCGACGTCGCGTTCGTCCTGTCGCCCGAACCCGCCCCGCTCGGGACCGGAGGTGCGGTCCGGCATGCCGCGCGGTTCGTCGACGGTCCGTTCCTGCTGCTCAACGGCGACACGCACCTCGAGCTCGATCTCGATGCGCTCGTCGACGCGCACCGCCGCGCGCACCCACTCGTCACCATCGCGGTCGTCCACGTCCACGACGCGGAGCGCTTCGGCACCATCGACGCCGAGGACGACGGCCGCGTGCGGACGTTTGCCGAGAAGGGCTTCGCCGGGCCCGGCCTCGTCAACGCGGGCGTCTACGTGGTCGAGCCGCGCGTGCTGGCCGCGATCCCCGAGGGCACCGCGGTCTCGCTCGAGCGCACCACCCTGCCCGCACTCGTTGCCGCGGGCGAGCACGTCCACGCCGCGATCCTCGACGGCTCGTTCGTCGATATCGGCACCGTCGAGAGCTGGTCCACCCTGTCGTCCACGATCGCGTCACGTACGGAGGCATGAGCCATGTCCGATCTCCACCACCACATCGATCGATCCATCCGCGAGAGCATCGCCACCAAGCACAAGGTGCTCGACCTCGCTCCGGAGATCACACGGGCCGCAACCCTGCTCGCGAAGTGCTACCGCACCGGTAACAAGGCGCTGTTCTTCGGCAACGGCGGCAGTGCGGCCGACGCCCAGCACCTCGCGGCCGAGCTCGAGTCGAGGTTCGCATTCGATCGCGCGCCGCTCGCGGCCCTCGCCCTCCACGCCAACACGTCCACCCTCACGGCGGTCGCGAACGACTACGCGTATGACGAGGTGTTCGCGCGACTGATCCGCGCACACGCCCGCCCGGGCGACGTCGCGGTGGCTCTCTCCACGAGCGGTACGTCGCGCAACGTGGTCGCCGCAGCGAAGGTCGCGCGCGAGCTCGGCATCGGCGTGGTGGCCCTGACCGGGGAGCACGCGGCGACTCTCGCGGAGTACGCGAACGTGGTGATCGCGGTGCCCTCGAAGGTCACCGCGCGGATCCAGGAGTGCCACATCCTGATCGGCCACATCCTGTGCGAGTGGATCGAGCGCGCCGTGTTCCTCAGGGAGTCGTAGGCGTGGTCCCCGCTCCCTCCGCTGCTCGACTACCCGTGGCCGAGGCATGGATCCTCGCGGGCACCCTCGATGGTGTCGCGGCCCTCCCCGCCCTCGGCACCATGCTGGGCGGCATCTCGTACCTGACCCGCTTGGTCTGTGACGCCGCATCCGCCGGCGCCTCGCGGATCATCATCGTCTGGTGCGGTGACGCGCCCCCGCCGGATCCCGCGGCCCTTGTCGCCGACGAGCGCATCGCGACGCGCGGTGGCGCCACCGTGGTTTGCTCGCCGCCGCGGGGCGCCGCGGGCGACGCCGTGCTCGTGATCCGCGCGGATCGCGTGTATCACCGCGACCTGCCGAAGCTCGCGACGCAGGCGTGGCGGGGCTCTTCGGCGGAGGTAGGTCGGGTCCGCGGCGACGCGTACGACGCCGTGGTGGTCACGACGCGCCGCACGGCGGCGAAGCTGTGTGCGGCCGCTGGTCGCCCGGGTGCGATCGCCGCCGAGCTCGCCGCGCTCCGCGCCGTCCACGAGGTCGACCCGCCGTACCTCGGATTCTGCACGCCGGTCCGCGATGCGCGCCAGATGCGCATCGCCCGGCGACAGCTGGTCAGCTCCCTGCGCAAGTCGGCCGATGGCATCGCGGCGAAGGTGCTCAACCGTCGGATCTCGCTGCCGGTCACGCGGATGCTCGCGGGCACCTCGATTCATCCAAACCAGGTCACGCTGATCGCGCTCGCCTGCGCGCTCGCCGGCGGCGCTGTGATCTCGCGCGGTGGCTACCTGCCCGGGCTGGTCGGGATGCTGCTGGTGGAGCTCGGCTCGATCGTCGACGGGATCGATGGCGAGCTCGCCCGCCTGCGCTTCCAGTTCTCGCGCCGCGGCCAGTGGCTGGACACCGTGGTCGATGACGTGGCGAACGTCGCGTACACGACCGGGGTCGTGGTCAGCCTCGATCGCGCGGGCATGTCCTGGGCCGTGCCGGTAGGCCTCGCGGCGATCCTCGCGTTCGCCGCGACCCAGACGACCCAGTACTGGCTGATCCTGCGGGTCTATCGCTCCGGCGACCTTGCCGCCATCCCGTGGGCGTTCCAGAGCTCGGAGTTTCTGTCACAGCGCCCCCGCGGCGTGATGCCGTGGATCAAGGCCACGGTGCCGAAGCTCCTCAAGCGCGACTTCGTGGTCACGCTGTTCGTCGTCATGGCGGCGATCGGCCACCTGGAGGTCGTGCTCGGTGTGTTCAGCGCGGGCGCGTTCACGTTCTTCGCGGTGCTGTTCACGCAGCTCGCGCGCAACCGAGAATCGATCCGCGCCGCGCGCGTCGCCTAGGCGAGCCAGGCGAGCAAGTACGCGCGCGCGTCCGCGAGCGAGTCGAACACCGCGTCGCCCAGGCCCTGGGCGCGCACGGCGGCCTCCTCGGCGGCGCCGTAGCCGGTGCGCACGAGGACCGTGTGGCAGCCAACAGCGCGCCCGGCCGCGAGGTCCGTCGCCTTGTCGCCGACGATCACCGAGCGCGCGAGCTCGATGCCGAGATCGCGCGCGGCATTCTCGAGCATCCCAGGCAGCGGCTTCCGGCAGCGGCACCCCGCCGTCGGGAGATGGGGGCAAAAGTACGAACCCGCGAGCGCGGTGCCGGCCGCAGCGAGCATGTCGTCGAGCCGCGCGGTCACGGCGGCGAGATCGACCTCGCTGTACTTGCCGCGCCCGATGCCGGACTGATTCGTGACGACCACGACGGCGGCGCCGGTCTCGGCGAGCGCGCCGATGGTGGCCGCGACGCCGGGAAGGAGGACCAGCTTGTCGGGATCGTGGAGGTACTCGATCTCCTCGTTGATCACGCCATCGCGATCGAGGAATACACCGCGCATCACGACGCGGCGGGGTGCGCGGCCGCGCGCAGCGTCTGCTTCGCCTCGGCGACGGTCTGCTTGTACGCGACGAGCTCGTCCTTGGTCAGCGTCATCCACGCCGCCGCGGAGTAGCCGGCCATGAAGAAGAACTGCATGTCGAAGAAGAACTTGCGGGCGAACAGCAGCATCAGGATCGTGGTGACGAAGAACCAGATGGCGACCACGAAGAACCCGAACCGGTGCTTGCGCGCGATCCGGTGCGAGGGGAACGGCAAGTAGGTCAGGGTCAGCAGCGAGAGGATCGGGATCAGCACCACGCCGAACCACCAGCCGCCCGGCGTGTGCGGAGCGAGGGTGGCGTTGCAGTAGGCGATCGCCCAGAACCCGAGCACGGAGCGCGGCAGGCCGGCCCACACGCCCTTGACGTTGACCGGCGCGACGATGTTGCGCGCGTGGCGGATCGACACCGAGACGATGAGGAACGCGGCCAGCGCCATCGCCAGCACCTGGTTCCACGGATGCGGCAGGATGCCGACGTCCTTGTAGACGGTGTAGACGATCGCGGCCGGCGCGATGACGTGCGAGAGGTGATCGCTGATCGTGTCGTACTCGCCGCCGAACTGGTTCGACGTGCCGAGCTTGCGGGCGATGTAGCCATCGAGCGTGTCACCGCACAGATAGCCGATCATCACGCTGATGCCGGCGTAGTACGGCTGCCCGTCGATACACAGGCAGATCGCGATCACGCCGCCCATCAAGTTGATGGTCGTGAAGAGGTCCTTGATGCCGAACCCGAACATCAGGGCACCAGGCTCGCGGGACTACGCGGTCCGGCGAACGACGCGCAACGACGGGGCCGGCGCGCCTTCGAACCGCGTGATCAGCTCGAGCTCGTCGAGCTTGCGACCCGTGTATGCGGTGCTGGCGAACGTGTTCACGATCGCCTGGTTGAGCTCGAAGCCGCTCTTGGCCGCGAGGCAGAGCATGTTCGCGTTGTTGATCGTGCGGGCGAGCTCCGCGTCTTCCACGCTCATGCAGCGCGCCGCGTAGATGCCCTTGAACTTGTTCGCCGCGATCGACATTCCCATGCCGGTCCCGCAGCACAGAACGCCGAAGCTCTCCGGGTCCGCCTGGACGGCCGTGCATACGAGCTCGGCCGAGGTCAGGTAGTGGAGCTGAGCGTCATCGACGGCGTCGATCAGGTCACCATGAACCGCGAGTGCATCGCGGTAGGTGCCTAGCTCGGGCCGAATGTAGCGGTCGTATCCAAAGTAGATACGCTTGCCCGCATGCGAGCCGAGTCGTCGAATCACGGTGGTCCCTTCTAACAAGGTGAGCGACTGAGACGCAAGATCGTTGCCACCCCGTCACCCCGCGGACATGCGCTCTAGGTGTTCAAATTCCCCCACTTCATAGGGGCCCATGGGGGGATCCGGGCGCCGAACCTGTCAGGTCCCGCGACCCGGACGTCAGCGCTTGAACACCTCGGACAGGGCCGTCTTGGCCGCTTCGATGTCCGAATCCGTCAGAAACCCGATGGTGCTGAGCTGGAAGTGGCTCTGGTCACCCGGGATGCCGTACAGGCAGAAGAAGCCGCGCTCCTCCATCGTCTTTGCAAACGCGCTGTAAGGCAGACCGACAGGGAGGGAAAAGTTTACAGCGATATTTGATCGGAACCGCTCGTCCAGGAGTGGCTTGATCCCGAGGGTCGCGAGGTGCGCGGTGAGGTCCGCCATCTGGCGCTGGATGCGCGCCATGTGCGCCTCGATGCCGAGCTCCTGCAGGTGCATGCAGGCGGCGCGGAGCGCAGCGTGCAGCACGACGGGCTGTGCGAACCGGGGCTGCAGCTCGGCGCTCTGCTTCTTGTACTCGGCGACCACGTCCAGGTAGTAGCCGCGCGGCTGCGCCTTGGCCGTGGCCGCCTCGAGCTCGGCGACCGAGTCCTTCTTCGTGAAGACGATGCCGAGGCCGGGCGCGGCCATGATCGCCTTCGCCGAGGAGGCGGTGACGAGATCGATCCCGGAGGCCTCGATGTCGATGGGGTACGCGTACGCGCTCGAGATGCCATCGGCGGCGACGAACTTCCCGCGGAGCTTGCACGCGCGTCCGATCTCCTCGAACGGGTTGCGCAGACCGGCGCGGGTCTCGTGGCTGACGAACCACACCCACTTGATCGACGGATCCGCGTCGAGGGCCGTGGCGAATGCCTGCGGGTCGAGCGGCTGATCGTGAGGCGCGGTGATCGTGACGACGTCGAAGCCGTTCTGCTTCGCTTGCGCGACGGCGCGATCGCCGAAGTAGCCATTGGTCGCGAGGAGGCCGCGACCGAGCGGCTGAAACGCGAGCATGCAGGCCTCGTTCGCGCCGGTGCCGGTCGCGGTGAGGATCGTCGCAAAGTACGCATCGGGATTCTTGATCCCGATCAGCTTCTTCAGATCTCGCTCGGTGTCCGCGAACATTCGCGAGAACGCGTCCTGCCGGTGGTAATTACACGGCGGGTTGGCGAGGTACTCCGCAACCAGCGGAGGGATCCGGACAGGTCCCGGCGTGAACAGAATCAGGTCTCGCATCTGGTTCCGATGAGTATGAGCGAATGCGTTTACCACTGTTGCATCAGTAGAGACCAGGTCTACGTGCCTGGCCAGCGGCTGCTTGTGGCATGTTTCTTGGCCCTCGGGAAGAGGCTGGCAAAGCCCTCGGTCAGACGGGGCGATCTTCCCTACGCAGTCCCCACGGGACGGTTGCGCGCCCCACCTTCGTGGGGCTTGCCTGAACGTTTTCGTTCGCGAAGAAGCGTTAACCAGGCGGGTGTGGCGAGGATCGCAACCGCGATGCAGGCGATCTCGCCAAGAAGTGCCGCCTCACCGAACGCCCGGATCCCGCCGTTGGCCGACAGCATGAGGGTGCCGTAGCCCACGGAGGTCGTGAACGAGCAGAGCAGCACGGTGCCGCCGATGGTGCGGAGGAGGTGCTGCGGTCCGCGCTGCCCGTCCTGGCGATCGCGCGCGGCGATGTTCACCGCGTAGTCGATGCCGATGCCGACCGTGATCGGGAGCGCGATCAGATCCAGGAAGTGCACCTTGAGACCGACCAGCGAGCACGCGGCGATCATCACGACCACCCCCGCCATCCCGCTCGCGATCGTGACGAGCCCGTGGCGGCGCCACCCCAGCACGAGGAACACCGCGAGGATCGATCCGATGATCGCGAACAGGATCATGTTCGGCGCATCGGACTCCATCGTGACGATGATGTCGGCGACCACCATCGCCTCGCCGGCGACGACGGCGCTCGGCGGCAGGTCGAGGGCGTTGACCTCGTGCGCGAACTCGAGCCGGTGGTTGACGTTGAACGAGTTGAACCGCCCTGCCCCGCGCACGACGATCAGCCGGCCGATCGAGCCGTCCTTCTCGATGAACGGCCACGCGAGCTCGTGCGGCACGTCCTTGTCGAGCACCGGTGCGAGATCGGCCGGTGAGGGGCGGAGCTTGTCGAGATCGGCGCGCTCCTGATCGGAGAGGCTCGCCTGCAGCTTCGGATCGTCGAGCAGGGTCGTGATCTCGCGGAGCACCTCGGCCTTCTCGTGCTGCTGCGATGGCAGGAGGTCGTCGATCGAGTGCGCGTCGCGCATCCACCGCTTCTCGGGCGGGCGCTTCGCATCGTCGGCGCGGAGCTTGTCGATGAGCGGCTTGACCTGCGCGCGATCGTCGACGGCGATCGCGATCTGATAGGCCTGGCCCGAGAGCACGTTCTTGGTGTCGAGCGCCTGCCCGATCCGCTTGTCGAGCGCCCGGGCCTCGTTGATCGCCGCTGTCGACGACTGCAGATCGCGCCAGTCATGGGTGAACGGATCGTTGGCGATGAACCGCACGGTGATGATGAGGCCGGCGAGCGTCACCGCCGCGGCGATGCCCATCACGAGCTTCAGGTGGTGCACCGGCAGGATGTGCGAGAGCACCGCGCCCACGGCCGGAGGCCTGGTGACCTTCAACCAGCCGCGGCGAGCGAACACGAACAGGACCGCCGGGAGGACGGTGAACGTGGTCAGCCACGTCAGCACCATGCCGACGCCGGCGATCGCACCGAACTGACGGAACCCGCGGAAGTCGGTGATGAGGAGCGACGTGTACGCGATGCCGGCGGTGGCGGTGGCCGCGAGCGTGCCTCGCATCGCGCCGCCGATCGCCCGGGTCAACGCGGCGCTCGCCTCGGCCACTCCGCTGGACGGCGTACGGAGCTCCTCCTGGAACCGCGCCACGAGGATGAGCCCCGCGTTGATGCCGTTGCCGACGACGATCGCGAACAGGAACGCGGTCATCACGTTGAGGTGACCGACC
>JBBRED010000131.1:0-20254 GCA_038203335.1 Haliangiales bacterium | reverse complement strand
GCGCCGACCGCGAACCAGCTCGCGTGCCGGCTCCCCGACGCGAACGGCCACCGACCGGTGAGCCGCACACCATCGCCCTCGGGCACCGCCTTGCCCCCTGGCGCGAACACGCCGGCGAGGAACTGCGGCGAACCGTTCCAGATCTGGAGCGCGCCCTCGCGCGGGAGGTATGCGGCGAGCAGCGTCGAGGTCGACGCCGTCATCACGCACCACGCCGTCGCGGCGTCGCCGGTGGCGAGCGTCTCGAGCACGGCGATGTAGTCGGCCGGCGTGATCTCGCTGCCGCCCAGCTCGGCCGGCAACAGCAGATCGAGGAGACCGTTGCCGATCAGCGCGGTGACCACGGGGAGAGCGAGGCGCTTGTGCTCCTCGTGCCCGGCGGTGTGCGCGGGAAGATCGGCGGCGAGGGCGATCGCGTGAGCGAGAGCGTGCATCGCGCACACTATCTCGCGACGAGGCGGGGACGTTCTAGCGTAGAGTCACCGGATGCGCAGCTGGTGGATCATCGTCGGACTCGTGGCGGGTTGCGGCAACGTCAAGAACATGGCCGATGCACCACCCGTGACGGGCGATGTCCTCACCGATACGCCGCTCTCCGATACGCCGAGCAACGCCTGGGGCGCACCGGTGAAGCTGACCACGGTGTCGACGGCAGCGGACGAGTGGGGCCCGACCGTGCGCACCGACCTGCTCGAGATGTACTTCGCCTCGGACCGTCCCGGGCTGGGCTTCAACGATATCTACGTCACCACCCGCCCCACGGCGGCGTCCCCGTGGGGCACGCCGTCGATCGTCAACGAGCTGAGCACGGCCGGCGCGGAGCTGCAGCCGAGCCTCAGCCGCGATGGGCTCACGATCTACCTGACGCAGTTCGCCGGGGCGAACGGCTTCGATATCTACAAGGCGACCCGCACGTCGCTGACCGCGGCGTGGGGCACGCCGGCCGTGAGCTCGGAGCTCGACAGCGTCGCCGACGACGCGCCGATGAACCTCTCCACCTCGGGCCTCGCGATGCTCGTCACGTCGACGCGCCCCGGATCGGCCGGATACGACGTGTACCTGGCCACGCGCGGCTCGACGAGCCAGACGTTCGGGACGCCCGCCGCGATCACGTCGGTCAACACGACGAACAACGAGTACGACGCCTGGCTCAGCGACGACGCGCTCACGATCTATTACACGTCCGATATCAACCCGGCGAACTCGAACGACCTGTTCGTCGCGACGCGCAGCACGGCCGGTGGCGCGTTCACGACCCCGACCGCGCTCACCGCGCTGAACTCGAGCGCGAGCGACGAGGATCCGTGGGTCTCGACGGACCAGCACACGATGATCTTCTCGTCGTCGCGCGACGGTAATCGCGACCTGTGGATGTCCACGCGCTGACCAGCGGCGACGGCGCTCAGTCAAGAGCGTTGACTGCGACGTGAACGCACTCATGAGTGGCGTTGTGACGAACGGCGACGCCGCAGGATCCGGCGCGTGAACGCGCTGGCCTCGGGCACCTTCGCGATCGACATGACACCGAGGTAGATCGCTCCGAACAGCGAGATCGCGACGAGCGCGGCCTGCCACGCGCGCGCGCCCATCTCGACGGCGAGGTGGTTCGCGCTGTACGCTGCGGCGCCCGCGAGCGCGGCGCACGCCAGCGCACCGAGGCCGAGCTTCGTGGGGATCGGGACCTTGCCGATCCGCTTGCTCAGCCAGCGATCGAGGAGGAGGAACTCGACCCACGCGGCGAACCCGGCGCTCGCGGTGAGGCCGAACGCGCCCCACTCCGGGCCGTACCCGGCGGCATCGCGGATCGGAAGGGCGAACGCGTAGCCGAACACGCCGGTGATCACGACGCGCACGAGGGCGGCGTAGAGCGGCGGCTTCTGCTCGTCGATCGCGTAGAACGCGGAGCCGAGGAGGCGGCCCTGCGTGCCGGCGGAGAGACCGAGCGCGGAGCCGGCGAGGACGATCCACACGACGCGCGTGTCGTTCGCGGTGAACCGGCCCGTCTGGAACAGCAAGGCGATGATCGGGCCGCCGATCGCGATGAATGCGACGGCCGAGGGGACGACGAGGAACACGACGCGCCGGAGCGCGGGGCGGAGCCGCTGCTGGAGATGCGCGATGCGGGCCTCGGTTCCGCCGGTGGCGCTCGCCATCTCGGGGAGCTCCGCGGCGGAGACGGCCATGCCGAACAGCGAGACGGGCAGGAGGTAGAGGACCTGCGCATTGAACATCGCGGCGACGATGCCCGCGCCGAGGAAGCTCGCGAGGACCTGATCGATGTACGCGCTGATCTGCACCGAGCCCCGACCGACGAGCACGGGCAGGAACGCGCGGAGCGTGGCGCGCACCCCGGGCTCCCGCACGGCGAGCGAGGGGCGCAGGCCGCGGAGCAGCGCGATCACCGTGGGGAGCTGGACCAGGAACTGGGCCGCCGATCCGATCACGGCACCCCACGCGAGCCAGATCACGATGTCGTCGTCGTGACCGGCGAAGCGACGTCCCGCGATGATGGCGGTCGCGATCATCGCGGCGCTCCACAGCACGGGCGCGACGTAGGACAGGAAGAACTTGCGGTGGCTGTTGAGGACACCGAGGCACCACGCGCTCATCACGAGCAACGCGACGCCGGGGAACAGGATCTGGACGATGCGGATCGTGAGGACGCGAGTGTCGCCCTCGTAGCCGGGCGCGAGAACGTCGACGAGCACCGGTGCCGCGAGCACGCCCACCAGCGCGGACAGGGTGGCAAGCAGGGCGAGCAGGGTGCCGATCGCGCGCGCGACCACCGAGGCCTCGGCGTCCTTGCCTTCCGCGCGCAGGCGCGAGTAAACGGGGATGAACGAGGCGCTGAGCACGCCCTCGCCGAGGAGGTTCTGGAGGAGGTTCGGGATCCGCAGCGCGGCGCGCAAGGCGCCGGCGGCGGGCGTCAGGCCGAGGTAGTGCGAGATCGTCCGCTCGCGCACGAGCCCGGCGATGCGCGACAGGAAGATGCCGCTGGCGACGGCCAGCGCTCCTCCCATCGAACGCTTCGCGGGCTTCTCGGGCATCGCCGGATTGTCGACGGCGATCGACGGTTCGGCAAGAACCGACCGTGTGGAGATTCAGCGCAGGTGAAGCGCGATCGCGAGCGGCTTGCCGGCGCGGGTGCCCTGCAGCTCCACGCTCGAGAGCTGGTCGAGCTTCGCGTAGAGATCGAGGAGCTGCTGTGCGGTCTTGATCGGCTCGCCGTCGATCGCGTTGATGACGTCGGAGTTCTTCATGCCGATCGCGAAGGCGGGGGTGCCGGCCGTGACGCCGAACACGCGCACGCCCTGGACCTCGCCGCCCTTGATGATCGGCGTCATCCGCATCTTTCCGGGCTGGGCGGCGCTGTTGACCAGCTCGCGCACCAGGTTGCGATCGACCTCGAACGTGTGGTCGTCGAGCTTCTTGATCCGGTCGGCGTACGGGTCGGCGGGGGCCTCGGCGACAGGCGTTGCCGCGCCTGTCGACCGGGCCGCCGCCGCCGCCGCATCGAGGAGAGACAGCCTGGCGCGATGGCCTTCGCCATCGATGACGTCGATCGAGATGCCGCCGATGCGATCGATCTTGCCGACGCCGGGAATGGTCTCGCCGAGGCTCCACGAGCCCTGGACCTCGGTCTCGATCACACGCACGGTGGCCCACGAGTCGGGACCGACGCCGATCGCGATCAGCACGGCCGGCTTACCGGCGTAGATGTCTGTCGTCGGACCTGGCCCGGCCGGCACGGGGGCGCACGTCGAGCAGAACATGTTCCGCTGGACGAGCCCCGTCCCATCCGGTGGCGTGCGCGCCGGAGCCGACTGCCTGACCTCTCGGGGAGGAGGATACGTCGAAGATCGAGGAGCCCCGTGGGAAGCGGGGGCCAGGTAGTCAGCCTCGACGAGCGCGGAGGCCGCGCGCGCCGCAAATGCGGAGCACGCGATCACCGTCACCAGAACCAAGAACCAGGTCCGACGAAGGAGGCCCGACACCAGCGAGTGAAGCGCGGATCGCATGATGTTGACCACGGCGAAACCTTCATCAAGGTGCGTGCCACGCATGCGCGCGGCGGCAAGCTCGCGAGATCCGCCGTGACCGATCGTCTGGGAGTCGATCGAGCGACACGGCGGCGCCCCTTCTCGGCGAGAAACCTGCCAAACTGGCAGCCGCCGTGGAGAGTTGTTCGTGACCGCCCCGACGCCCAAGTCCATCGGGCGGTACCAGATCGTCGACCGACTGGCGGTGGGTGGTATGGCCGAGCTGTTCAAGGCCACCCTGAACGGCGACCACGGCTTCGAGAAGCTGGTCGCGATCAAGAAGATCCTCCCGCACCTCGCGACCGACCGGTCGTTCGTCGAGATGTTCATCGACGAGGCGCGGATCACCGCGCAGCTCGATCATCGCCACATCGTCCAGGTGTTCGAGCTCGGCAACGACGCCGATACGCCGTACATCGCGATGCAGTTCGTCGATGGCCTCGACGTGCTCGCGCTGCTCCGCGAGTGCGCCCGCGCGCAGATCCGGCTTCCGGCCGATCTGTGCGCGCTGATCGCCCGCGACGTGCTCGACGCGCTGGACTACGCGCATAACGCGCTCGATGTCTCCGGCCGGCCGCTCGGCATCATCCATCGCGATATCTCGCCGGGCAACGTGCTGCTGTCGTGGCGCGGCGACGTCAAGCTGACGGACTTCGGCATCGCGCGCGCCGCCGAGCGCCGTCACAAGACCGAGGCCGGCACGCTCAAGGGCAAGTACGGCTACATGTCCTCCGAGCAGGTCTCGGGCAGCGAGATCGACGCGCGCAGCGATCTGTTCAGCGTGGGCATCTTGCTCGCCGAGATGGTGATGGCGCGCCGCTTGTTCACCTCCACGAACGACCTCGACATCCTGTTGATGGTTCGCGACGCGCGCCTCGATCGCCTGCACAAGTACGCGAGCGAGTTCCCGATCGAGCTCCGCGTCCTCACCGTGCGCGCGCTCCAGCGGCGGCCCGAGGATCGCTGGCAGAGCGCGGCTCAGTTCCGCGATGCGATCGACGAGTGGATCCGCCGCACCACGCGCATCCAGTCGCGCGACCTGGCGACGCTGATCGGCCAGGTCATCAACGCGCCCACCGCGGACCTCGAGACCGCGAGCGGCGGCATCGTCACCGCAACCGCCGACGAGCAGAACGCGCTCTCCGGTCCGCTGACGCGCATGTCGATCGCTCGCGCCGAGGCGGAGGCTGCTGCGGCGCGCGCGGCGTACATCGCGGGCGAGGCGATTCCCGATGGCGAGATCGGCGGCGAGCGCTCGAGCGGCACGATCACCGTCGGCGAGGACGATCTGGTCGCGGAGCAGGTCGAGATCCCGTCGGGACCGCGCGAGGTCGGTGACCTGCGCGAGACGCCGCTGATCAAGGTCGTGTACCGGCTCGCGAAGACCAAGGGCACCGGCATGCTCGCGCTCGAGGGTCGCGCGGGCGTGCTCAAGGAGGCGTACCTCGTCGATGGCCAGCCGCAGTTCGTCAACTCGAACGTCGAGCACGAGCGCCTGGGAAACTTCCTGATCTCGCAGGGCGCGCTGACGCCGCAGTCGCTGCAGCGCGCGCTCTCGGTGATGCACCACTTCGGCGGCCGCCTCGCCGACACGCTCGTCGGTCTCGATATCCTCGATCCGCTCGAGGCGTATCGCCTGCTCGCGAAGCAGGTCGCCGCGAAGCTGATGGAGGCGTTCTCGTGGCCGAAGGGCCGCTATACGTGGACGCCGCGCCACCCGAATCCGTGGAAGGCGCGCTCGCTCCACCTGGATGCGATGCGCGTGATCGGCGCGGGCGCGGCGCAGCTCGCCGAGACCACGGTCACCGACTGGCTCGCGGTCAACACGAAGGCGTTCATCGTTGCGGAGCCCACGCCGGATGGCGAGCTCTCGCAGTTCGGGCTCGGCGACGCGCTGCTGCGCGTGTACAGCTTGCTCGATGGTCGCACCCGGCTCGGCGAGCTCGCCGACAAGGTGCGCTCGGCGGAGGCGCGGGTGAACTTGTTGAGGCTGACGTACCTGCTCGTGCAGACCGACGCCGCTCGATTGTCGTGACGACGTGAGCGCGATCCTCACCGTCCAGGGCCTGGAGAAGCGGTTCGGTACGCGCCGCGTGCTCGATGGCGCGTCGTTCGCGCTGCACACGCGCGACCGCGTCGGCATGATCGGCGCGAACGGGGCGGGCAAGTCCACGCTGCTGAAGATGCTGATCCAGCGCGCCATGGGCGGCGACGATCCGGCGATGGTCCCCGATGCCGGGCTCATCACCTGGAAGCGCGACCTGTCGCTCGAGTTCGTGGCGCAGGAGCCGCCGCTGGTCGCCGACGCCACCGTCGCGGCCTCCCTCGAGCGCGACGGCGTGGCCGACTACGAGATCGCGACCATCGCGGGGGCGCTGCACCTGCCGCCCATGGACGCGCGGATCGGGAACCTCTCGAACGGCGAGCGCCGGCGCGTGGCGCTCGGGCACGCGCTGCTCGGGCGCTCCGAGGTCCTCGTCCTCGACGAACCGACCAACCACCTCGATACGCCGACGGTGGAGTGGCTCGAAGGTCGGCTCGGCGCGTGGCCGGGCGCGCTGATCGTGGTGACCCACGATCGCTACTTCCTCGATCGCGTCGCGACGCGCATCCTCGAGGTCGATCGCGGGAAGGTCTACGCGTACGAGGGCGACTACGCCGAGTTCTTGATGAAGCAGGCCGAACGCCTGTCGACCGAGACCGAGGCCGAGTACCAGCGCGTGTCGTTCATCCGGCGCGAGATCGAGTGGATCCGTCGCGGTGCACCGGCCCGCAGCACGAAGGCGAAGGCGCGCATCGATCGGTTCGACGCCGCGGTCGGCGCCGAGCCCACCGTCGACGATGTCCGCAGCGCGACGTTGTCGCTCACGCTGCCGAACGGTCCACGGCTCGGCTCGACCATCGTCGAGCTCGACAAGGTGGGCAAGTCGCTTGGCGGCAAGCTGCTGTTCGAGAACCTGACGCTCAACATGAAGCCGGGCGATCGCATCGGCATCGTGGGCCCGAACGGCGTCGGCAAGACCACGCTGATCAAGACCATCCTCGGCGTGTCACCGCCGGATACGGGCACGGTCAAGGTCGGCTCGAACACGCGGCCCGCGTACCTCGAGCAGGGCCGCACCGAGCTGCGCGACGAGCTGACCGTGCTCGAGGAGGTCGGCGATGGCTACGACTACGTGGATCTCCCCGAGGGCAAGGTCCACGTGCGCAGCTTCCTCCGCATGATGGCGTTCCCGGACTCGGTCACCGACACCCACGTCGGCAAGCTCTCCGGCGGCGAGCGCAATCGCGTGCAGCTCGCGCGGCTGCTCCGGCGCGGCGGAAATCTCCTCGTGCTGGACGAGCCGACCAACGATCTCGATCTGCCCACGCTCGGCGCGCTCGAGGATGGGCTGACCCGGTTCCCCGGCTGCGCGCTGATCGTCAGCCACGACCGCTGGTTCCTCGATCGCGTGGCCACGTCGATCCTGGCGTTCGAGGGGCAGGGCAAGGTCACGCTGTACGAGGGCAGCTACTCGTTCTACGCCGAGCGCCGACCGAAGGCCGCCGCCGAGGGCAGCGCGCGCCGGCGCGACGAGACCAAGGACACGCGCCCGCCGGCGATCAAGGGCGCGGGGCCGCGCAAGATCACGTTCAAGGAGCGCCACGAGCTCGCCGCGATCGAGGAGACCATCGCGGCCGCCGAGAAGCGCGTGACCGAGCTCGAGGCGGAGCTCAGCGATCCCAACGTCCAGCGGGACCGGGGCGCCGAGGTGAAGTCGCTCGTCGCCCAGCTCGAGGCCGCCCGCGCCGAGGTCGAGCGCCTGTTCGCGCGCTGGCAAGAGCTCGATGCGATCGCCGCGGCGTCGCCGACTTAGTTTGCGAGGGAGTCGAACGGCGACTTCGCGTGCCGGTTCAAGGTCTGTTCGAGCACCTTGCGCATCTGCGTCGCGATCTCGGCGCGCGTGCCGATCACGTTGGTCTGCTCGTTCGGATCGGCGTGAAGGTCGTAGAGCTCGAACACGCCGCCGTTGTCGATCAGCTTCCAGCGCCCCGAGACCACCGCGGTGATGCCGCCCGGGTTCGAGCGGTCCTTGATCATCGCGGCGAACGCCGTGCCGGCGTCGGGCTGATCGACGCGCTTCCCGCGCAGCAGATCGGCGAGCGAGCGGCCATCGATGCTCGGGCCGCGCGGCGGTTCGAAGCCCGCGAGCTCGACGATGGTGGGCACGAGATCGGTGAGGCTGACCGACTCCATCACTCGCGCGGGCTTGATCCCGGGGCCGGCGATGACGAGCGGGACGCGGATCTGCGAGTTGTAGAGATCCGTCGAGTGGTTGGGCTGGTTGTGCTCGCCGAGCGCCTCGCCGTGATCGGCGGTGACGATCACGATCGGCGCCTTGTCGGGGGCGCGATTCGTGAACCCGGTCATCACGTCGAGCAAGATCGCATCGGAGATCTCGAGCGAGCGGTTGTACAGCTTCTGCCGCTCGGCCTCCTCGTGCCACGGCCCGCCCACGATCTCCCAGTTGTGCGGCTCGAGGATGTGCATCCACAGGAACAGCGGGCGATTGCCGGGCCGCTGCTCGCGCTGCTGCAGCCAGTTGCGCGCCATCTGCCCGAGCGAGCGACCGTTCGCCTCGACCACGAGATGCTCGAGGCCGCGCTGCAAGCCGGTGCGGACCTCCGGATCGTAGAACCCGCGGCAGCACATGAAGCCGGCGGTCTCGTAGCCGGCGGCGAGCAAGCGCTCGGCGAGCATGACGTGGCGCGGATCCACGCGCAGCGCCCAGCCGACGACGCGACCCTTGATCCGGGTCGGCGCCGCGCCGATCACGATCGAGGGGATCGAGCGCCGGGTCACGTTGCTCGGCGAGAACGCCCACGTGAACACCGCGCCGCGATCGCCGAGGCTCTTGAGCACCGGCATCTCCGCGTTGCCGCCATAGGGCGGCGTGTGGTCGGCGCGCACCGTATCGATCGTGATGAGCACGATGTCAGGATGCTCGGAGCCGGGCCGGTCCACGGGGCGGAACTCGGCGAGCGAGATATCCGCGCGGATCTGATCGAGGTCGAACAGCTTCTCGATCGCGACGCCGGCGAGCGGCCGATCGCCCCAGATCTCGAGCGTCAGCGACGGCCGGGTCTTCAGTGTGACGATCGCGATCCCGATCATCACCACGGTGATGGCGCCGATCAGCGCCCCGGTCGGGCCCGGCTTCGGCACCCGCCCGGCGACGACGTGGCCGAGCAGGGTGACCACGATCGCGATCATCGGCGCGTAGAGCACGCTCGTATCGACCGGGCCGATCCGTGGCCGCACCACGACTCGCCAGATCAGATACACGGCGGCCACCGAGAGCACCGCGGCGGCGGTGAAGACGCGTCCCGGCGTGAGCGCCGCGCGGCGGTTGAGGCGCCGCATCGGTACGGTCAGGAGGCGCGCGGCCGGTCCCGACAGCAGGAGCAGCATCAGCGCCCCGCCGACCGAGATCACGGGCTGCAGGAAGCTCACGGTCAGCGGCTTGAACGCCGTCCAGGTGGCGAGCTGCCACGTGCCCTGGAACGCCATCCACGCGAGCGCGAGCGCGGCGATCATGATCGTGACGAGCCACGCGGCGAGCGCCGGCATGCCGCGGTCCTCGGTCATGCGCTCGGAGAGTCCGCGCGGACCCCAGCCGGCGATCACGCCGCGCACGGCCACCGAGACCCCGAACAGGATCGGCGCGGCGAGCATCGAGAAGAACCCGACCGTGGCCACCATGCCGAGCGGATCGCTGACCCCGATCGCCTCGAACACGCCGGCCGCCAGCGCTCCTGCGCATGCGCACGCGGCGCTGGGGGCGAGCCAGCGCGCTGCACGGGCCAGCCGGGGCCTACGGGGAACAGGATCGGACACGAACGACCGTGAAAATTGTACTGCGCCCCCACCCTCGGACCAACCTGGTGGCGTGACTGCTCTCGCCGTCTTCCGCTCGCGCCGGATGGCGGTGCTGTTCGTGCTCGGGTTCGCCTCCGGGCTACCGCTGTACTTGACCTCCCAGACCCTCCAGGCGTGGTTGACCTCCGCCGGGGTCAGCCACGGGCGGATCGCGGCGCTGTCCCTGGTCGGTCCCGCGTACACCTTCAAGTCGCCTGGGCCCCGCTCCTGGACCGCTACCACCTGCCGCTCCTGGGCCGGCGGCGGGGCTGGATGCTGGCGTTCCAGATCGCGCTGATGGCGGCGATCGGCGCGATGGGTATGGTCGATCCGGTCGGCGACCCCGAGCTGCTGGTGGCGCTCGCCGTGGTCGTCGCGGTGCTCTCCGCCTCCCAGGACGTGGTGCTCGACGCCTACAACGCCGATCTGCTCGCGCCCGAGCAGCGCGCGGCCGGCTCGGCGGTCTACGTCCTCGGCTACCGCACCGCGATGGTCGTCACCGGCACGCTCGCCTTCGTCCTCGCCGACCACGTGTCCTGGCAGCTGATCTACGGCGCGATGGCCGTGCTGATGGCGATCGGCATCACGGGAACCCTGCTCGCCGAGGAGCCGGCGACGCCCGCGACCGCGCCGCAGTCGTTCGTCGAGGCGCTCTACCTGCCGTTCCTCGAGCTGTGGCAGCGGCTCGGGCCGCGCCGGGTCGTGCTCGTGCTCGCGTTCACGGCGCTGTACAAGGCCGGCGACTACTTCGCGCAGGCGCTCGTCATCACGTTCCTCGTGCGCGGCGCGCACTTCGAGCTCTCCGAGATCGGAACGATCTATCAGGCGCTCGGGTTCCTCGGCACCGCGCTCGGTGGCCTCGTCGCGGGCACGCTGGTCGCGAAGTACGGCATCCGCCGCATGCTGATCGCGTTCGGGATCCTGCAGGCGTCGACGAACCTCCTCTACGCGCTGCTCGCGATCACCGGCAAGAGCGTCCCGATCTTCTGCACCGCCGTGCTGGTCGACAACCTGGCGAACATGACCGGCACCGCCGCGTTCGTCGCGTTCTTGATGTCGGTGTGCTCGCCATCGGTCAGCGCCACTCAGTTCGCGCTGCTGACCTCGCTGTCGTCGGTGGGCCAGCGCGTGTTCGGGCCGCTCGCCGCGAACGTCGTGGATGCCGTCGGCTGGCACGGCTTCTTCGCCGTGACCTCCGCGCTCGCGATCCCCGGCCTCGTGCTCGCCTGGTTCGCGGCGCGCGACGCTAGATGATGCGGCCCATCTCGCGGTACTCGAGGCGTGCGGCCTCGAGCAGATCGGTCGTCGTGATCGGGCGGCGGGCCTCGACGGCGATCAGCGCGGCGCGGAGCGCGGCCTTCTTGATGTAGCCGCCGGCCATCTCGAACCGCTTCGCGATCAGGTCCCAGTCGATATCGGGCGCGAGCGGTACCTTCGGCGGGAACATGCTCTGCCACAGCGCGAGCCGCTCCTCCTCCTCGGGCAGCTCGAACTGCACGCTGAACCGCACCCGGCGCTTGAACGCCTCGTCGAGGCCCTGCTCGAGGTTCGTCGCGAGCAGGGTCACGCCGTCGTAGGTCTCCATGCGCTGCAGGAGGTAGTTGACCTCGAGGTTCGCGTAGCGATCGTTGCTCGACTTGACCTCGGTGCGCTTCGCGAACAGCGAGTCTGCCTCGTCGAAGAACAGCACCGCGTGCGAGCTCTCGGCCTCGTCGAAGATCTTCGCGAGGTTCTTCTCGGTCTCGCCGATGTACTTGTTGACCACCTGCGAGAGATCGATCCGGTAGAGGTCGTAGCCGAGGTCGCGCGCGATCAGCTGCGCGACCATGGTCTTGCCGGTACCCGGCGGGCCCGCGAGGATCGCGCTGAGGCCGCGGCCATACGGCAGCTTTGCCGCGAAGCCCCACTCCTCGAGGAGGAACGCGCGGTGGCGGCCGAACCGGACCACCTCCTGCAGCGCGTCCATCGTGTCCTTCGGCAGCACGAGGTCGCTCCACGCGAAGCCGGTGGGGATCCGCTGCGCCATCGAACCGAGGCGATGCGAGAACATCAGGCGCGCCGCGTCGCCGAGATCGTCGAGGGAGACCTGCGGTGCATCGGGATTGCGGAGCCGCGCCGTGGAGGCCGCGCGGCGCGCCGCTCGTGTGATCGTGCCTCCGCTGAACGCGTACCGGCTCGCCACCGTCTCGATCTCCGACGGCGTCGCGAGTGGCGGCGGCAGGGCGCGCGTCCACAGCTCGAGGCGCTCGCGGAACGGGGGAAGCGGGAGGTCGAGCTCGACGAGCGCGCCGACCGACTGCACGAGCCACGACGGGTGACCCGAGAACGTGAACACGATCGGCACCGCGAGGTCCGCCACGCCGTCGCCGATCGCGGTGACCAGCGCGCGCGGGACGTCCTTGTCGATCGTGGTGCCGCCGTCGAGGATCGCGGCCGCGTTGCGCAGCGCCGCCTCGCGCAGCGCCGCCGCGACGCGCTCGGCGACCTTGCCCTCGGCGACGATGCCCGCGAGATCCACGCGCACGCACTTGCGGCCGTTCGCCGCGAGCAGCGCCTCGACCACGAGCGCGCGGCCCACGCCATCGGGGCCGGCGAGCAGCACCCGCGGCGGTCCCGCTCGCTCGTCGAGCGCGCGCGCGATCCGCGTGACCAGCTCGGGGTTCATCACCACGTCGGCGAGCGTCACGTCGCCGAAGCCGAACTTCACGAGCCCGTGCACCAGCTCGTCGACCGAGTCGTGGCCGCGGAGGAACTGGACGATGCGATCGGCGAGGCGAACGGTACGCATCGTCGACGACGCCTCGGTGGCCTGCACGCCGACCGAGACGATGCCGTGCCGGCGCAGCGGCGCGCTGTCATCGAACCGGCGGAGCACGTCGTCGATCCGCGCCGGATCGCGCCCGCCGAGCACGCGCGCCACGAAGCCGATGTCGGGCCGCTTGCGCGTGAAGTCGTCGAGCGCGAACGAGTACGCGCGCTCGAGGTCATGCTCGAGCTCGGGCGCGAGCAGCAGGGCCACGATCTGCAGATCGAGCTCCGACAGCATGAACACGCGGACCAGGCGGCCGAGCAGGGGCTCGGGAGCGGCCTCGCTCGCCGCGACCAGCGCGGTCGCGGCCTCGGTGGTCCGTGCATCGTCGGCGGGACCCGCTTCGGCGGCCGCGCCGAGCGCGACGACCATCTCGTCGGACGACACGCCGAACGCGCTCTTGCCCGACATCAGGCCACGCTGCGCGCCGAGCTCCACGAACCGCGCCAGGACGGTACGCGCGAAGTCGACGGCGGCCTGGTTGGCCGAGCGATCGCCGCTCTGGGGTGCCATCGGAGAGGAACCATACCTCCAGATGGGTCCGGAATTTGCCCCGGCCGCGCGGTCTTCGTAGCGTGGCACCATGCGGTCCTGGCTGGTGATTCCGGCGATGGGCGCGGCCTCCGCGGCCGCCGCCGTCGGCCTTGGCGCGCACGCTCCGGCCCCGATCATCGCGATCGGCCTCGCGGGCGCGGCGATGTCCGCGGCGATCCGCGCGCTCGCCGGCGACTCCCCGGCCTCGCTCACCGGCGCCGTGCTCGCGCCGCTGCTCCTGATCGCCACCGTGGTCGACCCGTCACTCGCGCACGGCGTGGCGCTGCTCCGCGCGTGCATCGCGATCGCCGCCGCCGGTTGGACCCTGGTCGAGCTCGCGCGGCCGACCACGTCGCCGCTCGTCGCGCTGCTCCCGGCGACGATCGCGGCCCTCCTGTCGCCCGCGTACGTCGCGGTGCTCGTCGTCGCGGGCTCGCGCTTGATCACCGCGCCGTGGCAGCGCCCACGCTGGGCGATCGCGGTGCCGATCATCGGCGGCCTCGCGCTCGTCCTCGCGGTGATCGCCGGCCTCTCCGCGCACGGCTCGTTCGGCGCGCTCGGTGACACCTGGACGGGGGCGCCTCGCTCGCCGCGCGGCATCGCTGCCGTGCTCGAGCTCGCCGGCACCACGCTCGGCCCGCTCACCGCCGTCGCCGCGCTCGCTGGCCTCCCGTTCCTCGCGCGAATGCGCCACGCCGAGGTGGCCGCCGGCTCGATCGCCGTCGGTGCGCTGCTGGTCAGCGCGCGCAGCGGCGCCGTCGATCCGTCGCTGATCGCCGTCGCGGTGGTCTCGACCGGCCTCGCGATCGGCCGGCTCGCCGGCATGATCCGCAACGCCGGCGGCCAGGCCGTGGTCGGCGCGACCCTCGCGATGCTCGTGTTGATGCAGCCCGCGTGGACGGTGATCGAAGCGGGCTCCCGCGTTTCGGCGACGAACGCTTCGCGCTAGGGTTCGTCCATGCAGGTGTTTCGCGGTCACGCCGAGCTCGCCGCGCGCGCGTGGGGCGGCGCCGCGGTCGCGATCGGAAACTTCGACGGCGTTCACGCCGGCCATCGCGCCCTGATCGCGCGCGCGTGTCAGCTCGCCGAAGCGCACGGCGTGACGTCGGCGGCGCTGACGTTCGATCCGCATCCCTCGGAGCTGCTGTCGCGGGCGACCGCGCCCTCGAAGCTGACGTCGCTCGAACGACGCCTCGAGCTGATGGCGGCGGCGGGCCTGGGCGCGGTGGTGGTCGAGCCGTTCACGCGCGAGCTGGCCACGCTCGCGCCCGAAACGTTCATCGATCGCGTGGTGATCGGCGCCCTGGGCGCGCAGGCGATCATCGTCGGCTACGACTTCAGCTACGGCGCGGGTCGCGCTGGCTCCACCGAGGCGCTGCGCGCGCACGGCGGCCGTGCGGGGATCGAGGTCGCGATCGTCGACCCGGTCGAGGTCGGTGGCGAGGTCGCGTCGTCGACCAAGGTCCGCGGCTACCTCAAGGCCGGCGACCTCGCGGGCGCCGAGCGGCTGCTCGGCCGGCGCTGGGACGTCGATGGGGTCGTGGTTCACGGCGCCAAGCGAGGCCGAGCGATCGGCGTACCGACGGCGAACATCACCCCGACCAGCGACCTCCCGGTCGCGCCCGGGATCTACGCCGTGACGCTGAGCGTCGAAGGCGGGCCGCCGCTCCCCGCGGTCGCGAGCCTCGGAACAAATCCTACGTTCGTCGACGCCGGCCGGCTCGTCCTCGAGGTCCATGTCCTCGATTGGGGCGGGGATCTTTACGGTCGGACGGTTCGGACCACGTTCGTTGCCTGGCTTCGCGCCGAGCAGAAGTTCGACTCGGTCGATGCGCTGATCGAGCAGATCCGACGAGACATCGCCGACGCTCGCCTGCGCCTCGCCTGACCCGCCGACGGGTGAGGCTCACGCGCATCGCGACGTGACGCCTGCACCTCTCGTGTGACGTCCGGAGATGTCATGGCCATCGCCTATGCGGAGCGACGTTCTGCGTGTGTCATACGCCCCGTCAAAGGGAGGACGTCCATGCGTTTGCGTACCATCGGTCTTGCTGCGGCCCTGTCCACGGCTCTTATCCAGACCAGCTCGGCGGTTGTTCGGCCGAAGGGCGCGGACGATCCGGTCGTCGCCGCCGGCAAGGCCCCCCGCGCGCATCGCACGACCGAGTGGTCGCGCGCCTCGCAGCTCACCGCGCTCGGCCTCCCGGGCTGGACCGCGCTGTGGGATCGCGACACCAACGTACCCGTTCGCCTCTGGGGCCCCGCGACGTTCACCGCGGGCGCGATGCAGGATCCCGCGATCGCGGAGTCCGCGGCGCGCCAGTTCCTCGCGCAGCACCTCGCGCTGCTGGCGCCGGGCTCGGCGATGACCGACTTCGTGCTGGTGTCGAACCAGATCGGCGGCTCGGGCGACGTACGCAGCCTCGGCTTCCAGCAGCTCTCCGGCGGCGTCAAGGTCCTCGGGGCCGCCGTCAGCTTCTCGTTCAAGAACGATCGCATGATCATGGTGGGCTCGACCGCGCTCCCGGGCGTGCACGTCGCAGCGCTTCCGCCGACGCGCGCCGATGCGGGTCGGCTCGCCGCGAGCGCCACGTCGTGGCTCGCGAGCGCCGGGTTCTCGGTCGTGGTCACCGGCACCAGCGCCGATCGCGTGATCGTTCCGATCGTTCACCCGCGCATCGGTGCGGTCGACATCGAATACCGCCTCGCGGAGCAGCTCCTCGTCGAGTCGACCACCGACGAGGGTCGCTGGAACGTCTGGCTCGACGCGGCAACGGCGACCCCGATTCTGCGCAAGAGCACGGTCCAGTACGCGACGGGCAAGATCCTGTTCAACGTTCCGGATCGCCACCCGAGCAGCACGCGTAGCCCGAAGCCGGCGCCGCGCGCGAAGCACACGATCGATTCGGTCGTGACCGTCTCCGAGCTCGACGGCACGGTGACCTGGGCCGGCGCGAACGCCGCGACCGTGGCGCCGGGCCTCACCGGTCCGTTCGTCGCCGTGACCAACAAGGCCGGCACGCTCGCCGCCGACAGCCTCTCGCTCGCCGATGGCGGCACGCTGACCTGGGACAAGGCGACCGACGAGTTCGGCGACGCGCAGCTCTCGAGCTTCGTGTTCGCGAGCCAGGCAAAGGCGTTCGTCCACGCGAACATCGACCCGAGCCTGACCTGGGCGGATACGTCGCTGCTGCCGGTCAACGTCAACATCAACCAGACGTGCAACGCGAACTGGAACGGCGCGGCCGTGAACTTCTACCGCGCGACGTCCTCGCCGAGCGGCACGCAGTGCCAGAACACCGGCCGGATCGCCGACGTCGTCTATCACGAGTTCGGTCACTCGGTTCACCAGCACGCGGTGATCGATGGCGTCGGCAACGTCGACGGCGCGGTCGGCGAGGGCATGGCCGACGTGCTCGCCGCGCTGATCACCGGCGATCACGGCATGGGCCGCGGCTTCTTCTTCAACGACGAGGCGCTCCGCGATCTCGACAAGGACGGCCAGACGCTGCACTACCCCGAGGATCTCCAGGGCGAGGTCCACGCGGACGGCGAGATCGTCGGCGAGGCGTTCTGGGACATGAAGAAGGCGCTGATCGCGAAGCTCGGCGCCGAGGCCGGCGAGGCGCAGGCGCGCAAGATCTACTACGGGATCATCCAGCGCTCGGTCGATATCCCGACGACATACGTCGAGGCGCTCGTCGCCGACGACAACGACGGCGATCTCTCGAACGGCACGCCGAACATGTGCGCGATCAACCTGGGCTACGGGGCGCACGGTCTCGCGAACGCGGCCGCCGCTCTCGGTCTCACGCCGCCCGCGCGCGACTCGTTCACGATCTCGTTCACCGCGTAGGCGCCGGCCGGCACCGCGGACTGCATGGGCGCCTCGGTGACGAAGGCGGCCATCGAGTGGAAGAAGCGCGACGGCCAGCCGAACACCGTCGAGCTGGTGGCCGCGGGCAACGACTACTCCGGCGTCATCCCGACGCAGCCGAACGGCACGATCGTCCAGTACAAGGTCACGATCACGCTCTCCGATGGCAGCTCGATCTCGTACCCGAACAACGCGGCCGACCCGTTCTACGAGTTCTACGTCGGCGACGTCGAGAAGCTCAGGTGCTTCGACTTCGAGTCGGGCGCGGCGGACTGGACGCACGGGGCCACGCCCGCGAACCGCGACGAGTGGCAGGTGGGACCGCCGCAGGGCCTCGGCGGCGATCCGAAGAACGCGTATGCCGGCACCAGCGTGTTCGGCATCGACCTCCAGGGTGATGGCATGTACCGCCAGAGCGCGATGCTGTGGGCCGAGTCGCCCGACATCGATCTCCAGGGCCACACCAACGTGCGCCTCCAGTACTACCGCTGGCTCGGCGTCGAGGACGGCTTCTTCGACAACGCGAACATCCTCGTGAACGGCACGAAGGTGTGGAGCAACTTCGCCTCTCCGATGGAGACCATGAACGGCGTGGACTTCGTCGACAAGGAGTGGCGGTTCCAGGACGTCGATCTCTCGACGCAGTCGTCGACCGGCAAGGTCAAGCTGCGCTTCGAGCTTGCCAGCGACCAGGGCCTCAACTACGGCGGCTGGACGATGGACGAGGTCTGCGTGGTCGCCGCCGCGCCCGCTCCGACCTGCGGGAACGGCACGCTCGATGACGGCGAGTCCTGCGACGACGGCAACATCGACAACGGCGACGGTTGCCAGGCGACGTGCACGCTTCCCGGTGAGGACGACACCGGCTGCTGCTCGGTGGGCGCCACGCCGGGTGGTGCCGCGCTGCTCTCGCTGTTCACCGTCGGAATGCTGATCCGCCGCCGTCGCCGCGCCTAGTCGCGGTACGATCGGACGGATGGTTCGGGTCGTTCTTCTGTCCGCCGTCCTCGCGGGCTGCTTCGACCCGCATCCCGAGGCAGGTGCCCCGTGCAGTAGCGCGGGGACGTGCCCGCGCCCGCTGATGTGCATCGAGCAGGTGTGCGTCGCGAGCGCGGCCGATGCCGGCGGTGACGCCGCGGGTCCCGACGCCGACCTGACGTGCTCGTGCAGCGGAAGCACGCTGACCTGCGCCGGTGGCACCACGACGTGCAGCCTCGGTTGCGTCGCGGTCGCGCCGGCGCACTGCGCGCGGATCGTCCCGAGCAACGGCGTGGATCCGGCGTGGGCGGATCCGCTGACCACGAACATCGTGATCAGCGGCGACATCACGATCAACGCCGACACCGGCGCGATCACGGGTGGGCTGACCCGCGCCGCCGGAACGGGGACGATCGCGGGCATCGGCTTCATCGACCACGCATCCGGTGGCCAAGCGATCGGGGTGTTCGTGTTTCACTCGCTGAAGATCGAGGCCGACGTCACCATCGTCGGCACCCGATCCGCCGCAATCCTCGTCGGGACCGATGCCACGCTGAAGGGCACCATCGATGGCTCCGGCGGATGTGGCGGCATGCGGTCGTGCGCGGGACCCGGTGGTCAACCCGGGGTGAAATTCGGCGATCCGATCAGCGGCTGCGGAGGCGGGCAGGGGGCGACCGCGAACACCGGCGCCGATGGCGGAGGCGGAGGTGGCGGCAACGGGCTCGCGGGTGGCGCCGGCGGGCTCGGCGGCATCGTCCTCGGCGGTGCGGCTGGTAACACCTCGTGCTCCACCGCGACGCTCGAACCGCTCGTCGGTGGTGGCGGTGGCGGACCGGGCGGGCGAGGCACCACCACCGTCGCGACCTACGGTGGCGGAGGTGGCGGAGCGTTTCAGCTCACCGTGCTCGGAACGTTCCAGATGCGCGGCGAGATCGGGATGAACGGAGCCGGTGGGGAGGGTGGAACGCTGGCCGCGAACTCGGCCGCGGGGGCTGGTGGCGGCGCGGGAGGAGCGATCCTCCTCGAGGCCGCGAGCGTCGTCATCAACGGAGACCTGTACGCGAACGGCGGCGGTGGTGGTGGCGGCGGCGAGGGCAATGTCAGCGCCGCGGGGCAACCCGGTCAGAACGGGGCGCGCACCACCACGCCCGCGCCGGGCGGCGCGGCGGGCGCGGCGTCGGCGGGGGCCGGGGGCGCGGGCGGCGCCGGCGCGATCTCCGCGCGCCCCAGAGCCGACGGTGGCGCCACCACGAACGGCGGCGGCGGTGGCGGTGCGGTCGGGCGGATCGTGATCCGAGAGCCCGTGCCCTCGAGTGCGGGTGGGACGATGAGCCCGCCCGCGCAGCTCGTGGTCATCACGACGAAGTGATCAGCGGAACGCTGACAGCGTCTCGCCGTCGTTCGTCGTCTTCGTCGCGATCTGGTCCGCCGGGTGGTCGACCTTGAACCGCGTGTACGCGTACGGCTGCGAGATGCGCAACACCGCGGCGGGCGGCTTCGTGTCGAGCACCCACGGGCCGCGCACGCTCTCGCCGCGGTGCCATGCACCATCATGGAACAGGTAGTACGAGTGCTCGGCGAAGAACATCGGCTCCTCGGCGTCAGCGACGACCTTGACCTCGGGCTCGATCGCCACGAGGGAGGTATCGCGCACCGTGACCTGGCCGGTGTAGCGATGTTGCACGGCGCAGCCGGCGAGCGCGGTGGCGAGGAGCAGGGTTGCGATTCGAGTCGTCATACCCCGTAGAGCAGCATCGGGCGTGCCGACCCTGGTCGTGTGCGCGGTCGCCCGGCGGGCGCATCCGCGCGTGGCTCAGACCGCGACGGGGAGGACGCGGCGGCGCACGAGCTTGATGCTCAGCAGCCGGTACAGCATCTTGCTGACCTCGAAGCTGCCCATCCGCGACTTGCGAATGATGTCCTTCACCGTGTTCTTGCCGTTGACGAGCTCGAGCACGGCGAGCTCCTCGCGAGTCAATCGGCCACGCCCCATCTGAGCGACCGAGTCCTCGTTGCGCAGGAACACCACGTCGAAGTTGTCGATCGCGCGCTCGATCAGGTGCCACTCGTCGACGCGACGGTAGCCTTCCATGAGCACGGCCTCGACATCGAGT
>JBBRED010000130.1:0-20274 GCA_038203335.1 Haliangiales bacterium | reverse complement strand
CGTTCTTCCTCGCGCACCCGCGCGCGATCGCGGCGTTCGGTCGCGAATGCACCCGCCGCGGAGTTCCACCTCCGACGGTCACGCTGTTCGGCACGCCGATGCTGACCTGGCGCGGCCTCCCGCTGATCCCGTGCGACAAGCTCCACGTCAGCGGCAAGAAGACCGACATCCTCCTGATGCGCACCGGCGAGAAGAAGCGCGGTGTCGTCGGTCTGTTCCAGCCGGGCATCCCCGGTGAGATCAGCCCGAGCCTGTCCGTGCGGTTCATGGGCATCAACAATGTGGGCGCTGCGCAGTACCTCATCTCGCTGTACTGCTCGTCGGCCGTGTTGACCGAGGACGCCATCGGCTGCCTCGAGGGAATCGAGGTCGACCGCTACCATGACTACGGATGATCGAAGCGGCTACCTCCCCCCGCACGAGTTTCGCGTGCCGCTGGGGCAGGTGGTCGACACCGGCGGCGCTGCGCCATCGACGCTGACCGAGCCCCCGGCTCCGAACGCGTTGATCGGTGCGAGCCCTGGTGCGTCGATGGGGGCGAGCGCGCCGCCCGTTGGCCCGACGCTTCCGGATCCCACGGATCCGAACTCGATGACGCTCCTGATCGCGCGCATGGCGAACGAGATGTTCGGTGCGAACGCCGCATCGGTGGTCCCGGTGCCGAGCCCGCAGTCGATGATCACCGGCCACGGGACGACGACGAATCCGTCGCCGGGCATCTCGCCCACCTTGTCGCCGGCAGGTGGCGGCTTCCCGGATCCGTCGGGCCCGGCCTCGGGGGGCGGCGTGTCGCCGCCCGGCTTCGATGCCTGGCCGCCGCCCGGTACGCCGGGTGGCCTCGCCGATCCATCGGCGCCGGTCTCGGGGGTCGGCGTGTCGCCGCCAGGCAGCGGCGCGGGCCAGGGCCCGATCACCGCGACCGGTGGTCGCTCGACCAGATCGCTCACGCAGGCCGAGCACATGGAGCTCGCGCAAGGTGCCTCGCAGAGCGGCTCGGTGCCGTCGTCGGGCGTACCGAACGCATCCTCGGTGCCGGCCGCGCCGAGCACCACACCCGGCGCTGTCCCCGCGGTCACCGGCTCGCCGTTCGGCGCGCCGCTCGATCTCTCGATGCTCGGCGGCATGCCGAGCATGTCGATGAGCGGTCTTCCCGAGCCGTCGATCGGCGACGTGCCGTACTACATTCCCGGTGTCGATGCGCTGACTCCGGATAGCCCGGGACGCATCGAGTCGTACGAGCGCTCGCCCAATAGTGACGATCGGCTCGCGCGCGACCTCGGTCGCAACGCGTTCGATCCGTACGCGGTCCGCAAGGACTTCCCGATCCTCGAGGAGCGCGTGCACGGCGGCAAGCGCCTCGTGTGGCTCGACAACGCGGCGACCACGCAGAAGCCGCGTGCCGTGATCGATCGGCTGTCGTACTTCTACGAGCACGAGAACTCTAACGTGCACCGCGCGGCGCACACGCTCGCGGCGCGGTCGACCGATGCGTTCGAGAAGGCCCGCGAGAGCGCGCGCCGGTTCGTCAACGCCGGCTCCGCGAAGGAGATCGTGTGGGTCCGTGGCGCGACCGAGGGCATCAACCTCCTCGCGAAGAGCTGGGGCCGTCGCCACGTCGGCAAGGGCGACGAGATCGTGATCACGCACCTCGAGCACCACGCGAACATCGTGCCGTGGCAGATGCTGTGCGCCGAGGTCGGCGCCACGTTGCGCGTCGCGCCCGTCGATGACCGTGGCGACGTGATCCTCGAGGAGTACGAGCGGCTGATGGGGCCGCGCACGCGCCTCGTCTCGATCCCGCACGTCTCGAACGCGCTCGGCACGATCACGCCGGCGAAGCAGATGGTCGAGATCGCGCACCGCTATGGCGCGCACGTCATGGTGGATGGCGCGCAGGCGGTCTCGCACATGAAGGTCGACGTCCAGGACCTCGGCTGCGACTGGTACGTGTTCTCGGGCCACAAGGTGTTCGCCCCGACCGGCATCGGCGTCGTGTGGGGCAAGGCCGAGGTCTGGGAGCGCACGCCGCCGTGGCAGGGCGGCGGAAACATGATCGAGGACGTCACGTTCGAGAAGACGCGCTACCAGCCTCCGCCGTTTCGGTTCGAGGCCGGTACCGGCTCGATCGCGGACGCGGTCGGGCTCGGCGCGGCGATCGAGTACGTCGAGCGGATCGGTATGGACGTGATCGATCGCTACGAGCACGAGCTCCTGGTCTATGGAACGCAGCGGCTCGCCACGGTGCCCGGCCTGACGATGGTCGGTACCTCGCCGAACAAGGCGGGCGTGCTGTCGTTCGTGCTCGATGGCCAGCGCACCGAGGACGTCAGCGCGGCGCTCGACAAGGACGGGATCGCCGTCCGCTCGGGCCACCACTGCGCCCAGCCGATCCTCCGCCGGTTCGGACACGAGGCGACGGTCCGGGCATCACTGGCTTTCTACAATGTTTGCGAGGATATCGACGCTCTCGTCGAGGCGCTGCACCGCTTGCAGGGTGTCCGTTAGCACGGATCCGCTGCAGCAGACCCCTTGCCAACCATAGCGTCCGCCGTTATAACGGACACATGGTCGAGAACGTCAGCGCCAGCGAGCTCGCAGACCTCCTCTCTTCGGACCTCGACCTCGTGGATGTGCGCGACGAGCGCGACTGGCTGTCGGGCCACGTCCCCGGCAGCCGCAATATCCCGCTCGACACGCTCCGCGCTGACCCGGACGCGTATCTGGAGCGAACGAGGCCGATCGTCTTCATCTGCCAGCGCGGCGTGCGCAGCCTGACGGCGGCAAAGCTCGCAGAGCGCCTCGGGTACGCCACCATCTACAACCTGGATGGCGGCACCTCCGCGTGGGCGAAGTCCGGTTTCCAGATCTCGCACGAAGCGATCGCGTCCGCCGCCTGAGCGTCAGCGCGGCGTGCGGAAGCGACGACCGATCGCCTGATCGATCCGCGCGAGCTCGTTCATGACCTCGGCTCGCTTGCCGCTGGTCGCGAGCGCGTCCTGGATCCGGATCCGGCGATAGCGCATCCACAGATCGTCGGCCGTCATGTCGCGGCGATCGGCGATGCCCTTCAGCTCACGCGCGAGCTGCTGGTACAGCTTCACGACGGTCGCGGGATCTTGCGGGGGGACCTCGGTCTGCTTCGCCGGCGGCGTCACCTGCTTCGCGACCACGGGCGTCACCGCGATCGGCGGCGCCTTCACCGGCGTGGCGATCGGTACGGCGACCGGACGGATGAGCGCGAGCGACGGAACGGAGTCGGGCAGCGTGGAGCGGACCGTGGGCGGTGTGGCCGTGGGCGCGTCGGAGCCGAGCTCCAGGCTCACCGCGGCGGTGGCCTCGTGCTGGCCGAACACCGCGATGCCCGTCGCGGTGACCGCGATCAACAGCGCCGCCATCGCGGCCCACGCGACCCAGCGCGAGCGACGGTTCGCGAGCGCGAGCATCTCGCGGGTCGACGGTGCGGTGACCTTCTCGGTGATCTCCGCATCGACCGCGGTGGGCGCGGCGAACACCATCCGCGGCGTGGTGCGCTGCGCCGGCGTGCGAGGGGGTGGCTCGAGACCGAACGCCGTGGCCGCGGCGTCGCGATCGGTGGCGATCAGATCGAGCAGCGCCTTCACGTCCTTCGCGGACTGCGGGCGCGCATCCGGCTTCTTCTCCATCAGCTTGCGCGTCAGCGCCTCGAGCAGCGGATCCACCGCGACGTGCGGCGCGCGGAGCGACATCGGCGGCGTTGCGATCCGGATGTTCGCCATTGCGACGTCGACACCATCGCCCTCGTACGGCATCACGCCCGTCAGCATCTCGTAGAGGATCACGCCCAGCGCGAACAGGTCGACGCGATGATCGAACGCCTTGCCGGTCGCGAGCTCGGGCGCCATGTAGTGCGGCGTGCCGATGACGAGGCCGCCGGTGGTGAGGCGCTCGCCATCGCCGGCGGCGCCATCGCGGAGGATCGCGACGCCGAAGTCGACGATGCGCGCGATCTCGTCACCGTTCGCCGTCTCGACGATCACGTTCTCCGGCTTGAGATCGCGATGCACCACGTCGTGCGCGTGCGCGTGCTCGAGCCCGTTGACGATCTGACGGAACAGCGCGACCGCGCGTGCGGGCTCGACCGCCTGCGCGTTCATCAGCGCGCCGAGTTCCATGCCCTCGGCGAAGTCCATCACGAGGTAGCGCGTACCATCCGTCTCGCCGATGTCGATCACGCTCGTCACGTTGCGGTGGTTCAAGCGCCCTGCGAGCTCGGCTTCGCGCTCGAAGCGCGCGACCACCTTCGGATCCTTCACGAGCTCGGGCAGCAGGACCTTCACCGCGAACGCGCGCGGCACCTTCACGTGCTTCGCGCGATATACGTCGCCCATGGCGCCGCGGCCGAGGTGGCCTTCGAGCCGATAGCGGCCGGCCAGCACGCGTCCCTCCATCACCTTGGGATCCGCAGACATACGCCCAGTCTGTGTCACCAGCGCGCGGCTCTGCAACGCGCAAAGGGTTAGCGCCGGGTGAGGTGCATCAATGCGCGGCGATCTCCCTGCGGAGCTGCGCGAGCGTTCGCTGCGCCTCGACGCGCTTCTCCGGCGTCGTGATCACGTCATTGATCCGGATGCGCAGGTATTTGGGCCACAGACCGGCCGTCGCTCCCGAGCCCC
The DNA here is from genome assembly GCA_038203335.1 of Haliangiales bacterium. GTDB lineage: Bacteria > Myxococcota_A > Polyangia > Haliangiales > Haliangiaceae > JABFXX01. The sequence continues at coordinate 15,622 of JBBRED010000130.1, read as the reverse complement.
TCGCGGTGTCGAGCGTCTTGAGCTCGCGTCCCACCTGCCCATACAGCTGCGCCACCGCCGCGGCCGTGGTGTCGATGACGACCGGCGCGACCACCTCGGTGGTCCCCGGCGTGGGCTTCGTGATCGGGCGCGGCCGCGGCTTCGGGATCACGCGCTTCACGGTCGTCGTCGGCCCGGCATCCTCCGCGATCGACCGCAGCGGCGCGGCATCGGTGATCGCCGTCACCGCCGCGTCGATCGCGAGCTCGGGAGCCCCCGCATCGGGCAGCGCGATCGACGGCGCGGTGGCCACCGTCTTCGGAGGGGCGTCGTGCGAGCGCGTCGCCAGCTTGACGATCACGACGAGCGCGATGACCGCGGCGATGCCCGCGCCGATCGCCGCGATCCGGCGCGTCGGCAGCCTGGCCGGGGCGAGGCGGCTCTGATCGCTCGTCGTCACGCGCGGCGTGGTGGTCGGCGCGACCATCGTCGGCGCGACCGGGCGCACCGGCTCGGTCGCGGCCACGATCGGCGGCGGCACGGCGACGACCTGCGCGGGGATGGGCAACGCGACCTCGACGGCGAGCTCCACACCGAGAGCGATGGCGGCGGCGTGACGGTCGCGCTCGATCAGCTCGAGCAACTGGCGAGCGGCCTTCGCGGTCGCCGGGCGATCGTCCGGCTTCTTCTCCATCAGCTTGCGCGTGAACGCCTCGAGCAGTGGATCGACGTTCACGGTCGGCACGCGCACGCCCATCGGCGGCGTCTGTTGCAGGAGGTTCGCGCGCGCCACGTCGACGCCGTCTCCGTCGAACGGCATGCGACCGGTCAGCATCTCGTAGAGGATCACGCCGAGCGCGAACAGATCGATGCGGTGGTCCACGCCTTCGCCCATCGCGTGCTCGGGCGCCATGTAGTGCGGCGTGCCGAGCACGAGACCGGCGGTGGTCAACCGATCCTCGCGGTTCGGGGTGCTCGCCTGGTCGCGGAGGATCGCGATGCCGAAGTCCACGATGCGCGGCCGCTCGGTGCCCTGACGATCGACCTCGATGATCACGTTCTCGGGCTTGAAGTCGCGGTGCACGAGGCCGTGGTCGTGCGCGTGCGCGAGGCCATCGAGCAGCTGCTTCACGATCGGGATCACCCGCTCGGGCTCGAGGGCGCGATCCATCATCGCGCCGAGCGTCTTGCCGTCGGCGTACTCCATCACCATGAAGTGGATGCCGTCGTCGGTCTCGCCGACGTCGACCACGCCCACGACGTTGATGTGGTGCATCTTTCCGGCGAGCTCGCTCTCGCGCTCGAAGCGCTTCTTCAGCTTTGGATCGGTGAGCAGGCGCTCGTGCAGCACCTTGACCGCGAACGAGCGGCCGACCTTGATGTGCCGCGCGCGATACACCGCGCCCATCGCGCCTTTGCCGAGCATCGCTTCGATCCGATAGCGGGACGCGAGCTCGCGGCCGATCAGCGGATCGGTCGCGTCGTCATCACCCTGGTCGGCCGTCACGAGTCGTCACCCTGTCGCGGATCGGTGCGACGCAGGGTACGCCACGGGTACTCACGGCATGAGACCTTCTCACGCCCAATTGCACCAGCATGTCGTCGGCATCGTGCAGCTGCCGCGCCGCTGAACGGTTTCGCCCGCTTCGTGCGCTGCTGGCTGTCACCTTACGGTGAACGTGGTGAGCCTCTGCCGCGTAGGTCTACCGGTGACCTTCACCGATCTCGTCGACACCGAGCACGGTCGAACCGACGTTCGGGCCCGCGCTCCAGGTCCAGCCACCATCGTGCGTGATCCACACCTGGCCGCCGTCGCCCGCGGTGTAGCCCTCGAGCGCCGACGATGCCCAGCCGGCGACGTGCATCGTGTGCAGATCGGCCGTGCCCACCGTCTGGTGCAGCACGCGTCCATCGGCGTCGAACAGCGCGACGATGCCGGCCTTGCCCACGGCGAGTCCACCGCCGTCGTTGTCGACGTGCGCGTCCTCGAACGTCGCGCCGGCGTTCGCGGCGAGCTTCGTCCACGTCAGTCCACCGTCGGTGGAGCGCGCGAGACCATTGCCGGCGATCAGCGCGGTCAAGCCATCGGGCGAGACCGAGACCGACCGCGCGCCGGCGATCGTGGTGCGCTTGGTCAGCGCACCGTTCGCGTACGACCACAGCGCGCCGTCCTCGCCGAGCGCGAGCACGGTCTGACCCTGCTGTGCGGCCGCGAGCGAGCGGAACTTCGTGATGCCGTCGCCGATCTGCGTCCACGTGGCGGCGCCGGTCGAGGAATCTGGCGTCGCCGTGAAGAACACGCCGTCGCCGGCGATGAACACGGGACCCGCGTCCTGCGTCGCGAGCGTGCGGAGGTCGGCGCTGGTCGGCAGCACCTCGGCCGACCACTCCTCGCCACCATCGTTCGTGTAGAGGAGCGTGCCGTGGGCACCGACGACCCACGCTTCCCCGAAGCCGCGGCACGCGATCCCGTTGAGCTGCTCGGTCGCGCCGAGCCCGTACGGACTGCCGAGGCGACCGTTCTCGACCTTGCGCATCATGCCCTCGGTACCGACGAACCAGCCGCCGCCGCCACCGCCGCCGCCCGACCCGTCGCCTTTCTTCTTGCAGCCGGGAACGGCGAGGGCCGCGGTCAACAACACGAGGGCGAGCTTGGTGCGCATACGTCTCAGAGTACGGCAGCTGACCGATGTCGCAGCGGGTCGCGCACGAATATGCGAACCGCCCGTATTCACACGGGAAGCAACGCGCCGATCAGCACGTCGGCCTTGTCGATCGCGCGCTGCGCTCGGCGCACGATCTCGAGCGGCGCGAGCCGGCGGCGGGCGGCGGCGGTGACCGCGCGGTCGATCTCGCGTACGCATAGCCACGCGCGGTGATGCGCGATGAGCCGGCGCTTGCTCGCCGGCGGCGCGGCGAAGCCATCGGCCAGATCGCCGCACGCGATCGCGAGCGTACCGACCAGCTCCGCGGCGTCCGGACGCAACCGAACGGCGAGCTCGGCGAGCGGTGGCGCCGCGGCGACGACGGCGCGAAACGACGGATGATGATCGAGCGGGTGAACGGGGCGGCGAGGGCGCATGCGAGGATGTCCTCCACGTCGCGGGCCAGATCGCGCGCGAGTGCGCCGGCCGAGTTAGCGTGCGCTGTCCGTCCGGATCGGCCGGCGCACGGACATGCCGTCCGCGCGGCGTACGCTGTGAGGGTCGGCGTACCCGATCGGGCCCCTCCGCCTGCTGATCGCGCGCGCTACAGTGTGTCGATGCCGTGCGGAGATCACGACCGACGCCTCGCCGTGCTCGCCGTGCTCTCCGGCCTCGTGGTCGCCGCCGCGGTCGCCCCGGCGTACGCGGAGGACGAGCCGGTCCGCGTCGCTCGACCGTTCGCGCTCACCGGTGGTGTGGCCGTGCTCGGCGGCCCCGGTGATGCCGTGCCGTACCTGACGGCGCAAGCCGCCTACTCGGCGCTGCCGTGGCTCGCGATCACCGGAGATCTCGCGTTCTTCACCAGCGGCGATCGCGTGTTCGGCCCGCGCCTGATCGCACGCACCGGCGCACGTGCCTACCTGCTCGATGGCCGGTCTGGCCCATTCGTCGGTGCGTTCGCTACCGTGCTTCACCTGTTCGAGGTCACGATCAGTTACTCGGATAGCTCGCAGCAGGCGGGGACCTCGCTCGGCGGCGGCGGTGTGCTCGGGCACGAGCTCCTGATCGGCGGCTCGTGGATCTGGGACATCGAGCTCGGAGTCGGCGCGATGGATGCGCAGACGCGCAACACCCCCGATGGCTGGTTCTGGGACGCGCGCACCACGTTCGGGGCGCGATGGTGAACGCGGAGGGCTCGCTTCAGGTGGCCGCCGCGGAACCGCCGCGCCGGCGCTGGCTTCACGCACTCGCGGTCGCGGTCGGCGTGGTCGCGCTCGTGTTCCTCGTGCGCAACACCGGCTGGGATGTGCTGCGCGCCGCGCTCGTGCGGATCGGTCCGTGGTTCGCGGTGATCGCCGCGATCGATGTCTGCGCGATCCTGTGCGACGCGGCCGGGCTGCACGCGTTCGCCAACGCCCACCACGAGATCTCGTACCCGCGCGTGTTCGCCGCGCAGGCGAGCGGCGTGGCGATCAACCGGCTGACCCCGGGCAACGCGCTCGGCGAGCCCATCAAGGTCACCATGCTCCTCGGCGAGTTGCCGCGCTCCGCGGCGGTGTCGTCGGTCGTGATGTTCAACGTCGCGACGTCGTGGGTCGCGATCGCGACCATCGTGATCGGAGCGCCGGTCTGCCTGCTCTCGCTCGATCTTCCCGGCCGCGCCCAGGTCGCGGTGGCCATCGCGAGCGCCGTGTTGATCGCATTCGCGGTCGCGCTCGCCGTGATCATCCGCCGCGGCGCGTTCGGCATCGTGATCCGAGCCGCGCGCGGCCTGCGCCTGATCTCCGAGCCGCGGGCGGCCCGCTGGCAGACCGGGGTGGTCTCCGTCGACAAGGACATCCGCGAGATCGGCCGCTTTCCGCGCGCGATCCTTTACGTGATCGCCTCGCGCCTGTTCTACACGGCGGGCACCGTGATGCTGATGGTCGCGGCGGGCGTGCCGCTCACCATCTCGCTCGTGCTCGCCCAGATCTCCGTCGGTCTGCTGATCACCTGGATCTCGAACATCATTCCGCTCGGTATCGGGATCGCGGACGGCTCGAACTACGCGCTGTTCGGCGCCCTCGGTGCCACCGGCCCGATCGGCCTCGTGTTCACGATGGTCAACCGCGCGCGGGTCTGCGTGCTCGCGCTGATCGGCCTCACCGTGATGGGCGTGTCGGCGATCGCGTTCGACGACACGCGCCGCCGGTAGCCGCCAAGCCTGGGCACGGCCGTTCGCGCGCCCCCACTGCCCTGCATTCGCGCCGATACGGCGCTCGCGCGCGCCGGCACTGCCGTGCGGTTGTTACCGCCAAGCCGCGGAGCCACGGAGGAAGGTTTTCGACGCGTCGCGACGTCCTGCGGAGAACGCGTGCTCGTTACTCGGTCGTGCCGGCGCGCACGCGCATCGCCTCGAGCTTCGACGCGATCACGGATCCGCGCTCCGATGCGGCGCTCGGCGAGACATCGACATCGCCGACCGTGAACGGCGAGGCCATCCACAACCTCATGGGCAGCCGGAACATCGTTCGCTTCCGATGGAAGTCGATCGCGATCGCCGACGTGCGGTGGGACATCATGTTGACCTGCACGTCCATGCTGGCGGCGTAGATCTGCTTGATCGCCGACCACGGCACCACCGCTCCGCCGCGAAACGAGAGGCCGGCGTCCGTCGCCCGGAGCGACGGTGCCCCCGACACCGCTCCGCCTGCGGAGACCAGGACGATCGGGCCGCCGATCACGAGCAGGAAGATCCCGCCGGCGGGAAGCGTGTCGCTGTCGCCGACCAGGATCAGGAGGCCGATGCTCGCGATCATGAGGCCGACGAGAAGCAAGCCGATGCTCCCGGCTCGATTCGCCCTGATCTCGTACACGACGATCTACATACCACGCCCCCGACCCTCGACCGCGCACGTCGCGCACGTCGCATAGCTCGCGCTCTTCGCCGAAGCTCGCGACGCGTCGAACCGACCCTCCGCGGCTCCGCGGCTTGGCGGTAAAACCAGCACCGCGGTGCCGGCGCGCACGTTCACCGCGGTGGGGCGGCGAGCGCACCGAACCCGGCTTGGCGGTGAGCCGCTACGGCGCGAGCGTCACGGTGACATCCGTATTGTCGACGCCGATATCGGTCTCGAGCTCGCCGCGCGCGGCGCCCGCGGTGGCGCGGATCTGGTAGCGCGCGGGCGGCATGCTCGGTAGCTCGAGCTCGCCGGCGGCGTTTGTGATGACGGTGGTGATCGCTCGCCGCATGGACATCGTGTCGTAGTCCATCGGCGCCGCTCCGCGGTGCGCAGGCATGCGCAGCTCGATCTCGACGGTGGCGTTGCCGACGGGCTGGCCATCGCGGACCACGAGCACGCGCAGGGGCACGCTCTCGATCCACGCGAGGGTGCCGCGGACCACCCGCCAGGGCACGTTGCGCGCGACCGTCCCGGCGAGCTCGTCGGAATCGAACTCGGTCCTCGCCGGCCACAGGCCGATGGTCGTGGAGCGGGTGACGATGGTGTCTCCGCCGGGAGTCCACCAGGCGCGCGCGGCCGGTGGGCTGAACCCGAGCTGGGTGACCAGCGGGCCCGCGTGCGCGATCGGCGAGCGCTGGAGGAGGCGGCCATCGGCCGACAGGACGACCATGCTCGCGCCGCTGTCGCCGATGCCGGCGAGTAGGGTGCCGGCCGAGTTGATCTGCGCCTGCACGAGGTGGTCGGTCGCGAACGCGGCGTGGACCGTGCCGTCCGCGAGGTTCCACACGGTGACGATGCGATCTCCGCCGATCGTGGTCATGTACGTCCCGGCGGGATCGAACGTGGGCTCTTCGCTGATGTCGGTGGTATCGATCAGCGGGAACGTGGTGACGTCGGTGCTCCACACGCGCAACCTGCGCGCGCCGAGATGATCGGTCTCGACGATCGCCACGCGGTCCTCGGCGGCCGAGAACCCGAGCGGGGTGAACGAGCCGCGGGCCGGGATCGTGGTGAGCCTGCCGCGCGTGTCATCCCACACGAAGGGGAGACCACCGGCGCGCCACGCGACGACGCGGTGGCCGCTGCGACTCGGTTTCGCGTGGGTCGCGCCCTCGATCGCCACGAGGCGGCGACCGCTCTCCACGTCCCACAGCTCGGGCGGTGCGGAGGTCCGCGTGACCACGAGCCGCGCGCCATCGGCCGACATCTCGAGAGCGACCGGGGTGGTCATCGGGATCACATGCTTCGTCGCGCCGGTGGCGAGATCGAGGATCACCACGGCGCGATCGGTCGTCGCCGCGATCTCGAGCTCCGCCATCGCGATCGGCGCGCGCAGCTCGACGTGCGCGATCGCCCGACCGCTCTCGGTATCGTGAAGCGCGACGAGGCCGCCCTCGGCCAGCACGGTGCGCGTGCCGTCCTGCGATACGGCAAGGAGGCTGGCGACGACGGGCGGCGCGAACGTGCGCACGGGAGGCGCGTCGCTCCAGATCTGGATCCGGCCATCGCCGCGCTGCGCGATCAGGTAGCGGCCATCGGGCGAGAAGTGCGCGTCCTTGCCGCCGACGGAGTCGTGCGTGGACAGCGGTGCACCGGAGCGCGCGTCCCAGACCTTGATCAGCCCTTCGACGCCGACGGTGAGGAACCGCGAGCCATCCGGCGAGAACCGGGCCCACAGCAGCACGTCGCCGTGGTGGATCGCGGCGACCGTCGCGCCGGTCGCGAGATCCCACACCATCGCGCTGCCATCGTGGCTCGCGGTGAGGAGGCGCGTACCGTCGGGCGAGAACACGCACTTCCACACCACATCGGTGTGACCGCCCACCGTGAGCAGCGCCGCGCCGGTCTGCGCGTCCCACACGCGGGTCAGACGATCGGTCCCGCAGGTCACCGCGCGTGTTCCATCGCGCGACAGCTCGGCGCCGAGCACGAGGGCATGCGCCGAGTGACGGAACCCGCCGCGCTGCTGGCCGGTCTCGAGGTCCCACCCCTTGCCCTCGCCCTGCATCGTCACGGTGAGGAGGAGCGTGCCGTCGCCGCTGATCTCGCCATAGATGTGGCGGAGCAGGCCGGTATTGCCGACGATCTTCCACTGGCGCGTGCCGCTCGCGATGTCCCACAGCTGTGCGGTGCCGTCCTGACCGGTGGTGGCGATCCGGCGATCGTCGGGCGAGTACGTCGCGGCGGTGATCGGTGCGCCATGCGGCAGCGTTGCGCGTGCCAGCCCGGTGTGCGCATCCCAGACCCGCGCGTCGCCGCTGTCGCCGAACGTCACCACCGTCTTGCCGTCGTGCGAGTACCGCACGCGATCGAAGGCGCCGGCGATCGGGCCCAGCGTGGCGATCGCGTTGCCGTTCGCGACGGTCCATAGCTGCGCGACGTCGTGGCACGCTGCGATCACCTGCGCGCCGTCGGGCGAGAATTCGAGGAAGCGCACGTCGCCCTTGCAGTCGAGCAGCCCCTTCGAGCGCGGCATCGCGTCGAGCGCGGTGGTGATCAGGAACCCGAGCACCGGCGTGTGCTGCCGCGAGGCCTCGTTCAGGTAGGCGAGGGCGCGCAGCGGGCTGCCGCTGAGCAACTCGACGCGCCCCTCTTCGACGAGCAGATCGCGCACGGTCTCGCGCGCCTCGGTGCGCGACCGCAGCACGCGGCTCACGGCGACGGTGCCCATCGCACCGAGCAGCACGAGCGCGAGCGCCGCGACCGCGACCACCGCCTTGTTTCGCTTGATCACGCGCAGCGCGCGCTCGAGGCCGGAGTAGGCGTGCGCCGCGACCATGCGGCCGGTCTGGAAGCGATTGAGCTCCTCGGTCAGCTCGCGCGCGCTCGGGTACCGCGCGTCGAGCTCGCGGGCCATCGCCTTCGTGACGATCGACACCAGGTCTCGTGGCGCGCCGGGCGCGAGCTCGCCGATCGACGGCGGTGGACCGGTGCGCACGTCGCGGAGCAGCTCGCGCGTGGACGCCGCGCGATACGGGGCGTGACCGGCGAGCAGGTGATAGAGGATCGCGCCGAGCGCGTACACGTCGGCGCGCTCGTCGACCGGAGCGCCGTGCGCTTGCTCGGGGGGCATGTACGCCGCGGTGCCGATCACGGCCCCCACGTTGGTCAGCCGCTCGGTGCTGGCCCCGGCCGGCGGATCCTCGTCGTCATCGTCGTCGGTCGGCGCGCCGTCGTGCGACAGATCCTTCGCGAGCCCCCAGTCGATCACGACGGTCTCGCCGTACGCGCCGACGAGTACGTTCGACGGGGTGAGATCGCGATGGATCACGCGCTGCGCGTGCGCGAACGCGACGGCCTCGGTCGCGGCGATCACCGCCGGCAACAGGGCGAGCCGGGCGACCAGCGTGGGCGCGGCATCGATCGCCTCGAGCAGCGTGCGTCCCTCGACCATCCGCATCGAGTAGAACGGCGTGCCGTCGGGCCACCGGCCGATCTCGTAGATCGGGACGATGCCCGGGTGCTGCAGGCGCGCGGTGACGCGGGCCTCGCGTTCGAACCGTGCGGCGAGCTTCGGCGCGCGGCCGAGCAACTCCTTGACCGCGACGGGGCGCCCGACCCGCAGGTCGCGTGCGGCGAGGATGCGGCCCATGCCGCCGCGCTTGACCTCGAGACCGAGCGCGTACGCTGCGGGGTCCACCTCGGGCAGCGACTGGAGATCTCCGTCGGCATCGGCGATCGGAGATAGCGTCTCGGCGACCTCGCGGCAGTCGGCACAGCTGGCGAGGTGGCGATCGAGGAGGTTCTTACCCGCGGTGTTGAGCGTGCCGTCGCCGCGCGCCGCGAGCAGGGCATCGAATCGGAGGCAGTCCGAGGCGCTCGCGGCGGATGCGCCCGAGAACACATCGACGACGAGCTTGCACGCGGAGCACGTGGCGACGTGCGCGGAGACCGGCGGCGCGAGAGGCACATGTTCGAGCGCACCGAGGTCGGGGCACTCGGTCACGACGCCAGATCACCTTCGGAGCGGAACCGGCGGCGGAGGCGCTCGATCACGGCGCGCACGATGCGCTCGGCGGCGGCGGCGTTCGCGAGGCCGAGCGTCTTCGCGATGTCCTCGAAGGTCTCGCTCTGCGCCCACAGCTCGAGCGCGCGGCGCTGCTCGGGCGGGATCACGCCGGCGGCGTACGACAGCAGCTCCTGTGCCGTGCCGAGATCCGTGATCGGCGGGCGACCACCGAAGATCTGACTCGCCGGCGGCAGCTCCTCCGCATCGACCCAGCGACCGGGTCGGCTGGCGTTCGCGTCGTGGCGGCGCACGTAGTCGGGATGCGAGCGCAGGTAGTCGATTCCGACGCGCTTCGCGACCACGCGGAGCCAGCTCACGAACCGCAGCCGCGGGTTCGCGCGCTTCGCGTCGAGGTAGAGGCGGAGCCGCGCGTACCGATCGGCGCGCAGGCGCGCCATCACGGCGACCACGATGTTGCGGCGATCGTCCTCGCGCCCCCCGAGCCGGCCGAGGAACCGCGGCTGCGCGATGATCCGCGACAGCGGCGGCTCGATCGCGGCCCACAGCGCCTGCCACGCGGCTTCGTCCTCGGCGGCCGCGGCCGCGACGAGCTGCTCGATCGGTTCGTCGTCGACCATCACCGCGAGCATCCTTTGTACATCACGCTGCAAGGTTCGCGAGCGTCGTCGCGAGCTCGGTCCGGTTGGAGGCCTCGAGGAGCTCGAGGAGACGGGACACGTGCTTCTTCACGGCGTTTGCCGAGATCAGCAGCATGTTGCCGATCTCCGCGTTCGTGCAGCCGAAAGCGACGAGCTCGGCGACCTCGCGCTGGCGCGACGTCAGGGCCGGAACGGGCCCGGTGAGCAGGGTCAGCCGCCCGCGGATCAACGCGTTGAGGCGGTGCAGCTCCGGGAGGGTGAGGCGAAGAATCAGCGCGTCGAGCTCCATACCTGGAACGAACGGCGATCCGGGACGAAACGTCACGCGGGTCGGACGATTCCTCGGGTTGCCAGGGCTTGCCGGACCTTGGAGCGCAGGGTGTCGGGAGTCAGGGGCTTCTGGAGGAAGTTCGCCTCCCCCTTGGTCACCCCGTGCCGCTCGGCGGTCTCGTCCGTGTACCCCGACATGTGGAGCACCGCGATTCCCGGGCGGAGCAGGGCGACGCGGTGGGCCAGCTCGGTCCCGCTGATCTGCGGCATCACGACATCACTGACCAGCAAGTGGATCATGCCGGCGTGCTCGTGAGCGATCCGGATGGCGTCGACCGGGCTCTCGGCGATGAGGACCTTGTAGCCGGCGCGCCGCAGGATGCCGGCGGCGACCAGGCGGACCTGTGGATCATCTTCGGCAAGGAGGATCGTCTCGGTGCCACCCAGATCGGAGACCACCGGCGCGGCCTCGGTCGGTGAGCCGTCATCCTCGGAGCGCGGCAGGTAGATCGTGAACTCCGTGCCCTTGCCGACCTTGCTATCGACCCAGATCGAGCCGCCCGCGCGCTGGATGATGCCGAACACCGTGGCGAGTCCGAGGCCGGTGCCCTTGCCGACCTCCTTGGTGGTGAAGAACGGCTCGAAGATCCGCGCGAGCGTCGTGGGCTCGATGCCGGTGCCGGTGTCGGCGACCACGATCCGCGCGTGCTCGCCGGGCACGACGCCGTGGTGTGACGCCGCGAAGTCTGCGTCGAGATGGATCGGCGACAGCGCGATCGTGAGCGTGCCGCCGCGGGGCATCGCATCGCGCGCGTTGATGGCGAGGTTGATCACGACCTGGTCGAGCTGGCCCTTGTCGATGAGAATGCGCGGTGTCTCGGCGGCGGCCGAGATCTCCAGCGCGACGTCCTCGCCAAGTAGGCGGCGCAGCATGCGCTCGAGGTCGTGCACGACCTGCGCCGGTTCGACGAGCGTCGTGCAGATCGCGTGCTTGCGCCCGAACAGGAGCAGCTGCTCGGTGACCTCCGCGGCCCGCTGGGCGGCGTTCCGGATCTCGACGAGGTCGTCGCGCGTGCCGCCGGGCTCGAGATCCTCGATCAGCATCTCCGCGTAGCTGAGGATCACGGAGAGCACGTTGTTGAAGTCGTGGGCGACGCCACCCGCGAGCCGTCCCATCGCCTCCATCTTCTGTGCGTGCCGAAGCTGCTGCTCGATCACGGCGAGCTCGGTCTCGGCGCGCTTTTGCGCAGAGAGATCGACGACGAACATGATCCCGTTCGTGCCGTCGACCGTGGCGGCTCCCACCAGCGCAGGGAAGCGCGAGCCGTCCTTGCGCACGATCTCGCGCTCGAACGGCTCGATGACGCCGTCCTTGCGGATGCGGGCCGCATTCTCGAGAGCCTGTGCGCGGAGCTCGGCGGGGACGAGTCGGATCCAGTTGAATCCGTCGATCATCTCGTGCGGCGAATAGCCGCACATCCGACACAGGGTCTCGTTCGCGTCCCGGATCGTCCCGTCGAGCCCAACGTTCGCGATGCCGATCACCGCGATCTCGGCGAGCCGCGCGAACCGGTTCTCGCTCGCGCGCAGGGCGGCCTCGGCCGCGCGCCGCGCGCTGACGTCGGCGATCATCGCGAGCACGCCTTCGTACTCGCCGGTGTCGTTGAAGATCGGCGTGGACTCGACCACGACCTGGCGCACCGAGCCGTCCTTGTGAATGAACGCGCTCGCCGCGAAGCCCGCGATCCCGCGCTTGCGCTCTTCGAACCGGAGGGCGAGCTCGGCCCGACCGGCCGGCTCGACCAGCTCGATCACGGTCTTGCCGATCAGCTCGGCCGGCTCGTAGCCCACGATGCCGGCCATGCGTCCGTTCGCGAACGCGAACCGACCATCGCGATCGGTCAGCACCACGCCCTCGCTCGTGGTCTCGACGATGCGCCGGTACTTGAGCTCGCTCGCCTGGACCAGCTCGAACGCCTGCTTGCGCTCGGTGATATCGCGGACGTTGCCGATGATGCCGGCGACCGCGGGATCGGCGAGCCGGTTGGTCTCGGTCGCCTCCAGCCACCGGGGCGAGCCATCGTGATGCATCGCGCGGTACTCGCAGATCATCGGCCGCTCGGGCGCGGCATGGAGGTCCACGTTGAACGCGGCGACCCTCGCGCGATCGTCGGGATGCACCACGTCGAGGCAGAGCTTGCCGATCAGCTCCTCCGGTCGATAGCCGAGGACGGCGGTGACCGCGGGGCTGATATAGGCGAATCGATCGCCGTGCGTCTTCAGCGTGATCACGTCCCCCGAGTGTTCGAGCAGCGCGCGGAACCGAAGGTCCTGGAGGCGCAGCTGCTCCTCGGCGCGCCGGCGGGCGCCGCGCTCCTTTGCCTCGCGCAGCTCGCGCTCCACCACGGGGACCAGGCGCTTGAGCCGATCCTTGAGCACGTAGTCGCTCGCGCCGGCGCGCATCGCGGAGACCGCGACCTCCTCGCCGAGGTCACCCGACACGATGATGAACGGGACGTCGGGGGCGAGCTCGCGGGCGACGCCGAGCGCCCGAGCTCCCGAGAACCTCGGGAGCGACCAGTCGGAGACGATGAGGTCGATCGTTTGAGCAGCAAGAACCTCGCGCATCTGCGCCTCGTCCTCGACGCGCGGCGTCGCGATCGGTCCGAGCCGGCGCAGCTCCCGCTCGATCAGGGCGGCGTCGTCCTCGGAATCCTCGACCAGCAAGACCTGAACGACGCCTCTCACCGACTCACTCTTGCACGAACGATGCTCGCGTGGAGGGTGGCCGTCGTGCAGTCCGGCCGTGAGCCGGCCCGCTACAGCCGCAGTGTCTCCGCTACAGATAGGCTGGATCTCGGTACTCGCCGAGCTCCGAGCGGAACAGGTCGCAGATCTCGCCCAGCGTCACGTGCTGCTTCACCGCGTCGAAGATCGGCGGCATCACGTTCTGCTTCTCGTCTCGTAGCGCTTCCTTGACCGCCGCCAGCGCCCGCTCGACCGCCGCCTTGTCGCGGCGGCCGCGGAACGAGGTCATGCGCTCGATCTGGCCGGTCTCGACCCCGTGCTCGATCTTGAGGGTCGGGATGTTGTCGCCCTCGCCGGGGTTCACGTACTTGTTGACGCCCACGATCGCGCGACGATGCGTGTCGACCTCGCGCTGGAACTCGAACGCCGAGCGCGCGATCTCGCGTTGCGGGTAGCCTTCCTCGACGGCCTTCACGATGCCGCCCATGGCGTCGATCTTGTTGATGTACTCCAACGCCGCGGCCTCGACCTGATCGGTCAGGGTCTCGACGAAGTAGCTGCCGGCCAGCGGATCCGCGACCGCGGACACGCCGGTCTCCTCGAAGATCACCTGCTGCGTGCGCAGCGCGAGCTCCGCGGCCTGCTCGGTGGGGAGCGCGTAGGTCTCGTCGTAGCTGTTCGTGTGCAGCGACTGCGTGCCGCCGAGCACCGCGGCGAGCGCCTGCATCGAGGTGCGGATCACGTTGTTGAGCGGCTGCTGCGCCATCAGCGACACGCGGGCGGTCTGCGCGTGGGTGCGCTGCAGCCACGACTTCGGGTTCTTCGCGCCGAACCGCTCGCGCATGATCTTCGCCCACATGCGACGACCGGCGCGGAACTTCGCGATCTCCTCGAAGAAGTCGTTGTGGACGTCCCAGAAGTACGAGAGACGCGGAGCGAAGTCATCGACGTCGAGCCCGGCCTCGATGCCGAGCTGCACGTAGCCGATGCCATCGGCCAGCGTGAACGCCAGCTCCTGCACCGCCGTCGCTCCGGCCTCGCGGATGTGATAGCCGCTGATCGAGATGGTGTTCCACTGCGGCATCGTCCGCGTGCACCAGCCGAGCATGTCGCGGATGATCCGCATGTGGCCGCGGATCGGGCTGATCCACTCCTTCTGCGCGATGAACTCCTTGAGCATGTCGTTCTGCAGCGTGCCGCGCAGCTTCTCGGGAGGGACGCCCTGCTTCTCGGCGACCGCGACGTAGAGCGCGAGCAGCACGGCCGCCGGCGCGTTGATCGTCATCGAGGTCGACACCTTGTCGAGCGGGATGTCGCCGAACAGCCGCATCATGTCGTCGATCGACGCGACCGACACGCCTTCGCGACCGACCTCGCCGAGCGAGCGCTCGTGATCGGGGTCGTACCCCATGAGGGTCGGCATATCGAACGCGGTCGAGAGGCCGGTCTGGCCGCTCGCGAGGAGGAACTTGAAGCGCTGGTTCGTGTCCTCGGGCGTGCCGAAGCCGGCGAACATGCGCATCGTCCACGGCTTGCCGCGGTACATCGTCGCGTGCGGGCCACGGGTGTACGGGTACTGCCCCGGATCGCCCAGCTGCTTCTCGTACGTCCAGCCGCGGGCCTCCAGATCGGCGGGGCCGTAGCTATTCTTGAGCGGAATTCCGCTCATCGTACGAACCTCGGGGTCGGTCTCGGGCTTCTTCACCGGCGCCATGGGGGCGGTTTACCACGGTATGGTCGATGGGCGGCGATGATGCTTCCTGGCCTCGACATCGTCGGTCACCACGTTCGGGAGGCCGCCAAGCTCGCTCCGGGGCGCCCGGCCGTCTGGCTCGGCCTGCGCACGGCGGCGGCGACCGCGGTCCCGCTGATCGCGGTGCGCTGGCTCGATCCCACGGCGGCGAGCTGGGCTCCGCTCGCCGGCTTCCTCGTCGCGCTCGCCGACAAGGGCGGTGCGTACCGCACGCGCGCGGTCACCATGACGGGCGTGGCGGTCGGTGGTGTGGCGGCCGTGATCGCCGGCAGCTCGATCGCGGGCCACGGCCTCATCACCGCGATCGCGGTCGCGGCGGGGCTCACGCTGTGCTCGCTCGCGCAAGCCTGGGGGCCGGGCATGGTCGGCGTGGGCAACTCGATCGCCGTGCAGCTCCTCGTCGCCGCGTCCTTGCCGTGCTCGCCGCACGAGGTGGTGGAGCGGGCCATCGGGTTCGCGGCCGGCGCGGGCTTCGCGCTCGTGCTCGGGCTGATCGTGTGGCCGGTGCGCGTGTACAAGCCGGGCCGGCGCGCGGTGGCGGCCGTGTTGCACGGGATCGCGGCGCACGCGCGCGCGCTCGCGGCCTCGCGGCCCGAGGACGAGACCTGGCGCGACGAGGTGGTACCGCGGCACCGCGCCATCCGCGATCAGATCGAGATCGCGCGCGTGGTGCTCGC